>NZ_JBQEOI010000006.1:0-138270 GCF_052045125.1 Paracoccus sp. 22332
TGGGCCTGCGGGTCGGACAGCGCCGGGTAGGCCGTCTGATGCGCCAGAATGGCATTCGCATCATCCGCAGCCGGAAGTTCAAGCGCACCACCGACAGCGATCACGCCTTCAACATCGCGCCGAACCTCTTGCAACAGGACTTTTCGGCGAGTGCCCCGAACCAGAAGTGGGCGGGCGACATCACCTACATCTGGACCCGCGAAGGCTGGGTTTATCTGGCCGTCATCATCGACCTGTTCTCGAGGCGCGTGATCGGGTGGGCCATCAGCAACCGGATGAAGCAGGATCTAGCGATCAGGGCGTTGAACATGGCCGTTGCCCTGCGCCGCCCGCCACCCGGCTGTATTCACCACACGGATCGCGGCGCGCAATACTGCGCCCATGACTACCAGAAGCTTCTGCGCAAAAACGGGTTCAAAGTATCAATGAGCGGCAAGGGCAACTGCTATGATAATTCGGCCGTCGAAAGCTTCTTCAAGTCGCTGAAGGCAGAATTGGTCTGGAGACGCGACTGGCACACCCGACGCGACGTGGAGATCGCCCTCTTCGAATACATCAATGGCTTCTACAACCCGCGCCGCAAACACTCAGCCCTCGGCTGGAAATCACCCGTGGCCTTCGAGCAAAGGGCCGCTTAACATCAGCACCTGATCGGAGCAAAACCGGGACAGGTCCACATTGGCAAAACCGCCGCCGCGCCCCGCCCGCGGCCAGCTTTTCCACCAGCTTGCGGATGTGATCGGGCCGGTTCGGGACGGAGCCCCGGTGCCGAAACGCACCGCCTCACCCGCCACGCGCAACGGCAACAGAGATCGACGCCTTATGGACGTCCAGCCCGATGACGTGTTGCTCTCCAGGTGGTCTCTCCCCCATTCCTGGGGCCCGGCGCCAGCCAGTCTGGTGCAACCCGCGGACAGAGAATGCCCCGGGGAAGAGGCCGCCGTCCCAGTCAGATCACCATGCGATCATCCGGGCTAATCCCATTGCGATTGCCGGTCCTTCGCCAGGTTGCCGAAGCGGGTGAACTGGCCCTCGAAGGACAGCTCGACCGTGCCGATGGGGCCGTGCCGCTGCTTGCCCAGGATCACCTCGGCCTTGCCGTGGCATTGCTCCATCACCTGCTGCCACTTGGCCATCGCGTCCAGGTCGCTGTCCGAGGGCTTTTCGCGTTCCTTGTAATATTCCTCGCGGAACACGAACATCACGATGTCGGCGTCCTGTTCGATCGACCCGGATTCGCGCAGATCCGACAGTTGCGGGCGCTTGTCTTCGCGGTTTTCCACCTGCCGCGACAGCTGCGACAGGGCGATGACCGGGATGTTCAGTTCCTTGGCGACAGCCTTCAGGCCCTGGGTGATCTCGGACACTTCGTTCACGCGGCTGTCCTTGGCGGACGCGGCCTTCAGAAGCTGAAGATAGTCGACCATCAGCACGTCCAGGCCATGGGTCCGCTTCAGCTTGCGCGCGCGCGCGGCAAGCTGGTTGATCGGCAAAGCCGGGGTGTCGTCGATGTAAAGCGGGCAGTTCTGCAAGGCATGGGCGGCCTCGACGAAGCGGCGGAACTCGGCCTCGTCCATGTTGCCGCTGCGGATGCGTTCGCTGGGCACCTCGGCCGCTTCGGACAGGATCCGGGCGGCAAGCTGTTCGGCCGACATTTCCAGGCTGAAAAAGCCGACCACGCCGCCTTCGATGGTGCCGATGGTGCCGTCCGGGCGTTCCCCGGTCTTGTGGGCCTTGGCGATGTTGAAGGCGATGTTGGTCGCCAGCGAGGTTTTCCCCATCGATGGACGTCCGGCCAGGATGATCAGGTCCGAGTTGTTCAGCCCCCCCATCTTGCCGTCCAGGTCGACCAGCCCGGTCGAGATCCCCGACAGCTTGCCGTCGCGCTGATAGGCGGCATTCGCGGCCTGGACCGCGCCGGTCACGGCCTTGAGGAAGGACTGGAAGCCGCGTTCGGCCGTCCCGGCCTCGCCCAATTTGTACAGCGTCTGTTCGGCGGCCTTGATCTGTTCCTCGGCCTCGTCGCCGACCTCGACGGTCGCGGCGCGGGCGGCGATGTCCTGGCCCAGTTGGATCAATTCGCGGCGCAGCGCGAATTCGCGAATCATCTGGGCATAATCGCGCGCGGCATAGGCGCTGATCGCGGCCCCGGCCATGCGCGCCAGATAGGGCGCCCCCCCCAGTTCCTTCAGCCCCTCGTCATGTTCCAGGAAGGCCTTGATGGTGACCGGGCTGGCCAGGGCATTCTTGCGGATCCGTTCGGAACAGATCTCGAAGATGCGGGCATGGACGGGGTGATAGAAATGGTCAGGCTTGATGATCTGGCTGACCCGGTCGAACACGTCGTTGTTGGTCAGCAGAGCGCCCAGAAGCTGTTGTTCGGCTTCCAGCGAAAAGGGGATCGAGGGGGTGTCCTCGGCGCCGACGGGTTGGCCTGGGATGATTGCGCGCAGGTTGGTCATGGGCTGCCCCTTTCTTCTTATCCCACTGTTCTACACCCGATGCGCCGCGCGGGGAACGCCGTGCGGCGGGATTTTCGGGGGCCGATCTGTGGACGGCCTGTGGACAAGTCAGGCGTTCGCGGCCTGCCAGGCGCGCGGGTCGGTCAGGAAGGTCTCGACCTCGGCCAGGGTGGCGCTGTCGAAGGCGGCCTGCGCCTTGGCCTCGGCCAGCACGTCCCACCAGGTGCAGAGGTGGTGCAGCGTGACGCCGTGATCGGCCAGCCGCTGCGTCGTTTCCGGGAAGATGCCGTAATAGAAGATCACCGCCGTATGCGCGCAGGTCGCGCCGGTGTCGCGAATCGCATCGACGAAGGACAGCTTGCTGCCGCCGTCGGTGGTCAGATCCTCGACCAGCAGGACGCGCTGGCCCTCGGTCATGACGCCTTCGATCCGGGCGTTGCGGCCGTAGCCTTTCGGCTTCTTGCGCACATATGTCATCGGCAGACCCAGCCGTTCGGCGACCATGGCGCCGAAGGGAATGCCCGCGGTCTCACCGCCCGCCACGTTGTCGAAAGCCTCGAAGCCGGCGTCGCGCAGAACGGTCGCGGCCATGAAATCCATCAGCGTGGCGCGCACGCGCGGAAAGCTGATGATCCGGCGGCAGTCCACATAGGTCGGCCCCTTGAGACCCGAGGCATAGGTGAAGGGCTGAGCCGCATTGAAATCGACGGCCTTGATTTCCAGCAGCATCCGGGCGGACAGGCGGGCGATTTCCTCGCGCGTGGGAAAGGTCAGGCTCATCAATCCTCCAGATGCCAGAAAAGCGGGAAGCCGGGGTCGAAGACGGTCACGGTTTCCCCGCCAGCCTCGATCTGTGCAGGGTAGGCGGCGGGCGTGTCGCGCCTGACCAGCGTGATCCGGTCGTCGTTCGGCGGCAGGCGATAGAAGGCCGCGCCGTTCAGGCTGGCAAAGGCTTCCAGCCTGTCCAGGGCGCCGTCCTCCTCGAACACATGGGCCAGGATCGACATGGTGTTCGGCGCGGTGAAGCAGCCCGCGCAGCCGCAGGGTTGCAGCTTGGCGCTGTCGGGATGCGGCGCGCTGTCGGTGCCCAGGAAGAACCGCGCCTCGCCGCCGGTCGCCGCCTCGCGCAGCGCCAGGCGGTGCGATTCGCGCTTGGCGACAGGCAGGCAGTAGTAATGCGGGCGGATGCCGCCAGCCAGGATGGCGTTGCGGTTGATGACCAGGTGATGCGTGGTGATCGTCGCGGCCAGATCGTCGCCACCCGCGCGCGCATAGTCCACGCCGTCGCTGGTGGTGATATGCTCCATCACCACGCGCAGGCCGGGGGTGCGGCGGCGCAGCGGGTCCAGCACGCGGTCGATGAACACGGCCTCGCGGTCGAAGATATCCACGGCGGGGTCGGTCACCTCGCCATGGACGCACAGCGTCACGCCGGCCTCGGCCATCGCCTCCAGCACCGGCTGGACGCGGTCGAAATCGGTGACGCCGCTGGCGGAATTCGTGGTCGCGCCCGCGGGATACAGCTTGACCGCACGGATGATGCCGTCGCGAAAGGCAGAGACCACATCGGCGGGGTCGGTCGCGTCCGTCAGATACAGCGTCATCTGCGGCTGCAACGCGGCGCCTTTGGGCAGCGCGGCCAGGATCCGTTCGCGATAGGCGGCGGCCTGGGTGCCCGTCACCACGGGCGGCACCAGGTTCGGCATGATGATGGCGCGGCCGAAGCCCGCCGAATGGGGCGCGACCGCCGCCAGCATCGCGCCGTCGCGCAGGTGCAGATGCCAGTCGTCGGGGCGGCGAAGGGTGATGCTGTCGGTCATGGCCTGCCTCTATACATGGCAGGGCAGGGTTGCCAAGCGGCCATGCGTAAAATGCAGTCCACATTGTCGCAAAGTCGGGCTTGCGCCGATCCCGGCGGGCCATCAGATTGACCGGATGATCCAAAGGATGACCTCATGTTTGCGATGATGCCCAAGAATCCCGTCCGACTGTGGGCGCAATTCGTCCGAATGGCCATCGAGGCGCAGATGGTGATCGGCCTGCGCACGGCGGGCATGATGGGGATCATGACCCAGGCGCCGGGGGAACCCTTTCGCATGGTCGCCGAAAAACAGGCCGCAGCGACGGAGTCGTTGTTCGCGATGGCCCAGGCCGCAGGTCGGGGTGCAAGCGCGGAGCGCGTGATGTCCGCCGCGCTGCGCCCCTATGGCAAGCGGACGCGCGCCAATTCGCGCCGCCTGACCAAGGTCCGCTGAGGGAACGATTCCCGAATGCCGCCGTTTCCCATGCTTACAGCGGGGAACGACATGAAGACGGCACTCATCACCGGCGGCGCGCAGGGCATCGGCAGAGGCATCGTTGAAGGGTTAACAGCGGACGGCTGGCGCGTCGCGCTGTTCGACCTCGACGATGAGGCTGTGGCCGAAATGCAGGCGCGCGACTCCAGCCTGCTGGCCCTGACGGTCGATGTCGCGGACGAGGCTGAGGTGCAGGAAGGTTTTGCCCGGATCCGGGACTGGCTGGACGGCGCCGGGCTGGATCTGCTGGTGTCGAATGCCGGCATCGCCGATCCCCAGAACGGCCCGATCGAGGAACTGTCGTTGGGCGATTGGCAGCGGATGCTGGACAGCCACGTCACGGGCGCGTTCCTGACGGTGCGCGCCGCCGTGCCGCTGTTGCGGGCGGCGCGCGGCTCGATCATCCTGATGTCCTCGACGCGCGCCTTGCAGTCGGAAGCGGATACCGAAAGCTATGCGGCCTCGAAAGGGGCGCTGCTGGCCCTGTCTCATGCGCTTGCGGTCAGCCTGGGGCCCCAGGTGCGGGTGAACAGCATCCTGCCGGGCTGGATCGAGACGGCGGCCTATCAGAAGCGGGCAAATCGCATCGAACCGCATCATTCGAAGGTGGAAAAGGCGCAGCATCCGGTTGGCCGGGTCGGCGATCCGCAGGATATTGCAGGACTGGTCGCCTATCTTGCGTCGGATCAGGCCGGCTTCATCACCGGCCAACGGTTCATCGTCGATGGCGGAATGTCGGCACGGATGATCTATCCGGCCTGATGGGGCGGCGGGACGATCCCGCCGCCGCAAGTGTCAGATCAGCTTGCCCATTGCAACCGCCGTGTCGGACATGCGGTTCGAGAAGCCCCATTCGTTGTCGTACCAGGTCAGGATGCGGCACAGGCGGCCTTCCATCACCTTGGTCTGGTCCATGTGGAAGACCGACGAATGCGGGTCGTGGTTGAAGTCCGAGGATACCAGCTTTTCCTCGGTGTAGCCCAGGATGCCCTTCATCGGGCCGTCCGCCGCCGCCTTGATCGCGGCGTTGATTTCCTCGACCGAGGTGTCGCGCGCGGCCTCGAACACCAGGTCCACGACCGAGACGTTGGGGGTGGGGACGCGGATCGCCACCCCGTCCAGCTTGCCCTTCAGTTCCGGCAGCACCAGGCCCACGGCCTTGGCGGCGCCGGTCGAGGTCGGGATCATCGACAGGGCGGCGGCGCGGGCGCGGTACAGATCCTTGTGCATCGTGTCCAGCGTCGGCTGGTCGCCGGTATAGCTGTGGATCGTGGTCATGAAGCCCTTGGCGATGCCGATGCTGTCGTTCAGCACCTTGGCCACGGGCGACAGGCAGTTGGTGGTGCAGCTTGCGTTGGACACCACCAGGTCGTCGGCGGTCAGCGTGTCGTCGTTCACGCCGAAGACGATGGTCTTGTCGGCATTGTCGCCGGGGGCCGAGATCAGCACGCGCTTGGCGCCGGTCGACAGGTGCGGCTGGACCTTGTCCTTGGACGTGAAGATACCGGTGCATTCCATGATCACGTCGATGTCGCCCCAGGGCAGGTCGGCGGGGTTGCGGATCGCCGTCACCTTGATCGGGCCGCGTCCCACGTCGATGGAATCGCCGCTGACGGTGACCTGGGCCGGGAACCGGCCATGCACGCTGTCATAGCGCAGCAGATGCGCGTTGGTTTCGACGGGGCCAAGATCGTTGATCGCGACGACCTCGATATCGGTGCGCCCCGATTCGATGATGGCGCGCAGCACATTGCGCCCGATGCGCCCGAAACCGTTGATCGCAACTTTGACAGCCATGGTTCTCTCTCCCGACCAAGTGACGTTGCGCCCCTCGTATCGTGCTGTCCCGGCTGATGCAAATGCCCTGTGGAACCTGTCTGACCTGGGTATGGTCCCGCCTGCGATGTTAGCGCCAGAAGCTGAGATGTTCGATCAGATCGTCCATCGACCGCGCCGCCAGCAGCGGCAAATCCCGGTGCAGCCACAGGTGGTCCGCGACGAACAGGCCCAGCACCAGGACCAGAAGGGCTGTGGCGATCGCGTTCGTCATGCGCGTCTTATCGGTCGTTGGAATCTGCTGCGCAAGCCGGTTCAGTCATCCTCGTCCTGCGGCAGGACCAGGGTGATTTCTCCGGCTTCCTCAAGGCGGCGGATGGCGCTGACGACCTCGGTCATCGCTTCCTCGATCTCGGAGGCGCGGACCTTGCCCAGTTCGTTGCGTTCCTCACGCAGGCCGTCGGACATGCGCTGCGACAGGTTCGACAGGATGAATTCGGCCGCTGCGGCCTCGGCCTCGCCGCTGGCGGACAGGGCGCGGACCAGGACCGGCTGCTCGACCTCGCGGACGACGCGAGGGATGTCGCGGGGCAGGACGCGCGCGGGGATATGCGCGAAGATGAAGATCGCCTTGCGCACGTTCCCGGCGAAGTCGGCGTCGTGGCTGTCGAGGCTGTTCAGCACATCGTCACGCAGGTCGGCGGTGGCAAAGTTCAGGATCGCGCCCATCCGGTCCGTCGCGGGGGTCGCAATCGCGGGCCGGGGCAAAGCCTCGGCCGCCTGAAGCAGGATCAGGCCGACCCGGTGCAGCGATTCGGGCGTGACGCCCGCCGTCATGGACATGGCCTGCGCCACGGCCCGCGCCCGTTCGCGGGGCAGGCCGACGAACAGTTCGGACGCGCGCTCCACCGGCAGCTTCGACAGCATCAGGGCCACCATCTCGACCGCCTCGGTCTTGGCAAGCGATGCGAGGGCCTGGGCGGGCAGGGCGGCGATGCGGGGCCAGGGATCGCCCCGCCCGGATACCGCCGCGCGGCGGCGCAGCCGATCAGTGCTGTCTTCGGACAGTTGCGCGCCCAGCATCGCCAGGGTTCCGTCCAGATCGCCCGGAAAGGTCACGCCGACCGCTTCCAGGCTGTCGCAGAATTCGGTGATGATGGCGTCGCGGGTTTGGCGGTCGATCAGTTCCATGCCCGCCATTTCCTCGGCCAGCAGGGTCTGGCTTTCGCTGTCCAGCCGCGACAGGCCCGATGCCGATTCGTCATCCAGCAGCAGCCGTACGATCACCGCCGCCTTTTGCCGCTGATTCAGTCCCGTTTGCATCGTCATGGCCCCACCTGATCGACCGTCCTTGCGGCCAATCTGGCAGGGCTTCCCTAACATCCGGTTTACGCGCGGGCTATTTCTGGCCGTCTTCGAACACGCGCCGGAAGATCGTGTCGACATGCTTGGTATGATAGCCCAGGTCGAACTTCTCCTCGATCTGGGCCAGGGTCAGGGCCGCCGTCACTTCGGGATCGGCCAGCAATTCCGTCTTGAAATCAGCGCCTTGTTCCCAAACCTTCATGGCGTTTCTTTGCACCAGGCGATAGCTGTCCTCGCGCGAGACGCCCGCCTGGGTCAGCGCCAGCAAGACCCGCTGCGACATCACCAGACCTTTGAACTTGTTCATGTTCTTCAGCATGTTGTCGGGATAGACCACCAGCTTGTCGATCACCCCCGCCAGCCGGTTCAACGCGAAATCCAGCGTGATCGTCGCATCCGGCGCGATGCCCCGTTCGACCGAGGAATGGCTGATGTCGCGTTCGTGCCACAGCGCCACGTTTTCCATCGCCGGGACGACAGCCATGCGCACCAGCCGGGCGAGGCCGGTCAGGTTCTCGGTCAGGACCGGGTTGCGCTTGTGGGGCATCGCCGACGATCCCTTCTGGCCGGGGCTGAAGAATTCCTCGGCCTCCAGAACCTCGGTCCGCTGCATGTGGCGGATCTCGATGGCGATGTTTTCGATGCTGGAGGCGATCACGCCCAGCGTGGCGAAGAACATCGCGTGGCGGTCGCGCGGGATCACCTGCGTCGAAATCGGCTCGGGGCGCAGGCCGAGTTTCGCGCAGACATGTTCCTCGACCGCCGGGTCGATATTGGCGAAGGTGCCGACCGCGCCGGAAATCGCGCCGGTCGCGACCTCCCACCGGGCTTTTTCCAAGCGGCTCCGGTTACGGTCCATTTCGGCGTAAAAGCGCGCGAAGGTCAGGCCCATGGTGGTGGGTTCGGCATGGATGCCGTGGCTGCGGCCGATGCGCACCGTGTCCTTGTGTTCATAGGCCCGGCGTTTCAACGCCGCCAGCACGCGGTCCAGATCCGCCAGCAGGATGTCGGCGGCGCGGACAAGCTGGACGTTCAGCGTGGTATCCAGCACATCGCTGCTGGTCATGCCCTGATGGACGAAGCGCGCTTCGTCGGCGCCGACATGTTCGGCCAGGTGGGTCAGGAAGGCGATCACGTCATGCTTGGTGACGGCCTCGATCTCGTCGATGCGGGCCACGTCGAATTCGACGTCCTTGGCGCGCCAGACGGCCTCGGCGTTTTCTCGCGGGATCACGCCCAGGTCGGCCTGGGCGTCGCAGGCATGAGCCTCGATCTCGAACCAGATGCGGAATCGGGTCTCGGGCGACCAGATGGCGGTCATTTCGGAGCGGGCATAGCGCGGGATCATGGCGGGCCTCTTGTTCTGGTGGGGCGGGCATAGCGGGGCCGTGACGCGGGGGCAAGTTTTCGATTGCGCCGTGCGGTGTCCGGGAACATTCCAGCCGCGCAAGCTGTTGAGGAAACGAACCGATCCGATCATGCCGGAGAGCAGAAATGACCCCCACCCCAGACGACTTCAACCAGGACGACCGCCCCATGACCGAGGCCGACCGCACCAGCCAGACCCGTTTCGGCCCGCGCCCCGTTCCCACCGGCCACCACGCCTCGCAGTCCCGCCGGGTGATCCCGTCAGGCCGTGTGTCGCCGGACGGGCGTTCGTCCTATCCGGCCCCGTCGACCGGCGCCAAGATCGCATTGTGGGGCGGGGTGGCGCTTGGCGTCGCGGGCGGAACGGCGGCGGCCATCTTCGCCATCCGCAAGATCGCCGAGGCCATCTCGGATAATGAGGGGCCGCGCCCGCCCCATCACGCCCGCCGCGACCACGCGGCGCCGCGCTTTGCCCGGCTGGACGAGGAGGAACGCGAGGCGATGCGCCGTCGTGTCCGCGACCAGGACCGAGAGGACCGGCAGGAGGTCGCCCGCCTGCGGGCCGAGGCTGCGCGTCGTCGCCCCGCGCCCGCTGCCCCTCGTCGCAAAAAGGAAAACTTCGCGGAAAGCCTGATCGAGACCTCGACCAGGCTGTCTCAGGGTCTGGAAGGCGTGGCGAAATCCCTGGCGGTGGCGGTCGAATCGTTCCGTGGGGTCGCGGGGCAGGCAACCGGGATCGTCCAGGAATTCGCCGGGGCGGCCGATCAGCTGCGCTCTGCGCTGCGCGGCGACAATCCCCAGGAACCGCGCCGTCCTCATGACGACGACCGCACTCACCGGCTGTAAGGCGGAGGCAGCGATGAAAAGCGGTACGCCCGGCGTTCTTGACGCTCTGTTCGGCGATCTGGACGACCGGACGCGCCAGCGGTTCGGCATGAAGGCTGGGAATGGCGCTGCCGTCCCCAAGACACGCCTCGCCGCCACGCCAAAG
Organism: Paracoccus sp. 22332; assembly: GCF_052045125.1. NCBI lineage: Bacteria > Pseudomonadati > Pseudomonadota > Alphaproteobacteria > Rhodobacterales > Paracoccaceae > Paracoccus > Paracoccus sp. 22332. The sequence goes on from NZ_JBQEOI010000006.1 coordinate 10,260, forward strand.
CGCGAGGTCGGGTTGCGTGACTTGGGCATGGCCGACATCTGGGCCATCGCAAAGGCCACCTTGACGCAGATCGGCGCCGACCGGGTGACGGCCGTGGCCGGGGGCATCACCTTTTTCGGCCTTCTGTCCCTGTTTCCGGCATTGACCGCCTTTGTGTCGATTTATGGGCTTGTGGCCGATCCCGCCACGATTGCGGGTCATCTGGACATGCTGGAAAGCTTCCTGCCGCAGGGGGCGCTTGGCATCATCCGCGACCAGGTCCAGGCGATCACCTCGTCGCCCGGAACGGCCCTGTCGCTGGCGGGGATCGTCGGGCTTCTGGTGGCGTTCTATTCCGCCAATGGCGGGATGAAGGCGCTGCTGTCGGCGCTGAACGTCGCGTTCTTCCAGTCCGAGACGCGGGGCTTCGTCAAGCTGAACCTGGTGTCCATGGCATTCACGCTGGGCGGGCTGGTGCTGATCATCCTGATGCTGGGCGTCATCGCGGTGATCCCGATCCTGTTGCAGATGCTGCCCATGACGCCCTCGACCAGCGTTCTGGTGGGACTGATCCGCTGGCCGATCATGTTCGCCGTGCTGATCCTGGCGCTGGCGGCGCTGTATCGGTGGGGGCCGGACGCGCCCGATTCGCGGTGGCGGTGGATTTCGCCGGGCGCGGTGATCGCGGCGGTCGGGCTGGTGCTGACCTCGATCCTGTTCAGCTGGTATGCGGCCAACTTCGCCAACTACAACGAAACCTACGGCTCTCTGGGTGCGGTGATCGCGCTGATGATGTGGCTGTGGTTCGCCTCGACCGTCGTGCTGGTGGGGGCCGAAGTGAATTCGGAAATCGAGGCGCATCTGAAGCGGCTGGCGGGCGTGCCCGATGGGCGGCAGGCCGATCAGATCTGATTTCAGCGTTCCGTCAGCTTCAGTTCGATGCGGCGATTCGCGGCCAGAGCATCAGGCGAATCGCCTTGGGCAACCGGCCGCGTATCGGCAAAACCGGTCGCGGCCAGCCGGTTCGACGGAAAGCCCAGGTCGTCGATCATGTAACGCACGACCGCTAGGGCGCGGGCCTGGCTGAGTTCCCAGTTGTCGCGATAGCGGCCCGTTCCTGATAGCCGCGTGCTGTCGGTATGGCCGTCCACGCGGATGATCCAGTCGATCTCGGGCGGGATGTCGCCGGAAATCTCGGACAGCATCCGGGCGACGCGGGCCACCTGGCCCCGGCCCGCCTCCGACAGCGTCGCCTCGCCCGGAGCGAACAGAACCTCGGACTGAAAGACGAAGCGGTCGCCCACGACCTGGACGCCTTCGCGGCCCGACAGGATCTGCGACAGCCGGCCAAAGAATTCCGAGCGATAGCGGGCCAGGTCGCGCACCTCGTCCTCGGCCCGCTGGCGGGCCTGTTCTTCCAGCGCCAGGCGGCGGTCCTTTTCCTCGGCCGCGCGCAGCAGCGCGGCGTTCAACTGGCGACCGAGATCCTCGACCCGAACCTCGGCCTGCTGCTGTTCGTCGCCCGCCGCGTCCAGAAGCGCCTGCAACGACCCCAGCTGCGCATTCAGCGAGGCGACCTGTTCGTTCAGCAGAGCCACCCGCCGCTGCCCCTCCTCGGCTAGGCCCTGCTGCTCGGCCAGGGCCGCCTGGGCCGCCGCCAGCAGACCGGCCTGGCGTTCGGCCTCGGTCACCGTGCGTTGGGCTTGGGCCGTGGCCTGGTCCCGCGCGGCCTCGGCCGCGGCCAGCAGGGTCAGCGTCTCTTCGGCGCGCTTGCGACTTTCTTCCAGCGACAGGGTCATGGCCGTCAATTCCGCATCGGCGCTTTGCAGACGCTCGCGCAAGGCCCGCGCCGCCTCGGCTTCGGTCAGGCGGGCGGCCTCGGCCTCGGTCAGGTCGGCCTGCAGGGCGTCGGCCCGCGCGGCTGCCTGCTGATTTCGTTGGCGCAAGTCGGCGGTCAGCGCCTCAAGCGCCTCTCGCCGCGCGGCGGCAAGACGGGCCTGTTCGGCCTGCGCGTCGATTTCCCGGCGCGCGGCGGCCACCGCCAGTTCGGCGGCATTGGCGCGGTTTTCCTGCTGGGTCAGCTGCGCCTGCATCTGCTGCTGCCGGGCGTCGGCCTGTTCCCGGTCGGCGGCGCGCGCGGCCATCAGGGCGGCCACCTCGGCTTCGAAGTCGGTCAGGCGCGACCGGGCCTCTGCCAGTTCCCCCCGGCTTCCTTCCAGTTGCGCTGACAGCCGGGTGATCCGCGCGGCGCGGTCGCGGGCCTGCGCCTGGGCGTCGGCAAGCTGGCCTTGCAGGGCGGCTTCGCGATCCTCGGACACGGTCAGGGCCTGGCCCAAGGCCGCAACCTGCCGGCCCAGCTGTTCCAGCCGGCGCTCCTGGCCGGAAATCACCCGTTCCTGGCTGGAGATGACCTGATCCTGTTCGCCGATGGTGTCGTCCTGGTCGGTGATCTGGTCGCGCAGCACCGACTGCATCACGGTGAAGATCGTCAGCACGAAGACCAGCACCATCAGCAGGGTCGCCAGGGCATCCACGAAACCCGGCCAGATATTGGCCGAGAAGCGATGCCCCGATGCGGCGCGGCGCAGGGCCATCCGCTAGCCCCTGTCCCGAGAGACCAGGGGATCGCGCAGCAGATCGTCCCGGAACGGATCGTTGAACCGCGCCGCGCGCACCGCGCGGGTCAGGACCAGGATGTCCGACCGCAATTCGGCCACCATCTCGTCCCGCCCTTCGGCAAGATCCGATGCCAGCCGGTTCAACGCGGTCTCGATTCCCTTCATGTCGGGCGGGGTGGGCGCCGGACGCTCGGCCTGGGCGCGGGCCAGATCGACCAGCCGATCCTGACCCTGGGCTAGCCGCGACAGGGTTTCGGTCAGGGCTGCGACGCGGGACTGCGATTCCCGATGGTCGGTTTCACTGCGCTGGACCAGGGCCTCGATCGCCTGGGCCATCACCACGACGCGTTCGTCGGCCATCGCGGCGGCCTCGTCGCGTTGCAGGTCGCGTCCGGCCTGGAGCTGTTGCAGCCGGTCCATCTGGCCCGCCATCTGTTCCAGAAATCCCGCCAGGGCGGCCTGGTCCACGCCGTCGCCATCCGCTCCGGCCAGGCTGACGCGGGTGAAGCCCGACATCCATTCCTCAAGCTCGCGGTAGAAGCGGTTCTGGCCATGCGTCGCGAACAGTTCCAGCAGGCCCACGACCAGCGACCCCGCAAGACCCAGAAGCGAGGACGAAAAGGCCGTGGCCATGCCGCCAAGCTGGGCTTCAAGCCCGCTCATCAGCTTGTCGAACACCTGGATGCCGCTTTCGCCCTGCTGCGGAGCCAAGTTGCGGATCGTGTCGACCACCGCTGGAATGGTCGTCGCAAGACCATAGAAGGTTCCAAGAAGACCCAGGAAGATCAGCAGGTTGGACAGGTATCTTGTGATGTCGCGCAATTCGTCGATGCGGGTTGCGACGGAATCCAGGATCGAGGTCGCGGCGCTGGTCGAGATCGTGCCCCCCACGGGACCGCGCGTGCCCAGCAGCGCCGCCAGCGGCGCCAGCAGGCGCGGGGGCTGGTCGCCCGCGTCAGCCTCGCCCCGCGCGGCGATGCCCTTTTCCACCGCGTTGCGGCGGCGATGGGCAAAGCGTTCGATCCAGCTGACCGACCGGATCAACTGGCCGACCTGCCAGAAGCAGGCCATGATGCCCAGGGCGAAGACCGCCAGGATCACGCCGTTCAGCCACAGGTTCGCCTGGAAGATCGGCAGGATCCGCCCATAGGCGACCCAACCGCCCGCCAGGACCAGGATCAGCACCGTCACCATCAGGACGATCTGGCGGACGGGCTGCGAAAAGCGGGGATTGGCGGGGCCTGTGTCGGACGAACGGGTCGCGGTGATCCGGCGATGCGCGGCGCCTGCGCGGCGGCCCAGCACGGGGGCATCGGGCTGTTGGCTGCTGGTTGGTTCGCTCAACTGATCGCCTTCCCTGGCAGGACTCTCCTTGGACCCGACTGTAGGATGCGGCCCGGCGCTTGCCAAGCGATCTGAAAGTCAGTCGCGGGGGTTTGCGCCCGTTTCCAGCAGCTTGCGCACCTGGGCGGACAGGTCGTCCAGCACCGAGTCGCCCAGGCCGATCTGCGCCAGATGGGCGGCGGTGTTGAACAGGTAATCCGCATTCGCGCCGCGCGCGCCATGGGCCTGGGCGATGATCCGCGCCTGTTCGGTCAGGGCCAGCCCACCCGCATATTGGACATGATCGCGCCGCATCACATAGGCCAGGGCCTCGACCTGGCGGCCGTCTTCCAGTCGCAGGGGCAGGATCGTTTCCTGATAGGCTTCCGTCACCAGTTCGCGGGCGCGCAGATAGGCCAGCACCTCGTCATGGTCGTGATCCGCGATGCGCAGCGCCACGCCGCCGCACTCCGCGTCCGGCTGTTCGTCCAGGCCCAGCACCAGCCCAGGCCGCGCCTGCGTGCCGCGATGCTGGACCGAGCGCAGGCAGAAGCTGCGGGCATAGCCCGTCACCCAGGCGCGCGCGGTCTCGACCGGGGAAAAACCCGGATCCCAGATCAGCGAACCGTAACCGAAGACCCAATCAATCCGTCGCATCCGTCCCAACCCGTCCATGTCCCCAAGCTAGGGCAGCACGGTCCGGGATGAAAGCCTCAGCCAGCCGGGGCGATGCGGCCGAAATCCGGGGCGGCGGTGTCCTGGCCTGCCTCGATGATGCCGCGCCGGATCGCGCGGGTGCGGGTGAAATAGTCGAACAACTGCTGGCCGTCGCCCATGCGGATGGCGCGTTGCAGCACGAACAGTTCCTCGGTGAAGCGGCCCAGGATGTCCAGCGTGGCGTCCTTGTTGTGCAGGAACACGTCGCGCCACATGGTCGGGTCGCTGGCGGCGATGCGGGTGAAGTCGCGAAAGCCGGCGGCGGAATACTGCACCACTTCCTCGTCCGTGACGCGGCGCAGATGGTCGGCGACCCCCACCATGGTGAAGGCGATCAGGTGCGGGGCGTGGCTGGTGACGGCCAGCACCAGGTCGTGATGCGCAGGCTCCATCCGGTCGGTCTTGGCGCCCATGGCGCGAACCAGGTCGGTGAGGCGGTCGACGGCGGCGGGATCGGTGTCGGGCAGCGGGGTCAGAAGCCACCAGCGGTTGCGGAACAGGCTGGCAAAGCCCGCGCGCGGGCCGGAATGTTCGGTCCCCGCCAGCGGATGGCCCGGCACGAAATGGACACCCTGCGGAATATGGGGCGCCACGGCGTCGATCACCGACTGCTTGACCGAACCCACATCCGTCACGGTTGCGCCCGGCTTCAGATGCGGCGCGATGTCCGCCGCGACTGCGGCCATCGCCCCCACGGGAACCGCCAGCACCACCAGATCGGCATCTGCCACCGCCTCGGCCGCGCTGTCGACAATGCGGTCGCAGAGGTTGATCTCGCGCGCGGTCTCTCGCGTTTCGGCGCTGCGGGCATAGCCAACGACTTCGCGAGCAAGCCCGCCCTCGCGGATGGCATGGGCCATGGACCCGGCGATGAGGCCCAGGCCGATCAGCGCCACGCGGTCATAGATCGGGCTCATGCGCCCCTCCGATCCGCCATGAAGCGGCCCAGCGTTTCCAGCACGCGCGTCACACCCTGTTCGTCGCCCACCGTGATGCGCAGCGCGGCGGGCAGACCATAGCCCGCGACGCGGCGGACCAGGATGCCGTCGTCGCGCAGGGCGGCATCGGCGGCCCCGGCCTCGGCCGGATCGGCAAAGCGGGCCAGCACGAAATTGGCGAAACTTTCATCGCAGCCGATGCCCATCTGGATCAGCGAATTGCGCATCCGGTCGCGCATCCGGGCGTTCAGGTCGGCGCAATGGTCGCGGAAGGCGGTGTCGCGGACGGCGGCCTCGGCCGCGGCCATCTGGGCGTTGGACAGGTTGAAGGGCTGGCGGATGCGGTTCAGCACGTCGATGATGTCGCGGGCCGCATAGCCCCAGCCGATCCGCAACCCGCCCAGTCCGTGGATCTTGGAAAACGTGCGCGTCATAATGACGTTCGGATGCCGGTCCACCAGTCCCGCCCCGCCATCGGCGCCCGCCGCGAATTCGGTATAGGCGCCGTCATGGACCAGCAGCACGCTGGGCGGCAGCCCGCCCGCCAGCCGCTGCACCTCGTCCCGAGTCAGCATGGTGCCGGTCGGGTTGGCCGGATTGGCGATGAAGACGATCCGCGTCCGGTCGGTCACGGCGTCCAGGATCGCGTCCACGTCGATGCGGCGTTCGGTTTCTGGCACCGTCACCGGAACCGCGCCGACCATCCGCGCCAGGATCGGATACATGGAAAAACCATGCTCGGTGGTAATGACCTCGTCCCCCGTCCCGGCAAAGGCCTGGACCACGAATTGCAGCACCTCGTCCGAGCCGACGCCGCAGATGATCCGGTCGGGATCCAGCCCGTGGACCTCGCCGATGGCACGGCGCAGGGGGGCATGGTCGGTGTTCGGATAACGGTGCAGATCCCCCGCCGCCGCCGCATAGGCCGCGCGCGCCTTGTCGCTGGAACCCAGCGGGTTTTCGTTCGACGACAGCTTCAGCACATCGCTGCGCCCCGGCAGCCTGCTTTCGCCGCTGACGTAGAGCGCGATGTCCATAATGCCGGGCTGGGGGGTGATTTGCGTCATGTCGGGATCCTCTCGCAGCCCCTTTAGTGCATGATGAAACGGCAAGAAAGGTCGGCGGCAACGAAAAAGGCCGCACCCCGAAGGATGCGGCCCGATGCCCTGCAAAAGGACAGGATCAGTTCTTGGCGTAGTATTCGACGACCAGGTTCGGTTCCATCACCACGGCATAGGGCACGTCGCCCAGGGCGGGGGTGCGCACGAAGGTCGCGGTCATCTTGTTGTGGTCGACCTCCAGATAATCGGGCACGTCACGTTCAGCCAGGCCGACGGCCTCCAGCACGATGGCCAGCTGGCGCGACCGTTCGCGGATCGAGATCACGTCGCCTTCCTTCACGCGGTACGAGGCGATGTTGACGCGCTTGCCGTTCACCTCGATATGGCCGTGGTTCACGAACTGGCGGGCGGCGAAGATGGTCGGCACGAATTTCGCGCGATAGACCACGGCGTCCAGCCGGCGCTCCAGCAGGCCGATCAGGTTTTCGCCGGTGTCGCCCTTGACGCGCTCGGCTTCGGCATAGATGCGGCGGAACTGCTTTTCGGTCAGATCGCCGTAATAGCCCTTCAGCTTCTGCTTGGCGCGCAGCTGCGTGCCGAAGTCCGACAGCTTGTTCTTGCGGCGCTGGCCGTGCTGGCCGGGGCCGTATTCACGACGGTTGACCGGGGACTTGGCGCGGCCCCAGATGTTTTCGCCCATGCGGCGGTCGATCTTGTACTTGGCAGAGGTGCGCTTGGTCACCGCTGATCTCCTTCTGTGCGTTGTCGAAGGGCGTTGTCCTTTGGCCGCAAGGCCCGACAGGCTTCCCCTTGCGGGGTCCACCAACACCAATGGAAGCGGCGCTTATAAGGGCGGAGGCGGCGCTGTCAAGCCAGCGCGCCGTCCGGCTCGAAGAAATGCGCCAGCGGCAGGGCGGCGGCGCCCAGGATCCGGGCGCTGCGGGCCAGGCTGCCCTCGACGATCCGGGGCCGGTCGATGCCCGCGGCGGGCAGGCGTTCCAGGGCGGCGCGCGTGGCATCGGCCAGGGCGCGGCGGGTGGCGGGCGGCACCGCGCCATCGATCACCACCACCGGAATGTCCAGCAGCGCGGTGGCCGACAGCGCCGCGAAGGCCAGCGCCTCGGCCGATTCGGCGATCCAGGCGGCTTCGATGTCCGGCGGCACCAGCCAACCGGAATCGTCGGGCGGCAGGGACCGTCCCAGCCGCGATTCCAGCGTTGAGACCGAGGCCACATCCAGCAGCTGCCGCCCGCCGGGGATCGGCATCGACCCCAAGGCCCCGGCATTGCGGCGCGGCCCAACCCGCAGCCGCCCGTCCAGCACCACGCCGCCGCCCGCGAAATGCGCGATATAGAGATGCGCGAAATCGGCGGGCAGGGCTGTCCGGCCGAAGATCAGCTCCGCCGCGCAGGCGGTGCTGGCGTCGTTTTCCAGGAATACCGGGAAGGGCAGGTCTTCGGCCAGCCGGGCGGCCAGGTCGAAGCCGTGCCAGTCCGCCATCCCCGCGCCCCAGTCCCACAGCCGGAACGGCGTCGCGACGCCCAGCCCGGCGATTCGGAGGGGATCGGGCAACGAGGCCAGGATCGTCGCGATCCCGTGGCGCGCGAACGTCACGATCCGTTCCGGGGTCGGATGGGTGTATATCTCTTGCCGATGGATCTTTACCGTTCCGGTGAAGTCCACCAAGGCCAGTTCGACCAGCCTGCGGCCCAGCTTCAGCCCCAGGAACAGCGCGCCCTCGGGGGCCAAGGACAGGGGTGTCGTGGGCTGGCCCACCTTGCCGCGAACCACCGCACCTGCGTCCAGAAAACCGTTCTGGATCAGTTTTCTTGTCAGGTTGGTTATGGCCTGGGGCGACAGTCCGGTGGCCTGCGCCAGGGCCGCGCGGGGCAGGGGGCCGCGCCTGCGGATCAGCGACAGGATCGATCGCTCGTTCCGGCTGAGTTCCAGCCAATGTCTTGGGTTGTTCAGCATGGGGGACGGCCTCCTCTCACGTATTAATCAACATGATTGATTTATTGACAAGAGGAAACGCTTCGTGCTTCCTGATCAGGCAAGGCGGAGGAGGTGCCGCCATTCGGAGGAGTTTCAGAATGATCATCACATCGTCGCTGCGTCTGTCGCTGGCCGCTTCCGTGCTGGCCTTGTCGGCAGGTGTCGCCACCGCGCAGGATCCGGTCAAGGCCTGCATCATCACCAAGACCGACATCAACCCCTTCTTCGTGAAGATGAAGGAAGGCGCGACCGCCAAGGCGCAGGAACTGGGCATCGAGCTGATGAGCTTCGCGGGCAAGATCGACGGCGATCACGAGACCCAGCAGCAAGCCATGGAAAGCTGCATCGCGGCGGGGGTGAAGGGCATCCTGATCACGGCGTCGGACACCAAGGCCATCACGGAATCGGTCAAGCAGGCGCGCGACGCGGGGATCCTGGTCATTGCGCTTGACACGCCGCTGGATCCGATCGACGCGGCGGACGCGACCTTCGCCACCGACAACCGCGAGGCGGGCCGCCTGATCGGCGCCTGGGCTGCGGGCAAGATGGGCGATGCGGCAAAGGATGCCCGGATCGCCCTGCTGGATCTGTCGGCCAGCGCGCCCTCGGTCGACGTGCTGCGCGATCAGGGTTTCCTGGAAGGCTTCGGCGTCGATGTGAAGGACAACAATGTCATCGGCGACGAGGATGACGCCCGCATCGTTGGCCATGACGTGACCTCGGGGAACGAGGAAGGCGGCCGCCAGGCGATGGAGGCGCTGATGCAGAAGGATCCCGCCATCAATCTGGTCTATACGATCAACGAACCCGCCGCCGCCGGGGCCTATGAGGCGCTGAAATCCTTTGGCATGGAAGGCAATGCGATCATCGTGTCCGTGGATGGCGGCTGCCCCGGCGTGGAAAACGTCAAGGCAGGCGTGATCGGCGCGACCTCGCAGCAATATCCGCTGAAGATGGCGTCCATGGGGATCGAGGCGATTGCCGCCTATGCCAAGGACGGGACCAAGCCGCAAGCGACCGAGGGTCTGGATTTCACCGATACCGGCGTGAACCTGGTCACCGACCAGCCGGTCGAGGGCGTGCCCTCGATCAGCGTCGAGGATGGCCTGGCCCAGTGCTGGGGCTGACCTGACCGACCTGGGGGCGGTGCCATGCAGCCGCCGCCCTTCCTCCCCTGAACACCGGAGGGACTGATGTCCGACACCCCCGACCCCGTGGTCGCGCGCAACCCGTCCGAGACGGTCGCCCGCTTCGACCATCACTCGCGCGGCGCGCTTGACCGGGTGCAGCACTTCTTGCACCGCTATCCGACCATGGTTCCGGTCATCGTGCTGGTGCTGTCGGTGATCGCCTTCGGGCTGATTTCACCCAACTTCTTTTCGGCCTTCAACCTGTCGCTGATCCTGCAACAGGTGGCGGTCGTCGGCACCCTGGCCGCCGCGCAGTCGCTGGTGATCCTGACGGCGGGCATCGACCTGTCGGTCGGCGCGGTCATGGTGATGGTGTCCGTGATCATGGGCAAGCTGTCGGTCGATTTCGGCATTCCGGTGCCGGTCTCGATCCTGATCGGGCTGGCGGTCGGGGCCGCGACGGGGGCGCTGAACGGCGCGCTCGTGACGCGGCTGAAGCTGCCGCCCTTCATCACCACGCTGGGGACATGGAATATCTTCCTGGCCTTGAATTATTACCTCTCCAACCGCGAGACCATCCGCAGCCAGACCCTGGACGCCGAGGCCCCGCTGCTGAAGTTCTTCGGCGAGCGCTTCACCCTGGGGGGCGCGGTCCTGACCTATGGCGTGGTGCTGATGATCGTGGTCTTTGCGGTCCTGTGGTATGCCTTGTACCAGACCGCCTGGGGGCGCCGGGTCTATGCGGTGGGCGACGATCCCGAATCCGCAGCGCTTGCCGGGATCCAGACCAAGCGCGTGCTGATGTCGGTCTATATGGCCGCAGGGGTCATCTGCGGGCTGGCGGCCTGGTCGTCGATCGGCCGGGTGGGTTCGGTCAGCCCGACCTCGTTCTTCGAGGCGAACCTGGAATCCATCACCGCCGTGGTGATCGGGGGCATCTCGCTGTTCGGCGGGCGCGGATCCATCCTGGGGCCGCTGATCGGGGCGCTGATCGTCGGCGTCTTCAATTCCGGGCTGCGGCTGGCCGGTGTGGACGTGCTGTGGCAGCTGTTCGCGACCGGCTGGCTGATCATCGTCGCCGTCGCCATCGACCAATGGATCAGGAAGATTTCGTCATGACCCAGCCGCTTCTCTATGCCCGCAACCTGGTCAAGCGCTATGGCCGCGTAACCGCAATGGACCGCGCCGACTTCGACCTGTATCCTGGAGAGATCCTGGCCGTGATCGGCGACAACGGCGCGGGGAAATCCAGCTTGATCAAGGCCATTTCCGGCGCCGTTCAGCCAGATGAAGGCGAGATCAGGCTGGATGGCCAGCCGGTCAGCTTCGCCAGCCCGCTGGAGGCCCGGAAGGCCGGAATCGAGACTGTCTATCAGACCCTGGCCCTGTCGCCCGCCCTGTCGATTTCCGACAACATGTTCATGGGCCGGGAAATCCGCCGCCCCGGCATCATGGGCCAGTGGTTCGGGATGCTGGACAAGCCTGCGATGGACGCGTTCTCCCGCCAGAAGCTGTCGGAACTGGGGCTGATGACGATCCAGAACATCAACCAGCCGGTGGAAACGCTGTCGGGCGGCCAGCGGCAGGGCGTCGCGGTGGCGCGCGCCGCGGCCTTTGGCAGCCGGGTCATCATCCTGGACGAGCCGACCGCCGCGCTTGGCGTCAAGGAAAGCCGCCGGGTGCTGGATCTGATCCTGGACGTGCGGTCGCGCGGAATCCCCATCGTGCTGATCAGCCACAACATGCCCCATGTGTTCGAGGTGGCCGACCGCATTCATATCCACCGCCTGGGCAAGCGGCTGTGCGTCATCAATCCCAAGGAACACACGATGTCGGACGCGGTCGCCTATATGACCGGGGCCCGTGTGCCCGAGGGGATCGCCGCGTGACGGGCCTGGAAGGGGGGCTTTGCCCCCCGTCCTTCGGACTCCCCCCAGGATATTTGGACAAAGGAGAAGGGCGGGCCGTGCTGAATCGCATCCGGTCGCTGGAAGGCGGGCGGGTTCTTGTGGCGATGGCAGGCGCGCCGGGATCGGGCAAGTCCACGCTGGCCGAGGCGTTGGTGGCGCGGCTGGACGATGCCGTTCTGGTGCCGATGGACGGGTTTCATCTGGACGATCGGGTGCTGTCCGCGCGCGGGTTGTTGGCGCGCAAGGGGGCCGTCGAGACCTTTGATGCCGAAGGGTTTGCGGTTCTGGTCGAACGGCTGGCGATGCCGGGGACCGAGGTGATCTTTCCGGTTTTCGACCGGAGCCGCGAAATCGCGGTGGCTGGGGCCGGGGTCGTGGCCCCGGATCATCGGATCGTGGTGATCGAAGGCAATTACCTGCTGCTGGACGCGGCGCCCTGGAATCGGCTGCGCTTCGATCTGACGGTCTGGCTGGACGTGCCGGTCGGCGAGCTGGAACGCCGTCTGACCGCCCGATGGCAGGGCTTCGGCAAGGACACCGACCGGATCGCCGCGCATCTGCGCAACGACCTTGCCAATGCCCGGTTCGTGACGGCGCGGTCCCGCCGGGCGGATCTGTCAGTCGCGCAGGCCCCGCATCAGGAACCATGCCAGGGCTGAGCAGATCAGCGTCGCCGTGATCGCCGGGACTGCTGTCCCGTTATAGAGCAGCCCCACCGGCGCGGCGATCAGCGTCGCCGCGATGGTGGACAGCGCGGCGATGATCGACGCGGCCATTCCGGCGATATGGCCCATGCGTTGCAGCGCCAGAGCGTTCAGGTTGCCGAAGGTCACGCCCGCCATGAAGAACACGCTGACCGCCCAGAAGAAGAAGGCCGGGAAGCGCAAGCTTGCGGGCAGGGCGTCGGTCAGGGTCAGCGCCAGCATCGCCGTCGAGACCACCGTTTGCATGACATAGGCCCATTTGGCGATCCGCCGCATCCCGAAGCGCATCACGAAGGTGGCGTTCAGCAGCGTTCCCGCCCCTGACAACAGCGCCATCAGCGCGAACCAGGCGGGGAAGTTGTCGCCCTTGCCATAGGTCTCGCCGAACAGTTGCTGGGCCGAGGACAGCAGACCGAACATCTGCCCGAAGCCCAGGGTCAGGATGACCGTGCAAAGCATGACCTGGCGGTCGGCCAGCACCTCGCGCGCCGCCGCGCCGAGCGGTCCGATCCGGAGCGGACGACGCGCGGCAGGCGGCAGCGTCTCGGCCTGGCGCAGGCCCAGCCAAGCCGATCCGATCAGCGCGAACAGGATGAAGGCCACGAAGACGCCGTGCCAGCCGGAAAACCAGATGATGCCCGCCCCTATCGACGGCGCCAGAGCGGGAATCAGGATGAAGACCATCATCACGAAGCTGGAAATCCGCGCCATTTCCCGGCCCGAATACAGGTCGCGGATCAGTGCCATGCCGACAATGCGCGGACTGGCCGCGCCAAGCCCCTGGACAAAGCGGGCTGCCAGCAGGAACTCCAGGGAATTGGCGAAGATCGCCGCCAGGGTTGCAACGACATAGATCACGGCCCCCAGGTAAATCGCGGGCTTGCGGCCGAGGGCGTCGGAAATGGGACCGGCGAACAGGGTGCCGATCCCCATGCCCGCCATGAAGACCGTCAGGATCAGCTGCGCCCGGTTCACGTTGTCGGGCGTCAGTTCGGCCGCGATGTCGGGCAGGGCGGGCAGCATCGCGTCGATGGAAAAGGCGACGGTGGCAAACAGAAAGGCCAGCATGGCCACGAATTCGGGCAGGGGCAGACGCCGCTGCGGCGCAGGTGCATCGGGGGCGATCACGGACATGAGGGGCCTTTCGTCAGGCGGTTCCTGTAATCCAAACTTGCACACTGTGCAAGTTATTTTGAGCCCTCGGCCAGTTCGTCGATCACCTGCCGCCAAAGGCTTGCGGGCTGTGAGCCGCTGATCGCGTGCCGGTCGGCAACGATGAAGGTCGGGACCGAGGTGATGCCGCGATCCCGTGCGTGCTGTTCGCGGGCGGCGACCTGATCCCGGTCGGCGTTGCTGGACAGAAGGCGCGTTACCAGGCCGGCGTCCATGCCCCCTGCCGCCGCGATGCGCGCCAGCTCCGCCGCATCGCCGATGTCGCGGGCCTCCTGCCAATGCGCGCGAAGCAGCCCCGACATGACGCGGGTCTGCGCGCCCTCAAGCCCGGCCCAGTGCATCAGCCGATGCGCGTCGGTCGTGTCCGGTTCGCGCGGCGACGGGTTCAGGACCAGCCCCAGGGCAGCGGCCCGTTGTGCCACGGCGCGGCTGGCATCCTCGGCCCGCGGACCCAGCTTGGCGCGCAGATAGGCGGTCCGGTCCATGCCGCCCTGCGGCATCTGCGGGTTCAGGCGAAACGGATGCCAGGCGATCTGGAAGGGATGCGAGGGACGACTTTCCAGGGCGCGATCCAGTTCGACCTTGCCGATCAGGCACCAGGGGCAGACGGGGTCTGCGAAGATGTCCAGCGGGATCATGGGCCGGTCCTTTCAAGGCGCGCAAATGAAAACGGCCCGCGCGGGCGGGCCGTTCCGCAATCCTGCAAAGCTGGATCAGAGCAGCTTCAGATCGCTGGCCGAGGCACGGCCGTCGCGGCCCGATTGCAGCTCGTATGCGATCTTCTGGTTGTCCTTCAGGCCCGTCAGCCCGGCGCGTTCAACGGCCGAGATGTGGACGAAGATATCCTTGCCGCCGTCATCGGGGGCAATGAAGCCATAGCCCTTGGTGGCGTTGAACCATTTCACCGTTCCGGTCGCCATAACCGTTCTCTCCTTCAAGTCATCCTGGCGCAGGATTGCGTCAGGCCGTGCAGCCCGCTTTCGGTATTCCGGCTGCCCGTGAAAGGGAGGCGGTAGAAAGGCTTCGCTCACGCTGATGAGAGGATGGACGAATCGTTAAAAAAGGCAAGCAGGAAACGCGCCCGGACCAGCGTCCGCACGCGATAACATGCCGGAAAGACGCGATTCAGCGCAGGTCCGGCGGGGTGGCTTCGTCTTTCAGCGCGGCAATGGCTTCGGTTAACGGTAACGAACGCGACCCCTGCTGATCGAGGCGCCGAAGCGATACCGTCCTGTCCTCGACTTCCTTCATGCCGATGGCAAGAATCGCCGGAACCTTCGCCACGGAATGTTCGCGGACCTTGTAGTTGATCTTCTCGTTGCGGGTATCGGCCTCGGCCCGGATGCCCGCCGCGCGTAGATCCGCGACCACCTCGGCCACATAGGCGTCAGCGTCCGAGACGATGGAGGCCACCACCACCTGCCGGGGCGCCAGCCAGAAGGGCAGCTTGCCCGCGCTGTTTTCGATCAGGATGCCGATGAAGCGTTCGAACGACCCCAGGACGGCGCGGTGCAGCATGATCGGCCGGTGCTTGGCGCCATCTGCACCCACATATTCAGCGTCCAGGCGTTCGGGCAGGTTCGGGTCCACCTGCAAGGTGCCGCATTGCCAATCGCGGCCGATGGCGTCGCGCAGCACGAATTCCAGCTTGGGACCGTAGAAGGCGCCCTCGCCGGGGAACAGTTCATAGTCGTAACCGGCAGCCTTGCAGGCATTGCCAAGCGCGGCTTCCACCCGGTCCCAGCTTTCGTCGGACCCGATGCGCTTTTCCGGGCGGGTGGACAGCTTGATCCGCCAGTCGGTGAAGCCCAGATCGGCATAGACGCCTGCCAGGAACTCGATGAACTTCTTCGTTTCCGCCTCGATCTGATCCTCGGTGCAGAAGATATGCGCGTCGTCCTGGGTAAAGCCGCGCACCCGCATGATCCCGTGCAGCGCGCCCGAGGGTTCATAGCGGTTGCAGGATCCGAACTCGGCCATGCGTAACGGCAGGTCGCGATAGGATTTCAGGCCGTGGTTGAAGATCTGCACATGGCAGGGGCAGTTCATCGGCTTCAGCGCGTTGACGGTCTTCTGGCGGGCGTGATCCTCGTCCACCTCGACGATGAACATGTTTTCCTGATAGTTTTCCCAGTGGCCCGACGCCTCCCACAGCTTGCGGCTGACGACCTGGGGCGTGTTCACCTCGACATAGCCGTCGGCCCGCTGGCGGCGGCGCATATAGTCTTGCAGCGTGGTATAGATGTTCCAGCCGTTCGGGTGCCAGAAGACCTGTCCCGGCGCTTCCTCCTGCATGTGGAACAGGTCCATCTCGCGGCCCAGCTTGCGGTGGTCGCGTTTCGCGGCCTCCTCCAGCATGGTCAGGTGGGCCTTCAACTCGTCGCGGTTGCGGAAGGCCACGCCATAGATGCGTTGCAGCATCGGCCGCGTGCTGTCGCCCAGCCAATAGGCCCCGGCGATATGGGTCAGCTTGAAGGCGTCGGCGGGAAGCTGGCCGGTGTTCTGCAAATGCGGGCCACGGCACAGATCCTGCCAGTCGCCATGCCAGTACATCCGCAGCGGCTCGCCCTCGGGGATGCGGTCGATCAGTTCCAGTTTGAACGGCTCGCCCCGGTCCTTGTAATAGGCCAGGGCGCGGTCGCGGTCCCAGACCTCGGTGCGCACGGGATCGCGGGCGGCGATGATCTGTTTCATCTTCGCCTCGATCGCGCCCAGATCCTCGGGGGTGAAGGGCTCCGCCCGGTCGAAGTCGTAGAACCAGCCGTGATCGCGCACCGGGCCGATGGTGACTTTCACGTCCGGCCACAATTCCTGCACCGCGCGGGCCATGACATGGGCGAAGTCGTGGCGGATCAGTTCCAGGGCCGGGGCGTCGTCCTTCAGCGTGTTGATGCTGATCGCGCCGCTTTCGGTGATCGGCCAGGCGAGGTCGATATGCCGACCGTCCAGGCTGGCCGAGATCGCGCGTTTCGCCAGGCTGGGCGCGATGCTTTCGGCCACCTGCGCGGCGGTGATGCCGGCGGGATAGTCGCGCGCATTGCCATCGGGGAAGGTCAGGGAAATCTGGGACATATCGTCCTCCTCGTCGGTTCGGCGCCCACGGAACGCCCGGCTGCGGGTTATCTGTGGGCCTCCCATGGACCCCGGCGGGAAAACTGTCAAGATAAGCGGATGGAGGACCGATGATGAGCGAATATCTGGACATTCCCGCCGGGCGGCGCATCGCCTTTCAGCGCAGCAGCGGGCGCGGGCCGGGCGTGGTGTTCCTGGGCGGGTTCAAGTCCGACATGACCGGCACCAAGGCCGCCTGGCTGCACGACTGGGCGCGCGAGCAGAACCGGGCCTTCTTGCGCTTCGACTACTCCGGCCACGGCGACAGCAGCGGCAGTTTCGAGGAAGGCTGCATCGGCGACTGGTTCCAGGACGCCCGCCAGGTGATCGAGGCGCTGACGGACGGGCCGCAGGTGCTGGTCGGATCGTCCATGGGCGGCTGGATCGCCCTGCTGGTGGCGCGGGCGATGCCGCAGCGGGTGGCGGGGCTGGTGACCATCGCCGCCGCGCCTGATTTCACCCAGCAGGGGTTCTGGGCCGGATTCGACGACGTGCAGCGACAGACCCTGCTGCGGGCCGGGCGGATCGAGCTGCCCAGCGATTACAGCGACCAGCCCTATGTCATCACCCGCCGCCTAATCGAGGACGGGCGTGACCATCTGGTGATGGACCAGCCCCTGCCGCTGTCCGTTCCGGTGCGGATGCTGCAAGGCACGGCGGATGCCGACGTTCCTGTCGATTGGGCGATGCGGCTGCTGGGTCACGCCGCCGGCGACGACATCCGGCTGACGCTGGTCAAGGGCGCGGATCACCGCTTTTCCACGCCGGAATGCCTGCGGCTGATCGGGCAATCCATCGACGATGTTCTGGCCTAGGCTGGGGCTTGGCCTGCTGACGGCCTTGGGGCTGCTGTGGGCCTGGGGCCCGCGCGACAGGCTGCGCCCGGATCAGGGCGCCGTCGATCCGCCCGGCGACGTGCAGGACTGGCTGGCCGGTCGAGAAGCCGAGGTCCGCCCCGAGGTCGCCTCCGCCCTGCAATGGGCCGCCCCGCCGGGGCGGATCACCGACATCGCAATCCTGTATGTCCACGGCTTTTCGGCCAGTCCGGCGGAACTGCGCCCCTTGCCGGAACATGTCGCGCGGGATCTGGGGGCCAATCTTCTGGCGATCAGGCTGACCGGCCATGGCACGGACGGCGCCGATCTGGCGGCGGCGACGGCGCAGGACTGGTGGCGCGATCTGGCGGTCGGGCTGGGGGCCGCGCGGCTGATGGGCCGCCGGGTCGTGGTGATCGGCATGTCTTCGGGCGCCACGCTGGCGGCGCTGGCGGCGCGCGATCCGCGCCTGGGGCAGCTGATAGACGGGGCGGTCCTGATCTCGCCCAATTTCCGGTTGAGGGCGCGGGCGGCGCGGCTGCTGGACCTGCCCTTCGCACGGGGGCTGATCCGACTGGCGGGCGATCCGCAGCGATGCTTCACGACCCGGAACGATCTGCATCGCGCCCGCTGGACCAGTTGCTATCCGCTGTCCGCGACGCTTGCGGTGGGTACGCTGCTGCGGCAGGCGCGGCGGGGCGGCTGGCGCGACGCAAGCGTGCCCACGCTGTTCATCTGGTCGGATGCAGACCGGATCGTGGATCATGCCGCATCGGCCAGGGTGGCGGCAGATTGGGGCGGGACGGCCACGGTCCTGAAGGTCGCGCCGGGTCCGAAGGACGATCCCGACGCCCATGTCATCGCCGGAGAGGCGCTGTCCCCCGATCTGACGCTCCGGCTTGAACGGGCGATCACCGACTGGATCGGCGAGGCCCTTCGCTGACTGGCCCTTCGCTGATCAGAAGGTCAGCGTGTAGTGTTCGCCCATGTCGGGCTTCTGGCCGGTGACCTTGGATTTGGCGATCTCATAGACGAAGGCCAGCTTGCCACCCGTTGCCCAGACCTCGGCTTCGGTCATGTCGAAGCGCATCAGTTGCACGTCTTCGTCGCGCTTGCCGTCCTCGAACCAGCTGGAGGCGACGGCGTTCCACAATTCGTCCAGCTTGGCCCGGTCGTCAGACAAAGACAGGGTGCCGTCGATCCGTGCATACAGCCCCTCGGCCGCGTCGCTGACGACATGCAGGGCGGGCTTGCCGCCCCCCGCGACCGAGGTCGCCAGATCCGTGCCTTTGGCCGTGATGAACCACAGGGTGTTCGTCTCGGGTTCGGCGTAATGCGACATCGGGACTAGCCGGGCATCGTCCAGAAGCCCCAGCATCCCGGTGTTGATGTCGTCCAGGCGGTCCCAGAAGGTCGCGGCGTGCTTGTCGTCGGTCATTCGATATCCCCGTGCCGCCCCATGCGGCTGTCCGGGGATGAACGACCGACCGCAAGGCCGGGTTCCTAGACGGCGATCTTGCTGCTGTCGGTAAAGGGATCCGTCGCGCCGCAGTCCGCCGCTATGCCGCCGCGCACCCGCTGCTTGCGGGGCTTGGCCGTGTCGGGCAGGGACATGTGTTCGTCGATGAAATCCAGCACCAGGGGCCGGATGTTCAGCCGCCAGGACTTGCCCGCGAAGATGCCGTAATGGCCCGCGCCCTGTTCCAGATGCTGCCGCTTGCGGTCCTGCGGCACCCCGGTGCACAGCGCCAGCGCGGCGACGCATTGGCCGGGGGCCGAGATGTCGTCGTTGGATCCTTCGACCGTCATCACCGCCACGTCGGTGATCCTGCCGATGTCCACCGGGCGGTCGTTGACCATGAAGGCATTTCGCGCGATCTCGCCGTTCTTGAAGATCCGCTCGACCGTGGAGAGATAGAATTCGGCTGTCATGTCCATGACCGCCAGGTATTCATCATAGAACTTGTTGTGCTTGTCGCCTTCGCTGGCGGTGCCGCGGGCCTCGGACCAGATCTTGTCGATGAAGGCCTTCGCGTGGGTTTCGGCGTTCATCGCGATGAAGGACGACAGCTGCGCCAGGCCCGGATAGACCATCCGCCCGGCGCCGCGATACTTGAACCCGACGGACTGGATCACGGTGTGTTCCAGTTCGCCCATGGTCATGCGGTTGCCGAAATCCGTGACCTCCGTCGCGGCGGCGTCGGGGTCGACGGGACCGCCGATCAGGGTCAGGGTGCGCGGCTGGGACGCCGGGTCATCCTCGGCCAGGATCGCGGTCGCGGCCAGGGCCAAGGGCGCGGGCTGGCAGACGGCGATGACATTGGTGTCCGGTCCCAGGTGGCGGATGAAATCGACCAGATACTGGGTGTAATCCTCGATGTCGAACTTGCCCTCGCTGACCGGGATGTCGCGGGCGTTGTGCCAGTCGGTGACATAGACCTCGCAATCGGGCAGCAGCGACGTCACCGTGGACCGCATCAGCGTGGCGTAATGGCCCGACATCGGCGCGATCAGCAGCACCTTGCGGGGCTGCACCTCGCGCCGGGCGACGCGGAAATGGATCAGGTCGCCGAAGGGGCGCTTCATCACGGGCTCCACATAGACGATGTGGTCCTGGCCCTGTTCGCCGGCGATGGGCGGGATTTCCCAGTCGGGCTTGATGACCATGCGGGCATAGCTGCGTTCGGTGACGCGGCCCCACGCGCTCATCAGCTTGAAGATCGGATGGGGGTTCAGCGCGAAGACCGGATAGGATGCGATCGCGCGGGCCGATGCGCCCATCCATTCGTTCGTGTTCCGAATGGTCTCCATCGCGTCGTAGGACACGATGCCCTTGATACCCTTGAGCGCCACAGGGGTCATCCTTTCGTTGCTGCGTCAGGGCGGAACGCTTCGCCGGGGCAAATGGGTTCAAAACCCTTGTTTGCGCAATTGCCGCCCTGCGCCTATGATGAATTCAGTCATAGGGGGGAACCGGGATCATGGCAAGAAGTGCAGGATCTGACGGCAAGAAAGTTGCTGGACAGCGTGGCAAATCGGACATGACCGAAAAGGCCGCTGGGACACCTGCCAAAAAGCCGGGCAGGGCAAGGGCGAAGCCCGCCGCTGTCAAAGCGGCCCCCGCGCAACCGTCCGTGGCCGCCCAATCCCCCGCGCCCGTCGCCGCCCCGCCTCTGCATCAGACGGCCCCGGCCGAACCCGCCGCCGAGGCGGGCCGCGCGCCCCAGGCCATGGCCGAGGCCCTGGCGCGCGGATCGTCGGGTGCGACCGCCCGCAAGCTGGCCGAGAATATCGAACGGATCGAGGCCCTGGGACAGCGGCTGATGGCCGCGCTGACCGCCCGGTCCCGCCCCAATCCGGGCATCGAGGCGCCGGGGCCGGATCTGTTCATGACCGCCGCCAATGCCTGGGTGAAGACCTTGTCGGAACAGCCCGCGCGCGTCCTGGAAAACCAGGTCAATTACTGGGGCGAGACGCTGAAGAACTATGCCAGCACGCATCGAGCGCTGACCCTGGGCAAGGCCGAGCCGGAAGAGGACGACGCCCATAGGGGCGACAAGCGGTTCGCCAACCCGCTGTGGGACAGCCATCCCTATTTCAGCTTCGTCAAGCGGCAATACCTGATCAATTCCAAGGCGCTGAAGGACGCGGCGGGCAATCTGCAACTGTCCGACGACACTGCCCGCCGCCGCATCACCTGGCTGACCGACCAGATCGTCGACATGATGGCGCCCACGAATTTCCTGGCCACCAATCCCGATGCCCTGGAACGGGCAGTTGAGACCGAAGGCGAAAGCCTGGTGCGGGGGTTGGAAAACCTGGTCCGCGACGTGGAACGCAACAGCGGCGACATCGTGGTGTCGCTGGCCGACCGGGATGCCTTCTCGATCGGCGACAACATCGGCACCTCGGAAGGCATGGTCGTTCATCGGACCCGGCTGTACGAACTGATCCAGTACAGGCCCGCGACCGACCAGGTGTTCGAAACGCCGCTGCTGATCTTTCCGCCCTGGATCAACAAGTTCTACATTCTCGATCTCAAGCCGCAGAACAGCCTGATCAAGTGGCTGACCGAACAGGGCCACACGCTGTTCATCGTCAGTTGGAAGAACCCCGATTCCAGCTATGCCGATGTCGGGTTGGAGGACTATGTCGCCGCCTATCTGGAGGCGATGGACAAGGTCCGAGACCTGACCGGACAGCCGCGCCTGAATGTCGTGGGCTATTGCATCGCGGGCACCACCCTGTCGCTGACCCTGGCGCTGCTGAAACAGCGCAACGACGACCGGGTGGCATCGGCCACGCTGTTCACGACCCTGACGGATTTCTCGGACCAGGGCGAATTCGTCAGCTTCCTGCAAGACGATTTCGTCACCGGCATCGCCGACGAGGTAAAGCGCCACGGCCTGCTGCGTGCGCAGTTGATGTCGCGCACCATGAGCTTTCTGCGCCCCAACGACCTGGTCTGGGGTCCGGCCATCCGCAGCTATATGATGGGCGAATCCCCGCCCGCCTTCGACCTGCTGTTCTGGAACGGCGACAGCACCAACCTGCCGGGCAAGATGGCGATGCAATACCTGCGCGGGCTGTGCCAGCAGAACGCCTTCGCCACCGACGGTTTCGAACTGATGGGTCGCAAGCTGCATTTGTCCGACGTGACGACGCCGCTCTGCGCCATCGCCTGCGAAACCGACCACATCGCGCCCTGGAAGGATTGCTGGCGCGGCGTCGCGGCCATGGGGTCCAAGGACAAGACCTTCATCCTGTCGGAATCGGGCCATATCGCCGGGATCGTCAATCCGCCGACCAAGAAGAAATACGGTCACTATCTGGGCAGCAGCGATTTCGGCGGCAGCTATCAGGACTGGAAAGAATCAGCCAGCTTCGCGCCAGGCACATGGTGGACCCGCTGGGCGGATTGGCTGGCCGAACGGGCAGGGGGGATGGTGCCCGCCCGCGAACCGCAAGGGGGGCTTTGCCCCGCGCCCGGAACCTATGTCCATGAACGGGCCGCGTGAAGCAGCCGGAAACAAGGGGTTGCGCGAAACACGGCGATTTCGGCCTGCATTATTCTGCGGCGCAGCATAAAATACTTGAAATGCCGCGCCGCAGCATTCATATTCCGGTCACGAGAATGGCTTTAGCTGCGGAAACCTCTCTCATCGAAACGTCCCTTCCGCTGCGCTGATAGGAGTGATGACATGGCAAAGACCCCCGATTTCGCAAAGACCTTCCAGGACATCCTGGCCAACTTCCCCGTCGACACCTCGTCGTTCCAGGAAGCCTTCAAATCCCAGAGCGTCCTGGGCGAGAAACTGGCCCGCGTGACCCTGAACGCCGCCGAGCGTTCGACCGAGATTTCGGCCCAGTGGGCCAAGGACACCATCGCCCGCGTCGGCGAACTGGCCGCCGTCAAGCAAGAGCCTTCGGACTATGCCAAGTCGCTGACCGATTTCGCCTCGGCTTCGGCTGAAGTCGCGGCCGAGCATCTGTCGGCCTTCGCCGAAGTGGCGAAGAAGGTCCAGGTCGACACCGTCGATCTGCTGCTGACCGCCGGCAAGGACGTTGCCGCCGACGCCCGCAACGTGGCTGAAAACGTCGTGCGCGAGAACCAGGCCGCAGTGAAGAAGGCCTCGGCCGCCGCGACCACCGTGGCCGCAAAGTAATCGCGACCGGCCGACGATCCGAAGAAAGGGGCGGTTTCGCCCCTTTTTTCATGGCTGTGGCCCAGGCCCTTGGCAGGTGCAGAAAATTGCTTTGCCTTTTGCGGATGCAGCACCCATCATGGGTGCGAATTCGCATGACCGGGGTCTGCCATGCCCGCACCGACCACGCCGCTTCTGATCAAACGCTATGCAAGCCGGCGGCTCTATAACACAGAAACCAGCGACTATGTGACGCTTGACGACATCGCCGCCTTCATCCGCGAGGGGCGAGAGGTCAAGATCGTCGACCTCAAGTCGGGCGACGACCTGACCCGGCAATACCTGTTGCAGATCATCGCGGAACACGAGGGCCGCGGCGAAAACGTCCTGCCGATCGACGTGCTGACCGATCTGGTCCGCAGCTATGCCACAAGCGCCCATTCGGTCGTCCCGCAGTTCCTGGCCGCCAGCTTCGCGATGCTGCGCGAAAGCCAGTCGAAGCTGATGGAGAACATGGCCGTCATGCCGAACCCGATGACGCGGGTGCCCGGCTTCGACGCCATGCACCGCCAGCAGCAGGCTTTCCTCAAGGCGCTGATGGGCGGGTGGACCGGCAGTTCCGGCCCCGAGCCCGAGGATCTGGACGACGCGGCCCCGACCGCCGAAGACGCCCCCGCCCGCAAACCCGATCCCAAGCATCGCGCCGCCTCCGAAGGAACCGAGGACATGGCCGAAATCCGTCGCCAGCTTGCGGAACTTCAGCAGCGTATCTCGAAGCTCTGACTTGCGCCGGCCGCGGACAACGGCTAGACCGCGCGCACGGACAGTTGGCCGAGTGGTCGAAGGCGCACGCCTGGAAAGTGTGTAGGCGGGGAACCGTCTCGAGGGTTCGAATCCCTCACTGTCCGCCAGTTTTACCAATAAGATTCTGATTTCGTTGCGATATTTGGATCAACCAAGCATCCGTTCCCCCGCGAGTTCCCCCAGGTGACGGTGGAAGCTACGGGAACTTGCGGGAAGCAACGCCCGACCGAAGCCGGGCGCTTGCCACCTTATTCCAAGCCGATTTCACGCCGAAGCGCCCACGTCACGCCAACGATGCCATCGCGCAGGGTTGCTTCGTGGCCGTCCATCGTGGTCGTCGCCAGATCATCGACCAGAAGGTAAAGGGCGCTCACCAGATTGCGGCATTCCGCCAACTGGCCGTCCAGCCGGATGATCTCGTCTTGCAGTTCCTTGTCGGTCCTCATGCTGCGCCCCCGATCAGCGCGCGGGCTTCGGACCAAGCCTTGATCTTTTCCCATTGCCAGCGGTGCATATCGGGGAAGTCTTCACTCTCATCCCGCATGAAGTTGTCCACCGCGACAAAGCGGCAGTAAGCGGCGAACCCGGCAGCGGTTGAAATCGGGGTTGCCTTGATCTCCTCGCTCAAGCGGATTTTCTCCGCATCGATCCGCGTCGTCAGCGGACCATCGAAGTTGCCTTCGCCTTCCTCTGCACTTGCGGCCCCCCATGCGTCGAACGCAATGATGTAACGTTCGCACAGGTCGATGATCGGGTCAGTCGGCATCGCCATCGCCGGAACCGCTGCCACGGCGGGCAGAACGGCGACGGCGGGGATGGCTTTCAGAAGGGCACGGCGTTTCATGCTGCGTCCTCCTTCGGCAGGTTCACCGAATCAAGCGCTTCGTTCAGGTCAATCGCCATGCCATACGCCAGACCGATAAGGCTGCTCTGGGCATCGGGCGCAACATTCGCGCTGTTGAGTTCTTGCAGGGCCTCCAGGATGCTTTCGAGACGCAACGCCTGGGACTGCTGATCGGCGATGTAGGCTTTCAACGCGCCCATGCCGCACCTCCGATCAGGCGGGTGGTGCGGCGCAGAGCGGTGCGCATATAGCTGCGGGCTTCGCGTTCGGACTGCGAATAGCTGGCCCGTTCCGAGGCGTCCAGCGCCAGCGTCAGGCAGTCGTGGATTTCAGCAAGGGTTTCCCCAGCCAAGCCGGGGGTGTTATGGCAATGATCAGCCATGCTCGATCTCCTTCTAAGATCGGGTTTCGGTTAGGGCCGGGTGAAAGTTGCACCTTTCATTCGGCCTGATTTCGTGATACCACCAGTTTATGAATATGTCAACTCGTGATACCATGAAAGATAGAAAAAAGCGTCCCCCTGAGCCGGGAACACCTATCCAAGTCCGGTTGCAGCCCGATCTTCTTGAATGGCTGGATGCCGAACGCGGGAGGCTTGATCCAGCACCATCAAGGCCCGAGATGGTTAGGAAAATTCTTACTGAAAAGAGGGGTCAGTGATGGCTGATGAGGGTAACGACGACGACCTCGCCACGATGGCGGCGCTAAAATCACTCAATCTCTCGATCCACAATTCGCTTGGTGGACAGCAACTTGCCAACAGCTTTATCCTTCAGGTTCTAGTGAATGTGCTTGAGCGGAAACTCGGACCAGAGTTCCGCTCGACGTTTTCTCAAGGCCTTAAGGAGACTTGGGAAACGTCATTCAGGGTTGTGGGTGATCAGCACCCTATCGTTGCTCATGCGCAAGAAACGCTACAGCAATTTATAAATTCGCTGGAAGGCAAGTAGGCATCGGGGCAGCACGCCTTTATCGTCCCCCCGCACGATAAACCTACCCCGTCCGCGCCACCCCCTCCAGCATGGCATCGAGGCGTGCCGCTGTCAGGTGCCAGTTGAATGGCCGCTTTAGCCGCTTGGGCCGTGTTTCCTTGAACACCCGGTCCAAGCGGGCGGCTGTCAGCGGAAACCGGCGCGGCGGCGCAACACCAAGGATCCGATCCAGCCGCTTTGCAGTTAGCAAGTGCTGTGACCGAAACCAGCACTGGCGGCTGCAATATCTTGTGTGGCGCTCCTTCTTGAGAAAGCGGGTTCCGCAAACCTCACAGTTCCCATGGTCGCGCGGTGGGCCTTTGGGTGGGGGAATATTGCGCCCGACAAGCGCCGCTGCCTTCCCTGCGCATTTATGGCCGCAGTGGACTTGTCCGGCAGTGATGGGATGGAACGTCTGCTTGCAATGCGGGCAGGTCTTCGTGATCTTTAGCCGCTGTGCCGGGTTATCGAGGCTCTTCTCGCACTTCTTACTGCAGAACTTGGCACCCCTAAACTTCTTCTCGGGGATCGGCCCGTCGCAAATCTGGCAGCGCCTGCCCTTTATCAGTTCAGCGCGGAAGATTTGATAGGTCGCATTCTTGTCGTCCTGCTTTTCCGCCCTCAGACACTTGCGACTGCAATACATGCGCCGGGCGTTCGTCTTGGGAGGCATGACATTGCCGCACCGGACGCAGCGATGCTTCAGATCCAGCGGGTCGCTGACCTCACTGCCCGATCCTCGTCCATCTCCTTCAGTCTCGATATGTGCCCGTTCCAAGACGCATTGCACGTCGCGCTGCAGAACTTGCGATGTCCTTCCGGCAAAGGTCCGTGACAGCGCGCGCAGCACGATCTCTCGATCAGGGTTCCGGCGTGAACGGTCCATTCCAGTTGTCCTTCTTCCCAGTTTGGCCGGTTTGCGTTCACCCGCCGGAAGGCGGATGCCAGCATCTCGTTTGCCATATCGTCAGCGTCCCTCCAGCCCCAGCCTTGCAGGCACAGGTCGGCGCGGATGCCGTGGCGTAGCGGACCTTCCAGCCCGAACAGGGTAGCCGTGGCCCCAGCCTCGAAGGCCAGCTTGATCACCGCTGCCAGTTCTTTCACCAAAGCGTCGAACCGCCCCTTGCCCAACCTGCCGCGCCGGGCATCCTGTTCCTCGCGTGCCCGCTTGCGTTCCCATGCCTTGCTGTCGAACCGATGGTGTTTCATCCCAGCATCGCATCCAGAAGCCCCGCGTTGATCGGGTGCTGCGACAGCGGCGGCAGGGTCTTCACGCCCTCAGGCGTCTGCTTGTCGATGCGATAGGCATCCTCAATCCAGACGGCATCCAGGGCCGTGATGATGTCCACGTGGCGCGGCTCCAGCGGCACCCGCATCAGCTGCGAATATGCAGCAATCGCTTCCCAGGTGATCGGGTTCGGCCCGTGCGGGTTATAGCTACGGGCACGGGACAGGACGCCGAAGGCCTCCCAGAGCGGCAAGCCAGCTTCGGGAAGGCGCGACGTGCCGCCAGCCAGGCGGGTTTTCAGGGCGGCGCAGAGTTGCTTCTTGAGCCGATCCATCAGCCCCTCCTCATCTGGTGCCGGTTGTTCCACAGATAGGCGTTATCTTCGGCCTGCCGGAGCGTGTCCTTCTGAACCCGACGCGCAACCTGGATGGAACGCTGATCCACGAAGGCCGTCAGGTTGCCGCTCTTGGGATCGACGCCGACCGTCACATGCACATCGACGCTCTGCGGCTTGTCGGCGATTGCACTACCCCCCTGCCGTCCTGCCAGAAGGTTGCGGGTCTGATCCGCGCTCCAGATGCGCGCCGGGCCGGTGGCTTCCAGTTCGGGGCCTTTCTCGCCCACGATCCGCAAGCCGCCCATGTGATCGCCGCCAGAGGCAAAGCCGGGGATCAGCAGCCCGCCGATGCCGGAAGCAATGCCGCCCATTCCCGGCAGTCCCATGATGCCGTTGATCATCTGCGTCTTGGCGATCTCCAGCAGCAGATCGGCAACCGCCTGCTTTGCCGATTTCGAGCCATCGATGATCGAGCCGAACATATCCGTGAGGGCATCCTTGCCCGCCTGGCTGCGCTCTTTGATGGCATCCAGCTTCTCGGCCGTACCCTCGGCTTCCAGACCGGCCTGCACATAGGCATCGGCCAGCTTGTCGATCTCGGCTTCCAGTTCCGGGGTGATCTGCTTTCCCGCCTGCTGTGCCGCGTGTAGCAGTTCGGCCTTCGTGCGGGCGAACTCCATGGCATCGCCGTATTCCTTGCCGGATGCCGCCACCGCGATCAGCACCGCCGCCTCGGCTTCCAGGGCGCGGGTCCGGTCGCGCACGGCTTCCGCTTCCTTGGCGAACTCGTCAACCGTCGCCTTGCCGCCGCCCTTGCTGCCCTTCGATCCGCCACCGCCCTTGCCTGCTGCGCTGCGGGCCGCGTCCCCGGCCAGAGATGCCGCCGCAAGGTCTGAGGCCTGCTGGTCGGTCAGATGCGCCCCTGCCTCGCCGGCGCGCTTCCTGACGGACTCGATCTCCTGTTGCAGGCGAAGCTGTTCCGCCGTGGCGCTATTGCGGGCCTGCTCGGCTGCGGTGAAGCCCTCCAGAGCCTCGCGCTGCGCCTCCATGCTGTCCATGCTGGCAGCTTCGGCAGCGTGCCGGTCGCGCATGGCCTGCGTGGCCTTCTGGTCCGGTGCCGTGCCTGCCGCGCGGGCGATGGCAGCACCCATGCTGTTGGCAAGGCTGGTCACAGACGCAATGACGCCGCCCAGACGGCCAAGCTGCGAGATGACCCCCTCGAAGGTGGTGCGGTCGCCTGCCTCCAAGGCGCCGAAGGCATCGACCGCCGCCGCCTCGATCTCGCCCAGTTTGACGGTGAAGTCCTCGCCGCTGATCTCCCCATCGCGGAAGCCCTGCACAAGGTTCTGCATCTCCTCATAAGCCATGAACACACGCCCCGGCCGCCGCCTGCGCTGCGCCATCTACACCCGCAAGTCGAGCGAGGAAGGGCTCGACATGGAGTTCAACAGCCTCGACGCCCAGCGGGAGGCCTGCGAGGCCTATATCGCCAGCCAGAAATCCGACGGCTGGGTCGCCACGCGCGACCGATATGACGACGGCGGCTTCTCGGGCGGCAATCTGGACCGGCCGGGGCTGAAACGGCTGCTGGCCGATATCGACGACGGCCTGATCGACGTGGTCGTGGTCTACAAGATCGACCGGCTCAGCCGCGCGCTGATGGATTTCTCCAAGCTGGTCGAGGTCTTCGACCGCAACAGCGTCACCTTCGTCTCGGTCACGCAGTCCTTCAACACGACCACCTCGATGGGGCGGCTGACGCTGAACATCCTGCTCAGCTTCGCCCAGTTCGAGCGCGAGGTCATCGGCGAACGCATCCGCGACAAGGTTGCCGCCTCGCGCAAGCGCGGGATCTGGATGGGGGGCTATGTGCCGCTCGGCTACGATGTGCAGGACCGCAAGCTGGTGATCAACGAGACCGAGGCCGCCTCGGTACGCCGGATATTCGACCGGTTCGTCGAGCTCGGCTCTCAAGAAAGGCGCGGCTGTTGTTCGGCGCGGCGCTGCCGAGGAGCCGTTCCCATTCGGTCTTCAGCTCTTTCACCGACATGGCCTTGAGCGCGGCGATGCGCGACAGGACGCTTTGGTCCAGGCGCGCGTCCTGCCCGGGCTTGGGCGGCGTTATCTTACTGTGATGCTTCATCAATTCCTCCGATCCGGATGCGTTTCCTGCGACGACCACCGCTCTTTCGGAGCGGGTAGTCCACGAAACTGTCTCCGTCGGCGGGCGATAAAGAACTGGACTTCCCGGCATTCAGGCGAACGACGCCTGCGGCAAGGATGCGAGGTTATGTTCGCGCACGGCCGCAAGCAGCCCGTCGTCGGCCAGGGCAGCGCGCCCAATCTCCGTGCCGGTGATCATGGCGACGTCATAGTAGTGGCGGGAAATCCTGTCGCTGTCGGCGGGCACACGTCCTTCGTCACGATGACCACAGAACGCGCCGTGCAAAATCAGAAGTTTCTCCAAGTAGGTGCGCTGCGGAGCGATGACATGGACGTTGTCCACTGCGAATGACCATCCGTCGGTCAGTTCATCTGCGATATAGGGCGTCACGCTGGCGGTGGCGTTGGGATCGAGGGCCGAGCGTGCGCCCGCTTCGAGTTTCACGCGTGGCAGGACGTAGGAGATCTCGGTGCTTGGATAGAGCGTCGGGTACTCGATCAGCAGAGTTTGCTGATCAGCACCTTGGTATTCCCAGAACGCGCTGGTCATCCGCAACGGCATCGCCATGCTTGGCGGCGGGTTGCCCCGCTGGTCACAATAGCAGGCACCTTGGCGGTCACCTTCGGGTGGCCGCTTTTTTTCGAGTCGGGAAGGCACCAGCCAAAACCTAGGCAGAAAGAGGCAGGCAGCATGGCAGAGAATTTCCTCTAACCACTTGAATTACAGTATCTTTGTAAGAATGGTGGAGCCGAGGGGAATCGAACCCCTGGCCTCGTCATTGCGAACGACGCGCTCTACCAACTGAGCTACGGCCCCACTGGCGCCCTTTTTGTCCCGGCAGAGGGGAATGTCAAGCGGGTGAATCGCGGCGGTTGCGCGGGAACAGGCGGATCGGGATGCCGTCCTGCCCCCGAACGGTTAGGCGGGCGACCGGCACCGGGGTGGTCGCGCCGGGGGACAGGTGGAAGGCGGCGGCGAGGCGGGCGAGCATTACCGCGCCCTCGATCATCGCAAGGCCCGCGCCGGGGCAGGCGCGTTCGCCCGCCGAAAAGGGCAGGAAGGCGTCGCGGGCGCTTGCGCGGGTTTCGGGGCGGGACCAGCGGCCCGGGTCGAAGGCGTCGGGATCTGTCCACAGCCGCTGGTGCCGGTGCAGGTGCCAGGGCGAGAGGACCAGTTGCGCGCCCTGGGGGATCGGGCGACCGCGCATCACGGTCGGCCGGGCCGCTTCGCGCACCATCATCGGGACGGGGGGATACAGGCGCAGCGCCTCGCGGAACACGGCGCGGGTCGTGTGCAGGGCGTTCACGCCTGCCATGTCGGGGGTCAGCGCGGCCGCCTCATGGGCCACGGCCTCTTGCCAGTCGGGATGGGCGGCCAGCAGCCACAGCGCCCAGGCCAGGGCCGAGGCGCTTGTCTCGTGCCCGGCCAGGAAGAAGATCGCCACCTGGTCCACCATCTGGGCTTCCGAAAAGCGGCGGCCGGTCTGCGGGTCGGGAGTGGTCATGATCCGCGTCGCCAGGTCGTCGGGCGCGGTGCCGTCGCGGATGGCCGTCATGCGGCCGGCCACCAGCCCGGCGATCAGGCCGCGGATTTCCGCCGCCGAGCGCCGGGTGCGGCGCGAATGGGGATGCGGCAGCCAGCGGGGCCAGGGCAGCAGCGCGGCCAGGTTCACCACCGGCTGCGCGTCCTGGTGGGCGCGGAAGGCGGCAAAGACCCGTGCGGCGGTGGCGTGTTCGATGGGCATCGAGAAGAGCGCGCGGAAGATCACGTCGGCGGCCGCGAAACTGGCCTCGGGTTCGATGTCCTGTTCGCCGGGGCGCAGGCGGGCGACCAGGGCGTCGGCTGCGGCAAAGATCGCGGGCAGGGTCTGGTGCAGGCGGCCGCCCTTGAAGGCGGGGTCGATGATGCGGCGCTGCGCGGCCCATTGATCGCCATTGGTGACGAAGACCGATTCCCCCAGCAGCGGCGCCAAGCCGGCGCGTAACCGATTGGATTTCGGGAAATCGCCGGGCCGGTCCCTCAGGATCAGGCGGATCAGGGCCGGGTCGTTGCAGACGAAGCTGTGGATCAGCGGACTGCGGAATTCGGCCATCCAGGCGCGGTACAGCCGTTCGGGCAGCGCCGACAGCAGGTCGCGGCGGAAGGCGCGGGCAAGGCGCAGGACGCTGCCCTTGCCCTCGGTCGTGCGGGGGCGCGGGGGGATCATGGCAGGCCCGGACCGGCGGGCGTGGCGATGCGGCCGGGCGAGTGTCGGCGGCCCGCGAAGCGGTCGGCCAGTGTGACCGGCCCGGCGGTGATCGCGAAATAGTCGTAATCGCCCGGCCGGTCGAAGGCGCAGAGATATTGCAGGTGCAGCCGGAACCACCGCCACCGCAGCGCCCGCTGCTGCGGCGGCGACAGGGTCTGGCTGAAAGCGGCCGAGATCACCAGCGGCCACCGCTGGCCCGGCCCCGCGACGCCCGTCACGGCGACCGGATCGCACAGCGCGAAGCTGCACGGATCGCCGGGCGCGGTCACGTCCAGCCAGAACAGGTCGGGGTGTTCGGACAGGAAGGCCAGGTCGGCGCGCAGCCGTTGCGCGTGCGGCAGGAACGAGGCCATCGGCACGACTTGGCCCAGCGTCAGCAGCGACAGGGCAGGGCCGGGCACGGCGCCCCGCCGCAGCAGGTCGGCGACCGTGGTCACCGCCAGATAGACGCCCGAGGAATGGCCGACCACCAGAACCTCGTCCAGATCCTCGGACAGCGCCTCGGCCAGGCGGTCGGTGAATTGCGCCAGCCGCTGTTCCAGATGGGGCGGATAGGCGCCGCGCAGGCTGGCCGTGAAGGCATAGTCGTGCATCAGGTAATAAGCGAACAGGCGATGATCCTGCGCCTTGGCGAAGGCCAGGACGGCCCAGGCCGCGCCCGCCGCGCAGATCGCCGCCAGCCCCAACCAGCCGGTCAGCGCCGCGACCGCCCGACCCGTCAGCGCGGCGACCAGACCGGCGGCGAGGGCCTGCGCCGTCAGAGCCGCGATCGGATACAGCGCCGCAAGCACCGGCCCGCGCCGCAGCCGCATCAGCCGCCGCAAAGCCCCCGAGGCCGCATAGATCCAGGCCACACGGATCATCTGCCCATAGGTCGCCAGGATCCCCGTCCGCATGGACGCCTGCACCAGGTCGGCCCAGACCAGAACCTCGACCCGCGCCTCGGCCTGGCCTTGGGAAAAGCGGGCGCGGGTCCGCCAGCCGAAGCCGCGATCCCCGGCGGGTTTCGCCAGCGTCAGGTCGTATCCGCCGACCTGGGCCTGGCGCTGCGATTCGCGGCGATACAACTCTCGATAGCGGCGGGGGGCATCGGGTCGAAACCGGGCAGATACAGAACCCGGCGGCGGAAGGGTCGCGTCATCATCAGATCCCGTGCTGCGGGCCGCAGCATAGGACAAGCGCCCGGTGCCGCAAGCCCAATCAGCCCTGGCGCCAGCGGGCGGCCTGCGCCTGGATCGCGGCGATGCGCCGGGCGGTGGGGGGATGGGACAGCAGCCAGGCGGGGGCGGTGCCGCGGTTGCCCATCAGCCGGTCCAGCTTCTGGAACAGCGAGACCTGCGGTTCGGTCCCCAAGCCCGCGCGGATCATCAGGGCGCTGGCGAAGCGGTCGGCCTCGAATTCATCCTCGCGCGACAGACGGGCGGCGACGGCGGTCGCCACGATGCCCGCGATCCAGGCGCCCAGGCCGGGGATGAACCGGCCCAGCACCCCGGCAAGCGCCATGCGGATGGCGTTCTGGCCCGCGAAGTCGATCATCCGCCGCCGGGCATGGCCATGGGCGACGTGCCCCAGTTCATGGGCTACGACGCTGGCCAGTTCCTCGGGCGTGACCTCACCCGCGTCCAGCTTGTCCAGAAAGCCCCGCGTCAGGAAGATCCGGCCGTCCGGGGCGGCAAGACCGTTGACCGGCGCGACCTCGTAGACATGGGCGCGGACCGGGGGCAGGTCCATCGCCCGGCCCAGCCGTTCCAGCATCGGCGTCAGGCGGGGATGGTTCAGCGGCGTCGATTTCTGGTTCAGTTCCTGTTTCAGCCGCCACAGGGAAAAGAACCACATGGCGGCCAGATACAGGATCAGCAGGATGATCGGCGTGTATTTCATGGCCCCTATATGGTCCCGCCGCCCCGCCGGTGCCAGAGCGCGCGCAGCGCCAAAAGCACCGCCGCCAGCACCAGCCCGACTGCGACGCCCTTCAGCGTCGCGCCCTCGCTGTGGCGAAAGCCGCGCGCCATCAGGTGGCCCAGGGTCAGGTGCAGCACCGCCCACAGGCATTCGCCCGCAAGGCTGGCAGCGGCGAACCGACCCGCCGCCATGCCGGTGGCACCCGCGACATAGTTCGTGGCCGGTCCAAGCGGCGTGATCAGCCAGCGGGACAGGAACACAGCCAGCACCCCGCGCCGGGCGATCAGGGTGCGGGCGCGCCCGAACAGCGCCGTGCGGCGGCTGCCGGGGCGGTTCAGCCAGGGCTCCAGCCGGTGCGCCAGGCCGAAGGCCGCCAGGTCGCCCGCCGTCGCGCCGACAACCGCGCCCGCCACCAGTTCCGGCAGCCACAGATGACCCGTCCCCGACAAGGCCCCCGCCGTCAGCAGCAGGGCCGAGGTCGGCAGCGGCACCATCATGCAGGACAGGAAGGCCGAGACTGCCAGCACCAGCGGCCCCCAATGCGGCAGCAGGGCGGCCAGGCTCTGCGTCATCCCAGGATCCGCATGGCCTGCGTCAGCCCATCCAGCGTCAGCGGCATCATGCGGTTCTCGAAAATCCGCCCGATCATCGCGATGGACTGCGTATGGCCCCAATGCGCCTGCGGGACGGGGTTCAGCCAGACGTGATCGGGCCATGTCTCGGTCGCGCGGCGCAGCCAGACCTCGCCTGCCTCGGGGTTCCAGTGTTCGTTGGCGCCGCCGGGCACCGCGATCTCGTAAGGCGACATCGAAGCGTCGCCCACGAAGATGCATTTATAGTCGCGGCCGAAGCGGTGCAGCACGTCCCAGGTCGGCGTCTGTTCGGTCCAGCGGCGGTGGTTGTCGGTCCACACGCCTTCGTAAAGGCAGTTGTGGAAATAGAAATGCTCCATGTGCTTGAATTCCGCGCGGGCGGCCGAGAACAGCTCGTCCACGACGCGGATATGGTCGTCCATCGACCCGCCCACGTCCAGAAACAGCAGCACCTTGACCGCGTTGCGCCGTTCGGGCCGGGTCTGCACGTCGATATAGCCGTGGTCCGCCGTCGCGCGGATCGTGGCGGGCAGGTCCAGTTCGTCCGCCGCGCCATGCCGCGCCCATTGCCGCAGCCGCTTCAGCGCCACCTTGATGTTGCGGGTGCCCAGATCCACGCTGTCGTCGAAATCGCGGAACTCTCGCTTGTCCCAGACCTTGACCGCCCGGCGGTGGCGGGATTCGTGCTGGCCGATGCGCACGCCTTCGGGATTGTATCCATAGGCGCCGAAGGGCGAGGTGCCCGCCGTGCCGATCCACTTGCTGCCGCCCTGATGGCGGCCTTGCTGTTCGGCCAGCCGCTCGCGCAGCTTTTCCATCAGCGCCTCGAAACTGCCGCTGCCCTGGACTTCTGCCTTCTCGGCATCCGTCAGAAGCTTTTCGGCCAGCTTCTCCAGCCAGTCGCGGGGGATCGCCTGCTCGGTCACAAGGGCCTGGATCGGGATGGTTTCCAGGCCGGAAAACGCCTCGGCGAAGGCGCGGTCGAAGCGATCCAGGTGACGTTCGTCCTTGACCAGCGACAGCCGGGCCAGATGATAGAAGCCGTCCACGGACCAATCGGCCAGACCGGCCTGCATTCCGGCCATCAGGTCCAGCCATTCCCGCAGCGAAACCGGAACCCCGTGCCGGCGCAGGCTGTCCAGGAACGGCACGAACATCACATCATCCGATCCAGGATCACGGTGGCGAACAGGCCCAGGACCGCCAGGGCCATGGCGAATCCCGCCGCGTATTGCGCGCGGTCCCGCCGGGTGCCGCCCAACTGCCCGGCGCGGCGCCAGCCGAGGATTGCGCCGATGAGGGCGGCGGCGATGACGATCATGACGGCTCCTTGGGACATGCGCTTGGCTTTCCTGATAGGCCGTAGCGCCATGCTGCGCAACCGGCCGGGCGGGGGCAGAGGTTTTTCCGCTGCCGCCGTTCGGTCCGGTCGATGCGCCCGGCACCATCGACGTGCATGCGCATTTCATGAGCGGCAATGCCCGCCGCTGGATGGGCATCGACCGGCCGCCGGTCCGGCTGGCGGCCTTCTTCGGCGATCACCCGGCCTGGACCGCAGTCGGGCCGCCCTGACCGCGCAGCATCGCGCGGAAGGCGTGCCAACTGGCCTTGGGCGTCCGCAACTGGGTCGCGTAATCGACATGGACCAGCCCGAAGCGCGGGCCATAGCCCCAACCCCATTCGAAATTGTCCAGAAGCGACCAATAGAAGAAGCCGCGCAGATTGACACCCGCCTCGATCGCCGCGCGGGCGGCGCGCAGGTGGTCGCCGATGAAGGCGACGCGGCGCGGATCGGCGGCGATGTCGGGGCCGGCAGCCTCGGCCATGCCGTTCTCGGTTATGAAGATTGGCAAGCCGCCGACATGGTCTCGGGACAGGCGGGTCAGGAACTCGGTCAGCCCCTCGGGCCGGATCTCCCAGCCCATCTGGGTCTTGGGCAAGGGGCCATCCACCGCACGGTCATGCGGCCACAGCGCGCCGTCGCCCGCGTAAAGCCTGCGGGTGTAATAGTTCACGCCCAGCCAGTCGATGGGCTGGGAAATCCGCTCCATATCGGCTTGCCAGCCCTGCGGCAGGTGCGGTTCCAAACCGTCGAGCGCCCTCTGCGGATAGCCCTGGCCCATGATCGCGCGAATGAACCACTGGTTATAGATCGCGTCCTGCGCCTCGGCCGCGCGGATGGCGGCCCGGCTGTCGTCGGCGGGATGCGCGGTTTCGAAATTCAGGACGATGCCCAGGTTCCGCGCGCCATCGGCCCGCAGCGCCTGCATCGCGGTGCCATGGGCCAGCAGGACATGGTGCATGGCGCGGGCGGCCGCGCGGATGTCGCGCAGGCCGGGGGCGTGGTGGCCCAGGAAATGCGACAGCCAGGCGATGCACCATGGCTCGTTCAGGGTGGCCGTGCTGGCCAGACGGTCGCCCAGACGCGCATGCAGCGTGGCGCAGTAATCGGCGAAGCGCGCGGCGATGTCGCGGTTCCGCCAGCCGCCGATATCCGACAGCGCGGCGGGCAGATCCCAGTGATAGCAGGTCAGGTGCGGCTGAAGGCCCCGTTCGACCATCCCGTCCACCAGCCGGTCATAGAAATCCAGCCCCTGCGGGTTCACCGTGAGCCCGTCCGGCATCACCCGCGCCCACGAGGCCGAGAAGCGATAGGCCGAAAACCCCGCGTCTCGGATCAGGTCCAGATCTTCCTGCCAGCGGTGGTAATGGTCGCAGGCGATGCTGCCGTCGCTGGCATCCGCGATGGTGCCGGGCGTTGCGGCGAAGGTGTCCCAGTGCGACGGACCCGCGCCGCCATGGCTGGACCCCTCGATCTGATAGGCGGATGTGGCGACGCCGAAGGTAAAGTCGGGCGGGAAGGTCGCACGGTCTGGCAGCATGGTTTCCCCCTTATCCTGTGACGGCGCGGCGTGCGGTCAGTTGCCGCCAGGCGAAGACCAGCGTGAACAGCGCGGTCATCACCACCACGATGGTCGGGGCGGGGGCGCTGTCCAGCCAGAAGCTGATCCAGATGCCCAGCAGGCTTGACCCCGTGCCGATCAGCACCGACAGCGCCAGCATCGCCTGCAAGCGCCGGGTCAGCAGAAAGGCGATCGCCCCCGGCGCGATCAGCAGCGACACCGACAGGATGATGCCCACCGCCGACAGCATGGCGACGACCACGGCGGAAATCATCGCCAGCATCCCGTAATGCAGCCATGCGACCGGCAGCCCGGCCACCCGCGCCTGCACCGGATCGAAGACAAACAGCGCGAAGTCCCGCCATTTCAGAACCAGCACCAGCGCCACCACGGCCGAGATCGACCCGGCCGAGATGAAGTCCTCGGGCCCGACCCCCAGGATATTGCCGAACAGGATATGGTCCAGATGCACGTCGGTCGGGAACTGCGTATAGATGACGATCCCCAAGCCGAACATGCCCGACATGACCACGCCCAGGGTGGTGTCGGGTTTCACCCGGCTGTTGGCGTCCAGCCAGCCCGCCGCAAGCGCGCAGATCATCCCCGCCACGAAGGCGCCGATCAACAGCGGGATGCCCGCCAGATAGGCGATGACGATGCCCGGCAGCACCGCGTGGCTGATGCCGTCGCCCATCAGCGCCCAGCCGCGCAGCACCAGGAAGCAGCTGAGCAGCGATGCCGGGATCGCGACGATGACCGCAATCAGCAGCGCATCGACCATGAAGGGGAAGGCGAAGGGATCGGTCAACCAGGTCATCGTACAGCCTCCCGGATGCGGCGGCGGGTGGCAAGGATGCCGTGGGTCGGCGCGAAGGCGAAGGCCAGCAGGAAGATCAGCGTCTGCATGACGACGATGATGCCCCCGGTCGCGCCGTCGAGAAAGAAGCTGAGATAGGCGCCAATACCCGAGGTCAGCGCGCCGATGACGACCGACAGCGCGATCAGCCGAGGAAAGCGGTCGGTCAGCAGATAGGCGGTGGCGCCAGGCGTCACCACCATGGCGATGACCAGGAAGGCGCCTACGGTCTGCATGGCCGCGACGGTCGAGGCCGCCAGCAGCGTGAAGAACAGGACGCGCAGCCGCCCCGGATGCAGGCCGATGGTGCGGGCATGGCTTTCGTCGAAGAACACCACCATCAGGTCGCGCCATTTCGCCAGCAGCACCACCAGCGACACCCCGCCGATGATCGCCAGTTGCAGCGTGTCCGCGGGCGAGATCGCCAGGATATTGCCCATGGTGATCGCCTGAAGATCGACCGAGACCGGATTGAGCGAGATCATGAACAGCCCGATCCCGAAGAAGCCGGTGAAGATCAGGCCGATGATCGCGTCCTCTTTCAGCCCGGTGCGGCTGTTCAGGAACAGCATGGTCAGCGCCGCCAGCCCGCCCGACAGGAAGGCACCAAGCGCGAAGGGCAGACCCAGCATATAGGCGCCCGCCACGCCCGGCACGATGGAATGCGACAGGGCGTCGCCGATCAGGCTCCACCCTTTCAGCATCAGATAGGCGGACAGGAAGGCGCAGACCCCGCCGACCAGGGCCGAGACCCAGATGGCGTTCGTCATGTAGCCGTAGGTAAAGGGGATCAGCAGGGTATCCATCATCAGCGCTGTCCCTTTTGCGTCCCGCGGCGGCGGGGGGCCAGCCCCCCGCACCCCCCGGGATATTTGGACCAAGGCAAAGAAGCCATCATTCGCCGTCCTTCCTGCGGGCCCGTTGGTCATAGAAGACAAGCGGGCGTTCGTCGTCGGTGAACACGTCCAGGCTGCGGTGGTCGGCGTCGTCGTGCAGGTCGGTGCCGCCCAGCACGAAATGGCGCAGGACGCCGCCGAAAGCCTGGCGGAGGTTTTCCGGCGTGAAGGTCGTCTCGGTCGGGCCGCTGGCCAGCACGGTGCCCTTCACCATCACCACGCGGTCGCAATATTCGGGCACGGATCCCAGGTCATGGGTCGAGACCAGCATCACCCGTCCTTCCTGCCGCAGATCCTTGAGCAGGGCGATGATCGCCTCTTCGGTTTTCACATCGACGCCGGTGAAGGGTTCGTCCAGCAGGATCACCTGGGCTTCCTGGGCGATGGCGCGAGCCAGGAAGACGCGCTTTTTCTGGCCGCCGGACAACTCGCCGATCTGGCGGCTTCGGAAATCGGTCATGCCGACGCGCGCGAGGGCCGCATCCACCGCCTGCCGGTCGGCGGGGCGGGCGCGGCGGAAAAAGCCCATGTGGCCGTAGCGGCCCATCATCACCACGTCCTGAACCAGGACAGGGAAGGTCCAGTCCACCTCCTCGGCCTGGGGGACATAGGCGACGAGGTTTCTGGCCAAGGCCTGTTCGACACTGCCGCCCAGGATGCGGACCTGCCCGGATTCGCGGGGCAGAAGGCCCATCAGCGCCTTGAACAGCGTCGATTTGCCGGCGCCGTTCACGCCCACAAGCGCGGT
Source organism: Paracoccus sp. 22332 (assembly GCF_052045125.1). Lineage (NCBI taxonomy): Bacteria > Pseudomonadati > Pseudomonadota > Alphaproteobacteria > Rhodobacterales > Paracoccaceae > Paracoccus > Paracoccus sp. 22332. The sequence continues at coordinate 49,873 of NZ_JBQEOI010000006.1, forward strand.
GACGGATCCCTGCGGCACGGTAAAGCTGGCGTCGCGCAGGGCCGTCACGCCGCTGCGATAGGCGACGGTCAGGTTCTGGACCTCGATCCCCTGGATCATTCGCGCAATCCGTTCACGATGGTTTCCGAGGTGACGCGCAGCAGGTCCAGATAGGTCGGCACCGGGCCGCCTGCTTCGGACAGGCTGTCCACATACAGCACGCCGCCATAGCGCGCGCCGGTTTCCGCCGCGACCCGACGCGCCGGGCGGTCCGACACGGTGGATTCCGAGAACACCACGCCCACGTCGTTTTCGCGCATCACGTCGATCACATGGCGCACCTGCTGGGGCGTGCCCTGTGCATCGGCGTTGATCGGCCACAGGTAAAGCTCGCGCAGGCCGAAATCGCGGGCGAGATAGGAGAACGCGCCCTCGGACGTGACCAGCCAGCGGCGATCCTGGGGCAGAGCGCGGGCGGCGTCGCGCAGCGGCGCGATGGTGTCGGCGATCTGGGTCTTGTAGGCTTGGGCATTGGCGCGATAGGTCGCGGCGTTTTCGGGATCGGCCCCGGCCATCGCCGCGGCGATGTTGTCCACATAGATCAGCGCCGAATCCAGCGACATCCAGGCATGGGGGTTGGGCTTGCCGTCGTAATCCCCCCCGGCGATCGAGATCGGCTGGATGCCGTCGCTGACCACGGCGACAGGCACATCGCCCAACTGGTCGATGAACTGCTGGAACCAGCTTTCCAGGTTCAGCCCGTTCATCAGGATCAGATCCGCATCCGCCGTGCGCACCAGGTCGCCGGAGGTTGGCTGGTAGTTGTGAATTTCGGCCCCTGGCTTGGTGATCGATTCCACCTCTGCCGCGTCGCCCGCCACGTTGCGGGCCATGTCGGCGATGATCGTGAAGGTCGTTGCGACCTTCAGCTGGTCGGCCTGCGCGGGCAGGGCAGTCAGAGCGAAGGCCAGGGCAAGGGGCAGTTTCATCGGTCTTTATTCCAATCTCGATCCAACCATGGCGCAGTTATGTGCGAATGACTCTCAACTGTCAAGAGTTGAGAATTAGTTGCAACTGGGCGCCGGATGCTGCATGACGGATTCATGGAAAACCGTGCTTCACAATTGGAACAGGCTTTGCGGCGCGCCGGGGTGCGCGTGACGCGGCAGCGCGCGGCGTTGCTGCGGGTGATCGCGGCCAGCGAGGATCATCCCGACGCCGCCGAACTGCACCGCCGGGCCGAGGCTGCGGGCGCGGGCGTGTCGCTGGCGACGGTCTATCGCACGCTCACCACGTTGCAGACCCAGGGCGTCATCGACAAACTGGAATTCCAGGGCGAACCGGCCCGATGGGAGGCTGCGGACCAGCGGCACCACGACCACATGATCGACCTGGATACGGGCGAGGTGATGGAGTTCACCAACGACCGCATCGAACGCCTGCAGGCCGAGATTGCGGCCGAGATGGGATATGACATCGTCCATCACCGGCTGGAGCTGTATGTGCGGCGGCGCGGCAGCCCCGGCGCGTGATGCAGGTCTTCGACAAGATCATCTCGGATCGGGGGTCGCGCTATGCGGTGTCGGGCGGGGCGGCGGCCAGCCGGGCCGAGGTCGCGGCGCTGCTGGCGGAACTGACGCGCGACAAGCGGTTCGCCAAGGCCACGCATCACAGTTGGGCGGCGGTCCTGGCGGGCGAGCCGGTCAAAGACGACGACGGCGAAGCGGGTGCCGGTGCGCTGATCCTGCAAATGCTGGAGCGCGCCGGGCTGCGCGATCAAGCGGTGATCGTGACCCGCTGGTATGGCGGCAAGCATCTGGGCGGCGACCGCTTCCGCCATGTGGCGGAGGCGGTCAGGATTTATCTGCGCGAGACCGGCTTGGGTTAGCGCCAGCCAAGCGCCGGGGCGACGTGGCGCAGGATGCTGTCCAGCACATGGACGTTGTAATCCACGCCCAGCATGTTCGGCACCGTCAGCAGCAGGGTATCGGCCTCGGCGATGGCCTCGTCGTCGCGCAACTGGTCCACCAGGCAGTCGGGTTCGTCGGCATAGCTGCGCCCGAACACGGCGCGATAGTTGTCGATGTTGCCGATCTGGTCGCTGTCCTTGCCGCCGCGCCCGAAATAGCGGCGGTCCATGTCGTTGACCAGGGCGAAGATCGACCGGCTGACCGACACGCGCGGGGTCCGCCGATGGCCCGCAGCCTTCCAGGCGTCGCGATAGATGCGGATCTGGCGGGCCTGCTGGACATGGAACGGCTCGCCCGATTCATCCACTTTCAGGGTCGAGCTTTGCAGGTTCATGCCCATCCGCGCCGCCCATTCAGCCGTCGCGTTCGAGGCCGATCCCCACCAGATCCGGTCGCGCAGACCTTCGGAATGGGGTTCCAGCCGCAACAGGCCCGGCGGGTTCGGAAACATCAGGCGCGGGTTCGGCCGCGCGAAGCCCTTGCCCTCAAGCTGTTGCAGGAACACCTCGGTATGACGGCGGGCCATGTCTTGGTCGGTCTCGCCCTCGGCGGGGTGATAGCCGAAGTGGCGCCAGCCATCGACGACCTGTTCGGGGCTGCCCCGGCTGATGCCCAGTTGCAGCCGCCCGCCCGAGATCAGGTCGGCCGCCCCCGCGTCCTCGACCATGTACAGCGGGTTTTCATAGCGCATGTCGATGACGCCGGTGCCGATCTCGATCCGGCTGGTGCGCGCGCCGACGGCCGCCAGCAGCGGGAACGGAGAGGCCAGTTGGCGGGCGAAGTGATGCACGCGGAAATAGGCGCCATCCGCGCCCAGCTCCTCGGCCGCAACCGCCAGATCGATGGATTGCAGCAGCACGTCCTGGGCGGTGCGGACCTGGGATCCGGGTTCCGGCGACCAGTGGCCGAAGGACAGAAAGCCGATCTTCTTCATGAATTTCCCTTGCTGCGCGGGATTGCGCGTTACCGGGGATGTAGGGTCCGGCCCCGCGCCGCCGCAAGGTTCACCGGCGCGCAGGGGCTGTGCGCCGATGTGCGCACCGACCCGTCACTTCCAGCGGCGGTGGACCCAGAACCACTGGTCCATGTGGCGGCGGACCAGCATCTCCAGATCGTCGTTCAGCGCCTGCATCATCGCGGCGGGATCGCTGTGCGGGACCGGATCGCCGACATGGACGCGGAACCGCAGCCCGTCCGGGCAGCGGATGCCGTGGACCGGGATCAGCAAGGCGTCGTATCGCAGCGCAAGCTCGGCGGGGGTCAGGACCGTGCGGCTGGGCAGGTCGAAGAAGCGCAGTTCCGGGGCGTGGCGGTCGTATTGGTCGAAGCCCAGGGCCAGCCAGCCGCCGCCCTTCAGGAACCGCAGCATCGAGGCAAGGCCCGACCGGCCGCGCGGGAACAGCGGCTCGGCGATGGCGGTGATAGCGGGGATGTAGTGGCGGTTGAACGCCTCGTTGTTCATCGGACGGTACAGCGCGCCGACCGGCCAGCCGCGCCCGGCAAGCGCCGCGCGCATGGCGTCGTAATTGCCGAAATGCGCGCAGGCGATGATGACCGGGCGATGCGCGTCGAAGGCGGCCTCCAACGCGGGCAGGCCGGGGCCTTCCAGCGGGTCGGCGTCGCGGATCCGGGCGGTGAATTCCTCGCCCGAATAGATCTCGGCCACCGACCGCCCGGCATTGTCGGGGACGGCGCGGGTCAGGGCCTTGACCTCGGCTTCGGTCAGGTCGGGGCGCGCCAGGGCCAGGTTGTCGCGGATCCGCCGGCGCCAGCCTGCCAGCGGGCCCAGAACATGCCCGAACAGCCAGCCGACCGCAGGGATGCGTCTTTCGTAGGGCAGCAGCCGGGCCAGCCCGATCACCGACAGGAAGGCGGCATTGGCGATGCGGTCGGACAGGGGAGGCGTGTCGGGATGGCTCATGGCATTCTCCGCGCCGCGCGGGATTCGCGCGACCAGACATAGAGGCCCGCCGCGACGATCAGCCCGGCGCCCGCGACCGTGAACGGATCCGGCAACTGCCCGAACAGCAGCCAGCCCCACAGCCCCGCCCAGACCAGCCCGGTATAGCCGAAGGGGGCCAGCACGCCCGCCTCGGCCGTGGCGAAGGCGCGGACCAGCAGATACTGGCTGAGCGTGCCGAAGATCCCCAGCAGCGCGAAGGCCCACAGGTCGGCCATGGCGATGGGCTGCCAGACGAAGGGCACCACCAGCGATGTCAGCGCGCTGCCCACCACCGCCGACCACATGACCGAGGTCGCGACCGAATCCGCCCGCGCCATCCGCGTCAGCAGCGCGCCCGCGGCATAGGTGAAGGCCCCCGCCAGCGGCAGCAGGGCGGCGGGCTGGAAGACGCCCAGGCCGGGGCGGATGATGATCAGCGCGCCGATCAACGCCACGCCGATGCCCGCCAGCCGCCGGGGGCCGATCCTCTCGCCCAGGAACAGTGCGGCGCCCAGGGTGATCAGGACGGGGTTCAGGTCCATGATCGCGGTCGCCTCGGCCAGGCCGATATATTGCAGCGAACTGAAGAACAGCCCGACCGAGCCAAGCTGCATCAGCGCGCGGGAAAATTGCAGGCAGGGGCGGCGGGTGCGCATCAGCGGAAACATCGCGTCCCGGAAGATCACCGCGAAGATCGCCAGGTTGCCGACGAAGCGCGCCCAGACCACCTGCGCCGGGTGATAGGTCTGGGTCAGGTGCTTGGCGGTCGCGTCCATCAGCGTAAATCCCAGGATCGCGGCCAGGATCAGGGCGATGCCCGCCGTCTGCGCGTTGGCGGGCCTGCCCGTCGCAGGGTTTTTCCGCCCCATCAGGGCAAAGGCCCGCGCCAGAACCTGCATTCCCTATTCCCCCGCTTCCCGTCCCGCCTTCCTAGAGACGGCGGGGGCCTGGGCCAAGGGGTGATGGGTCAGGACCAGGTCGCGCATCCGTTCGTCCAGGACATGGGTATAGATCTCGGTCGTGCCCAGGTCGGCATGGCCCAGCAGGGTCTGGATGGACCGCAGGTCGGCCCCGCCTTGCAGCAGATGCGTGGCGAAGGCGTGGCGGATCACATGCGGCGTGACGCGGGCGGGGGACACGCCCGCCGCCACCGCCATGTCGTTCAGCAGCCGACCGAAGGTCTGGCGCGGCATGTGCCCCGCCACGCCGGGGGCGGGAAACAGCCAGCGCGCGCCCTTGCCCGCGACCAGGCGGCCCAGCGGGCTGTCCTTGGGCGCGTTGTCGCGGATCGCAAGCCAGGCCGACAGGGCGCGCCGGGCGGGCGGCGTCAGGGGCACCATGCGTTCCTTGTCGCCCTTGCCGCGGATCAGCAGCACATTGGGGTCGCCCCGGCAGGCGGCGGCGGGCAGCGACACCAGCTCGCTGACGCGCATCCCGGTCGCATACAGAAGCTCGATCAGGCACAGGTTGCGCGCCTGATCGGCGGGGTGACGCCCGATCCGGGGTGCGGCGGCCAGAAGGGCGTCGATCTCGTCCCGGTCCAGCGTCTTGGGCAGGCGCTTGGCCCGGCCCGGCCCGCTGATGCGGATCGCGGGATCGTCGTCGCGCCAGCCTTCCTCCAGCGCGAAGCGGGTGAACTGCCGAATCGAGGACAGCCGCCGGGCGCGCGTGGCCCGTGACAGGCCCTGAGCGTCGCAATGGGTCAGGTAATCCTCGACCCGTTCGCGGGTCAGGTCGGCCAAGGCCAGCCTGCGCGCGGCCAGCCAGTCGGACAGGTCGCGCAGGTCGCGGCCATAGGCCAGCACGGTGTTGCGCGCCGACCCGGATTCGGCGGCCTTGGCGTCCAGAAAGGCCGATATGGCGCGATGATCGGCAATCACGGGCTGGGCCGCATGACGGGCAGCAGCGACAGTTGCGCGGCGGCCAGGTCGGCCTCGGCCCCCAGGCCCAAGGCGCGCAGCATGGCCAGACCGCGCCCGGCGCGGGCCATGTCGCCGTCCAGGCCAGCGTCCACATCGGCCATGGCGGTCAGCAGCGCCTCGCCCCTTTGGGTGGAGGGCGGCTCGACGGCTTCGGCGTTCAGCGCGGGGTCCAGGACCAGCGGCACCGGCACCGGCAGCCCCTGCCACTGGCGCAGGATCGTGGCGATCTCGGCCGACCGGCCTTCGCCCCCCTGCGGCAGGTCGGCGGCGATCATCGCGGCCAGCACATCGGCCATGCCCGCCTTGCGGAATTCGTCGAAGGCAGCCGGCAGCGCCGGCGAGGGATCGCCGCCCGCCAAGGCGGCCTCCAGCGTGCGCATCGCGCCCGCGCGTTCCCAGACCCCGCCCGAGGCGGCGGGTTTCTGTTCGCTGTACAGCGCCCGCAGCGCGGCGGGGGACATCGCCCCGGCGCGGGCCAGCCGCTCGGCCGCGTCCAGCCGGGCCTTCCAGCCGTTGTTCGGGCGCAGATCGGAATGGGCGAAGGCGATCGGCAGCGAGGATGTCGGCAGCGGCTGGCCGATCGCCTCGTGGATGCGGAAATCCAGGGGCGTCATGCGGTCCGACGGCGGCAGCATCTGGTCGCTGTCCACATAGGCGTCGTCCAGGAAATGCGTCAGCAGCACCGCCTGGCCCTGATCCAGCAGGCCCAGCGTTTCGGCCCCGTGCAGGCTGATCGCGGCGGCGGCCCAGTCGCCCGTCTGCGCCAGGCAGAAGATCCGCGCGGCGAAGCTGGGGGCGATGCCGGGGGTGGTGTTCATGATCTCGCAGGCGCGCGCCTCGTCCCCCTCCAGCAGGGCGATGTCGAACAGGCGGCGAAAGATCTCGGGCGTGGTGGGTCCGGCGGCGGTCAGCAGGGCCTGCGCCCGGTCCACCGCGCCCGCGTCCAGCAGGCGGTCGGCGCGGGCCAGGAACAGCGTGCCCGGCGGCGTGTCGGCCTGGCTGGGCGGGGTCAGCTGCGTGGTCAGCAGGCGGTCCAGCAGCGCGTTCATCGCGGGCAGCCGGGCCGGGGTGCGCAGGATCAGCCCGGCCAGCGTGGCGGCGCTGCTGCCCGCCCACAGATCGGCCGGAAGCCCTGCCTTGCGCGGCGTTTTCAGGCCCACCGTGTCGGGGTTGCCGATGCCCAGGCGCGTGACCTGGACCGGCCCGACCTCGCCCGTGGTGGCCACCGGCTTGGGACCGGGCGCGCCCGGAACGCCGGGAGGCGGCGCATCGCCGGGCCGCCAGGCCGAGCTTTCGCGGTCGGGCCCGCGCACGCTGCCCGACAGCCAGTCGCTGGCCGACAGAGGTTGCTGGGCCTGGGCGGGCAGGGCCAGACCAAGCGCCAGGGCAAGGGGCAGCAGGCGATGGCTCACTCGGTCGCGGTCCCGGTTGCGGGGGCGGCGGGGGCCACCGGGGCGCCGCTGACGGGGCTGCGCACTTCTGACCGGACCGGCTGCATGTCGCCGAAATAGGCATAGCCCGCCAGGCCGACCACCGCCGCCACGATCAGCACCACCAGAACCTTGAGCAGCCGCATCGAATTCGCCTCGTTTCTTTGTCGTTTGCGCTTGCGGCCGGTCTTTTGCCGGCCTGACCGGAATATATATGGCATTTTCCGAAAGATCACGCCATTCAGTCGGGCCAAGAAACGGGGGACAGACATGCGCCAGCGTCTGGGGCGCCATATCGTGCTGGTCGGAATGATGGGGGCGGGCAAGACCGCGCTCGGGTCGGAACTGGCCCGGCGGCTGCACGTCCCCTTCACCGATTCGGATGTCGAGATCGAGACGGCGGCCGCCATGTCCATTTCCGAAATCTTCGCCCGCGATGGAGAGGCCTTCTTCCGCGACCGAGAGGCGCAGGTGATCGCCCGGATCCTGCGGGAATCGCCGCGCGTGATCTCGACCGGAGGAGGGGCTTGGATGCAGGACCGCAACCGCGCGGCCATCGGCGCGGCAGGCATGTCGGTCTGGCTGTCCTGCGACCTGGACACGCTGTGGCACCGCGTCCGCCAGCGCAGCACCCGGCCCCTGCTGCAAACCGCCGATCCCAAGGGCACGCTGGCGCGGCTGCTGGCCGAGCGGAACCCCACCTATGCCCTGGCCGAACTGACCTTTCCCGCCCGCCCCGGCGACAGCGTGGATGCCGCGACGACGCGGCTGCTGGACGCCATCCGAACCGCCGATCCCGCCCTTGTGACCGAGACGCCATGACCTCTGATCCCGTTACCGTCCATGTTCCCCTGGGCGACCGCGCCTATGATGTGCGCATCGGCCCCGGCCTGATCGACCGCGCGGGCAGGGAAATCGCGCCCCTGCTGCGTCGCCCCCGCGTGGCCATCGTCACCGACGAAACCGTGGCCGGGCTGCATCTGCCGCGCCTGCAAGCCGCGCTGAAGGCCGAAGGCATCGCGTCCGAGGCGCTGACCCTGCCTGCGGGCGAAGCCACGAAAAGCTGGCCGCACCTGACCGCCTGCGTCGAATGGCTGCTGGACCAGCGGGTCGAACGCCGCGACATCGTGGTGGCCTTCGGCGGCGGCGTGATCGGCGACCTGGTGGGCTTTGCCGCCGCGATCCTGCGTCGGGGCGTGCGCTTCGTGCAGATCCCCACCACGCTGCTGGCGCAGGTGGACAGCAGCGTCGGCGGCAAGACCGGCATCAACAGCCCGCATGGCAAGAACCTGATCGGCGCCTTCCACCAGCCCTCGCTGGTTCTGGCCGACATCGCGGTGCTGGACACGCTGAGCCCGCGCGATTTCCTCGCGGGCTATGGCGAGGTTGCGAAATACGGCCTGCTGGGCGACGCGGATTTCTTCGAATGGCTGGAAGCGAACGCCCCCCGCCTGCGCGACGACATGGCGCTGCGCCAGCACGCCGTGGCCCATTCGGTCGCCATGAAGGCCGGGATCGTCACGCGCGATGAAACGGAACAGGGCGAACGGGCGCTGCTGAACCTGGGCCACACCTTCGGCCATGCGCTGGAATCCGCGACCGGCTATTCGTCCCGCCTGTTGCATGGCGAAGGCGTGGCGGTCGGCTGCGCGCTGGCCTTCGATCTGTCGGCCCGGATGGGTCTGTGCAGCCAGGAAGCGCCGTCGCGGGTGCTGGAACACCTGCGCCGGATGGGAATGCCCGCCGCGATCCGCGATATTCCGGGCGATCTGCCCGACGATGCGGCGCTGATCGCGTTGATGGGGCAGGACAAGAAGGTCCTTGACGGCCGCCTGCGATTCGTCCTGGCGCGCGGCATCGGCGAGGCTTTCGTCAGCGACGACGTGCAGCCCGACACCCTGGCTGCCGTGCTGCGGGACGCCCGCTAGGGCGCCCCGACCGCAGATCAGAACGGGATTTCGTCGTCGTAATCGCTGCGGCTGCTGCCGCCCTTGTTGCCGCCGCCCGAGGACGAGCCGCCCCGGTCGTAATCGTCATAACCGCCGCTGTCTCGGCCGCCGCCGCCACCGCCGGATCCGCCCCGGCCTTCCAGCATCGTCAACTCGCTGCGATAGGGGCGCAGGGCGACCTCGGTCGTATAGCGGTCGGCGCCGGACTGATCCTGCCATTTCCGGGTCTCAAGCTGACCCTCGACATAGATCTTGCTGCCCTTCTTCAGATATTGCTCGGCCACGCGGACCAGAGGTTCCGAATGGATGACGACGGAATGCCATTCCGTCCGCTCCTTGCGTTCGCCGGTATTGCGGTCCTTCCACGTCTCCGAGGTGGCGATGCGCAGGTTCGCGATCTTGCCGCCATTCTGAAAGGTGCGGATTTCGGGATCGGCGCCCAGATTGCCGATCAGGATGACCTTGTTGACGCTGCCTGCCATGACGTTTTCCTGCAAAGATGGTCTTGCGACGGGTCTAGCGCAGCCCCCGCCGCGATGCAAATGCGCGCTTTGCCGCCGCGTGCTGCCTGGCCGAAAAGCGATGCTGGCGATGCGGCCCGATTTCTGTATAGTCCCCGCAAAACCCAGAACAACGAGGGACGGGACATGACATTCATCCCTACCATCAAGGCGGGTCTGTGCGCGATGCTGGTCGCCGGCCTTGCGCTGCCCGCCGGGGCCGAGGGGCTGCGCCTGTCGGGCAGTTCGTCGAAATCGCGCGCCGAACAGTTCGCCCGCCAGACCCGGCTGATGGATTCGCGGCTGGCCGGGCAATACCAGCAATCGGCACGGCTCCAGCCGCGCGGCGGCGCCTCCAGTTCGGTCGAGATCGAGCTTTCGGCGAACATCCCCGCCTATCGCGGCAAGCGCAGCGACTTCATCCCGCACGCCCGCGCCGCCGCCCGGCGCTATGGCATCCCCGAGGATCTGTTCCTGCGGCTGGTCCAGCAGGAATCGGGTTGGAACCCAAGCGCCCGGTCTCACAAAGGCGCCACCGGCCTTGCGCAGTTGATGCCCGGAACGGCTGCCAAGCTGGGCGTGAACCCGCATGACCCGGTGCAGAACCTGCATGGCGGCGCGCGCTACCTGCGGATGATGTACAACCAGTTCGGCAACTGGCGCCTGGCGCTTGCCGCCTATAATGCCGGGCCGGGCGCGGTGCAGAAATACAACGGCATCCCGCCCTATCGCGAAACCCGCAACTATGTGCGAATCATTGCGGGCGGCTGAAGCCTTTTCTGTGTCCAAATATCCTCGCGGGTGAATTGCGCCCCGCGCAAGAGGGGGCGCGAGCGCCCCCTTTCTTCGTCACACTTCCTCGATCCGCAATTCGACCGGCTCGCCCGCCAGGACGCCGGTGCGGGGCAGGGTCTCGATGGCAAAGTCGATCGCCTCGGGCGTGGTCTTGTGGGTCACGACCAGCACCGGCACGCTGTCGGGGCTGTGCTGGCCGTATTGCCGCATCCGGTCGATCGAGATCCCGGCATCGCCCAGGACCGTCGCCACCTTGGCCAGGGCGCCCGGCTTGTCCTGCAATTCCAGGCGGATGTAATAGGCCGCCGGAACGGCGGTGCGCGCGGGCTGGGCGGCCTTCAGGGTCGTGGCGGGCTGGCCGAAAACCGGCATCCGCACGCCGCGCGCGATTTCCACCACGTCGGACAGGACCGCGCTGGCGGTGGGGCCTTCGCCCGCGCCCGCGCCGCGCAGCACAAGCTGGCCCACGCTGTCGCCTTCGACCACCACCATGTTGGTGCCGCCCATCAACTGCCCCAGGGGGCTGTCGGCGGGAACCAGGCAGGGCGACATGCGCTGTTCCAGGCCGCGCGGCGTCATCTGCGCCACGCCCAGCAGCTTGATCTTGTAGCCCATGTCGGCAGCGCGGCGAATGTCGTCGATGCTGACGCGCTCGATCCCTTCGATCTCGACGGCCTCGAAATTGACCCGGGTGCCGAAGGCGATCGAGGACAGGATCGCCAGCTTGTGCCCCGCGTCGATGCCGCCCACGTCCAGCGTCGGGTCGGCTTCCAGGTATCCCAGCTGCCGCGCTTCCTCGAACACGGCGTCATAGGGCAGGCCCGCGCTGTCCATCCGCGTCAGGATATAGTTGCAGGTGCCGTTCATCACGCCCATGACGCGGCGGATCTCGTTGCCGGCCAGCGATTCCGTCATCGCCTTGATGACCGGGATGCCGCCCGCCACCGCCGCCTCGAAGCGCAGGGTGCGGCCCAGGCTCTCGGCCAGTTCCGCCAGCGCCTGTCCGTGGACCGCCAGCAGCGCCTTGTTCGCGGTGACGACATCCTTGCCCGACCGCAAGGCGGCCTCGATGCTGTCCTTGGCAATGCCGCTGTCGCCGCCCACCAGTTCGACGAAGACGTCCACGTCATCCGCCGTGGCCACCGCCATCGCATCGTCCTCCCAGCGATAGGACGACAGGTCGGCATCGCGGTTCTTGCGCCTGTCGCGCGCGCAGATGGCGGTGATCGCCACGGTGCGGCCCGTGCGGCGCGCCAGCAGATCGCTGTGTTTCTGGACGATCTTGACGACACCGATCCCGACGGTGCCAAGCCCGGCGATGCCAAGTCTGAGGGGATCGGGGCGAAGGGGGGACGACATAAAGGCCTCTTGTCTGCGACTGCCTGCTGTTAGCGCGGGCCGCGCCGTCATGCAACGCGCGAGTCAGCCGCCTTCGTCAAGCCCTGCCCATTCCCCGTCGATGCCCGTTCCGCGCATGATCGACACGACCCGGCGCGCGGCCCGCAGCGTTTCGGCATGGATGGCGTGGACGGCTGCCGGGTCCATCTCGTCGGGATAGCGTTCGCCGCGCGTGTTGATGAAGGTCGGATGCCAATGGCCGGGCTTGCGCCCCGGACGCCACGAGGCATGGCACAGCAGGTTGCGGTTCAGGCGGATGGCGCGCAGATCCTCGGCCAGCCGGTCACGGCCCTGGACTTCGGCCTGCCGCATCGAGGCCGCGAAACTGTCGATCAGCGTGCCCAGGGTATCGTCGGCGATCTCCTCCATCCGCCGCAGCCAGCGCTGCAACGCCTTGTCGTCCGCCTCCTCGCCCAGTTGCTGGCGGGACAGGGAAAAGATCGCCCGCTTCAACGCCTCCTCAAGAAAGCCGAAGCCCGCCACGGCATGGCCGATGGCCGCTGCCATCTCGTCGGATAGGCGGTCGGGGGCGCGGGGCAGGGCCATGGCTATTCGCGCGACAGCCCCCGGACCTGGGTCGCGGACAGCAGGTCATGGCGCAAGTGCCGGGACAGGCTTTCGCAGCGGCGCCCGGAAAAGGCCCGCCGCAGATATCTCGGCGCCCGACGACGGTTTTCGTTCTTGTGGCAGCGTTCTTCGCTGGCACGGGAGAGGTCGAGGGTGCCTGCAAAAACCGGCACCGGCCTGACAGCCATGTCGGGATGCAGCCCCGCCCCGTCATCCGTAAGGCCGAGCAGCCGGACGGGCGGCGTGATGTCGCGCCCGATCATCCCGTGCAGCCGGTTGACGTATTGCGGCCCGAACTTCGTGCTCCATTTGATGCAGTCGACCTGCCTGATCTCCCGCACGTCCATCCGCTGTTTCCTTGTTTTTCCGGCAGGGTTTCACAGCCGGCCAGGTAAGGCAACGCCTGTTCACCTTTGTCCAAATATCCCACAGGGGGTCCGGGGGACGTGAAGTCCCCCGGCTATCGCGGGACGCAATCAGGCCGCGCGGTTTTCCCGGATCAGCTTCAGGATATCGGCCGCTGCCGCCGGGATGTTGGTGCCCGGCCCGAAGATCGCCTTGACGCCAGCCTTGCGCAGATAATCGTAATCCTGCTGCGGGATCACGCCGCCGCAGATCACCAGGATATCCTCGGCCCCCTGCGCCTTCAGCGCCTCGATCAGCTTCGGCGCCAGGGTCTTGTGGCCCGCCGCCTGCGAACTGATCCCCACCACATGCACGTCGTTGTCCACGGCGTCCTGGGCGGCTTCCTCGGGGGTCTGGAACAGCGGTCCCACGTCCACGTCGAAGCCGATATCGGCGAAGGCCGTGGCGATCACCTTGGCGCCCCGGTCGTGGCCGTCCTGGCCCATCTTGACGACCAGCATCCGAGGGCGGCGGCCTTCTTCTTCGGCGAAGGCTTCGATGTCGCGCTGAATGGCCGCGAAACCCTCGTCGCCTTCATAAGCGGCTCCGTAAACCCCTGCCAAAGTCCTCACCTCCGCCCTGTGGCGCCCGAACGTGGCTTCCATCGCCAGGCTGATTTCGCCGACGCTGGCCCGCGCGCGGGCGCATTCGACCGCCGCCTCCAGCAGGTTGCCGCCCTCGACCGTGCGGCGGCCCAGTTCCAGCAGCGCCGCGTCGCAGGCCGCCTGGTCGCGGGTGGCGCGAATCTTCTCCAGCCGGGCGATCTGACTGTCGCGGACCTTCACGTTGTCGATGTCCAGGATGTCGATGGGATCCTGCTGGGCCAGCCGATACTTGTTGACGCCGACGATCACGTCCTCGCCCCGGTCGATCAGCGCCTGGCGCCGCGCGGCCGTTTCCTCGATCCGCAGCTTGGGCATGCCGCTGGCGACGGCCTTGGTCATGCCGCCCATGGCCTCGACCTCCTCGATCAGCGCCCAGGCCTTTTCGGCCAGCTCGGCGGTCAGGCTCTCGATGTAATACGACCCCGCCAGCGGATCGACGACATGGGTGATGCCGGTTTCCTCCTGTAGGATCAGCTGGGTGTTGCGCGCGATCCGCGCGCTGAACTCGGTCGGCAGGGCGATGGCCTCGTCCAGGGCGTTGGTGTGCAGCGACTGCGTGCCGCCCAACGCCGCCGACATCGCCTCATAGGCGGTGCGGATCACGTTGTTATAGGGATCCTGTTCCTGCAAGGACACGCCCGAGGTCTGGCAATGCGTGCGCAGCATCAGGCTGCTGTCCTTCTTGGGATTGAAGTCCGACATGATCCGGTGCCACAGCAGCCGCGCGGCGCGCAGCTTGGCGATCTCCATGAAGAAGTTCATGCCGATGGCGAAAAAGAAGGACAGCCGCCCCGCGAACTGGTCCACGTCCATCCCCGCCGACAGCGCCGCGCGCACGTATTCGCGCCCGTCGGCCAGCGTATAGGCCAGTTCCTGCACCAGGTTCGCGCCCGCTTCCTGCATGTGATAGCCGGAAATCGAGATCGAGTTGAACTTGGGCATCTCCTTGCTGGTGTATTCGATGATGTCCGCGATGATCCGCATCGAAGGCTCGGGCGGATAGATATAGGTGTTGCGGACCATGAACTCTTTCAGGATGTCGTTCTGGATGGTCCCGGACAGCACCGAGCGGGAATGGCCCTGTTCCTCGCCGGTGACGATGAAGTTCGCCAGGATCGGGATCACCGCGCCGTTCATGGTCATCGACACCGACACCTTGTCCAGCGGGATGCCGTCGAACAGGATCTTCATGTCCTCGACCGAATCGATGGCGACGCCCGCCTTGCCCACGTCACCCACCACGCGCGGATGGTCGCTGTCATAGCCCCGGTGCGTGGCCAGATCGAAGGCCACCGACACGCCCTGCTGACCGGCGGCAAGCGCCTTGCGATAGAAGGCGTTCGATTCCTCGGCCGTGGAAAAGCCCGCATATTGGCGAATGGTCCAAGGGCGGCCCGCATACATCGTCGCGCGCGGCCCGCGCGTGAAGGGGGCGATGCCGGGCAGGGAACCCAGATGGTCCAGCCCCTCCAGGTCGGCCTCGGTATACAGGGGCTTGACGGGGATGCCTTCCAGCGTGTTCCAGGTCAGGCTGTCGGGGTTGGCCCCCTTCAATTCCTTCGCCGCCAGCTTCTGCCAGTCGTCCAGCGTGGGTTTCGTCATGATCCATCCTTTCGCACGGCGCGGCCTGCCCTATATTCAGAACAGGAAGGGGTGCCGATGAAGTTGAAATTGCTGATATTCGCGATGCTGGCCGCAGCCATGGGACCGGCCAGGGAGGCGCCCCCGCCCCAGGTCGAGGCCCAGCCCGCCAGTCCCGAGGAGGTTCCGGCCGATCCGGTGGCGCCGGAACCGCGTGCGGAGCTGCGGATCCTGTCCGCATCCGACGCCAGCCCGGTCGATTTCCTGTGGAACGCGCGTCCGGTGGTGGTCTTTGCCGACACGCCAGACGATCCGGCCTTCCGCCAGCAGATGCGCGCCCTGGAAGGCCGCAGCGAGGCGTTGGTCGAACGCGACGTGGTGATCATAGCCGACAGCGATCCGCAGGCCAACAGCGCCTGGCGGCAGCAGTTGCATCCGCGCGGCTTTTCGCTGGTCATCATCGACAAGGACGGGCAGGTGAAGCAGCGCCGCCCCTTGCCCTGGGACGTGCGCGAAATCAGCCGCGCCATCGACAAGCTGCCCCTGCGCCGGCAAGAGATCGGCCGGGCGGGGCTGTTGCCATGAGGATTGAAATGCAGGCGCGCGCCGCCTATATTCAACCCGAAGGACAAGGAGGTTCGACATGAGCACGACATCCTACAACCCGCGCCCCATTACTGGCCGAACCGGCCCGATGCCGGGTTATTCCCCGCGCTGAGCCGCGTCTTTTCAGCCTGAATCCACGTTGTGACGCCCGCTTTGGTTTCCGCAAGGCGGGCTTTTTGCCGCGAATCGCTCAGCCTGGCGACGGCCTCGCTGCCGCCGGTCAGATGGGCCAGCAGGAAGGCCATCGCTTCTTCGCCCAGGTCGATCGCCTCGATCTTCATCTCGATATAGTGGCGATACATCCGCGCGGCCCTCTGCGCGCCGATCCGGTTCAGCCGCAAGGCGCGCAGATCGGCGATCATCGCGCCGATGGTGGCAAGCTGGTTGTAATACTGCACCACCGGATCGACGACGCGGAAGGGCAGGACGTGGATGTCCTCGACGATGGCGCTGAACAGGCGGTCGTTGTGTTCGGTCGGGATCACCGGGAAGAAGCCGCCGCCCTTCAGGATCAGCGCCTCGATCTCGGCGCCATAGCGGGGCAGGTTCTGGCCCTTCAGCGTCGCGACATGCACGCGGATTTCGGCGTAAAGCGCGCCCTGCACGTCGCGGACGCGTTCGGCGCGCGCGGCACGGTCCCGCGCCGCGCTGAGAAGATGCGTCACCACCCAGCCGCCCGCGACCACCGCGCCGCCGATCATGGCGGCGACGACGCGGGCGTCGGACAGGGTGGCGGCGACGCTCATTCGAATTCCAGGATCACGTCATCGACCTTGAGGCTTTGGCCCGGTTCGGCATTGACCGACTTCACCACCGACTTGCGTTCGGCGCGCAGGATGTTTTCCATCTTCATCGCCTCGACCGTGGCAAGCGCCTGGCCTTCCTGAACCTCGTCGCCGACGGCCACGTTGATCTTCACCACCAGGCCCGGCATCGGGCACAGCAGGAACTTCGACGTATCCGGCGGCAGCTTTTCGGGCATCAGCCGGGCCAGTTCGGCGGTGCGGGGACGGCGGACCTGCACCTTCAGGTCGGCGCCGCGCGTGCGCAGGCGGAAACCGGCGGGGATCTTGTCGACCTTCAACACCAGCGGGCGGCCGTCCACCAGCAGCCGGGCAAGCGTCTGGCCGGGCTTCCAGTCGCTTTCGACGCGCAGGTCGCGGCCGTTCACGGCGACCGTCGCGCCGTCGCGGTCGGCGCGGATGCGCACCGGCACCTCGCGGTCACCGACGAAGACCACCCAGTTTTCGCCGACGCGGCGTTCGTGGTTGTCCAGCCGCCCGCTGATCCGGGCGCGGCGGATCTCGGCCACGCGGTGCATGGCCGATGCCGCCGCCGCGACGCGGGCCAGTTCGTCCCCAGGCAGCGTGGCGCCTTGGAAGCCATCGGGATATTCCTCGGCGATGAAGGCCGTGGTGATGTCGCCCGAGACGAATTTCGGATGATCCATCACCGCCGACAGGAAGGGCAGGTTGTGGCCGATCCCCTCGACCTCGAATTCGTCCAGGGCGACGCGCATCCCTTCGATGGCCTCGGCCCGCGTCGGCGCCCAGGTGCACAGCTTGGCGATCATCGGGTCATAGAACATGCTGATCTCGCCGCCCTCGTAGACGCCGGTATCGTTGCGCACCCCGGTCTGGGCCACGGCAGGCGTGTCGCCGGGATGGGCGGGCACCCAGCGGTCGGCCTGTTGCATCGGCCCGGCCGCCTTCTCGACCGGCGGGCGATAGCGGGTCAGCCGCCCGATCGAGGGCAGGAAGTTGCGATAGGGATCCTCGGCATACAGGCGGCTTTCCATCGCCCAGCCGTTGATCTTCAGATCCGACTGCGCGAAGGGCAGGGCTTCGCCTGCGGCGACGCGGATCATCTGTTCCACCAGGTCGATGCCGGTGATCAGTTCGGTGACCGGATGTTCCACCTGAAGCCGGGTGTTCATCTCCAGGAAATAGAAGTTCTTCTGGCCGTCCACGATGAATTCCACCGTGCCCGCGCTTGTATAGCCCACCGCCTTCGCCAGGGCGACCGCCTCTTCGCCCATCGCACGGCGGGTTTCGGGGTCGAGGAAGGGCGAGGGCGCCTCTTCGATGACCTTCTGGTTGCGGCGCTGGATGGAACATTCGCGTTCGTGCAGATAGACCGCGTTGCCGTGCTTGTCGGCCAGCACCTGGATTTCGATGTGGCGCGGCTGGGTCACGAATTTCTCGATGAAGATGCGGTCGTCGCCGAAGCTGCTGGCCGCCTCGTTCTTCGAGGATTGGAAGCCCTCGCGCGCTTCCTCGGCGTTCCAGGCGATGCGCATCCCCTTGCCGCCGCCGCCCGCAGACGCCTTGATCATCACCGGATAGCCGATCTGATCGCTGATCCTCACCGCCTCGTCCGCGTCCGCGATCAGGCCCATATAGCCCGGCACGGTGGAAACCCCGGCCTCCTGCGCGATCTTCTTCGAGGTGATCTTGTCGCCCATCGCCTCGATCGCCGGGGACGGCGGGCCGACGAAGATCACGCCTTCCTTCTCAAGCGCCTCGGCGAATTTCATGTTCTCGGACAGGAAGCCGTATCCGGGATGGACGGCCTCGGCGCCGGTCTGGCGGATGGCGTCCATGATCTTGTCGATCACGATATAGGACTGGTTGGCGGGGGGCGGGCCGATATGGACGGCCTCGTCGGCCATCTTGACATGCAGCGCGTTGCGGTCGGCGTCGGAATAGACGGCGACGGTGGCGATGCCCATCTTGCGGGCGGTCTTGATGACGCGGCAGGCGATCTCGCCCCGGTTGGCGATCAGGATTTTCTTGAACATGGGCGGCCCCCCCGGCCAGGCATGAAAAAGCCGCCCAGGGGCGCAAGGCCCCGGGCGGCGATCGATGGGTCGCGGCGCGACGTGCGCGCCGGGATCAGCGCGTTATTGGCAAAGCCGCACGTCGTTGCACAGCGCACCGGCCGCGCCGCCGATGGCAGCGCCCTTGACGACGTTGTGGCCGCCGACATGGGCGACGGTCGCGCCCACGCCCGCGCCGATAAGCGCGCGGTCGGTGTCGGTCGGGTTGATGCCCTGGGTGCAGCCCGCAACGGCAGTCGCGCCGACAAGGGCGGCAATGGCAAGGAATTTGGACATGTCTGTCTTCCTGTGAGGTGATTGGCTGGACGGGAACGCCCGCCCAGCCGGTCAGGTTCAGTAACGACGCTGGCAGACGCCGGCGTCGTCGCACAGCGCGCCGCCCACGGCGCCGATAGCCGCGCCGGTTGCCAGATCCTCATCCAGGGCCTTGGCGATGACCGCACCGGCGACGGCGCCGCCAGCCGCGCGCTGCGCATCGGGCGACAGGCCGGTCGCGGTGCCATAGCCTTGGTCGCAGGCCGCCAGGCCCAGAAGAACGAAAGCGCCAGCGGCGACACGGGTGAACAGCGAAGTCTGCATAAGGATTTGCCTGTATAGTGGGCCGGATGACCGGCCGTTGAAGGATGGTGACCGACTATCGCACAGCCGGGGGCAAGGTCAAACTGACATGGGTGTGACTTCAAGGCCCTAGGCAGCAAATTGCGCATTCTCAACGATCCGCCGGATGGTCGTCGTCGCCGTCGTCCCAATCGTCTTCCTCCCAGCCGAAATCAGGCGGGCTGTCCTGGGCGAACAGTTCGGGGAAAGACGCCTCGGCGGCGGCCATGTCGACTTGCAGCAACTGGTCGTAATCGGCGGGATCGAAGGCGCCGACGGGCTTGACCTCGCGCCCGATCAGCCAACCCAGGCGGCCTGCGTCCAGGTTGCCGCGAACGAAGGGTTCGTCTCCGAAATGTTCGATCAGCGCGGCCAGGAAACCGGCATCGGCGCGGCGGTCGGCCGGCTTGCGGTCGCGGAAGCGTTCGCGCCGGGTGATCGGCGTCGCGCCCTTCTTGCGGTTTTCGCGGCGGATGACGAATTGGAAATCGGTGCCGGGAAGGCGTCCCGGAAAGCCCCGGTGTTTCAGCATGATGTGCCCCTTTTGTCGGGGCGGGCCGGGCCGGAAAGGCGCGGGCAGCCGGACCGCCCGCGCAATGTCAGTCGGTTCGGCTCAGTTGGCGCCGTATTTGCCCTGATAGACCGGCTCGGTCGTGACCGGGTTGGCGGCGGGCACATAGACTTCGGGTTCGGGGGCCTGACGCTGGCACGCCGCAAAGGCCGAGACCAGCACGAGGCTGAGGATGATTTTCTTCGACATGTCGTCACGCTCCTGTAAAGCGGGCGCGGCTGCGCCCGTCTGCTCGGGTTCAGGGGGATGTCTTCATGCACCGCCCCGCCGGGCATGATAGCGGCGGCACGCAGGCGCAGACAGGCGGGCCGGGCGGCGGGCATCAAATGTCCCGCAGCCTGTGGCCAGCCTGCATCATTCACGCGTTTGTGCAACACCGTTAGCACCTTACAAAGGAATGTTGTCGTGCTTCTTCCAGGGATTCGACAGCTGCTTGGTGCGCAGGCTGGCGAAGGCGCGGGCGATGCGCTTGCGGGTCGAATGGGGCTGGATCACCTCGTCGATGAAGCCCTTTTCGGCGGCCACGAAGGGATTGGCGAAGCGGCCTTCGTAATCGCGGGTCCGGGCGGCGATCTTGTCGCTGTCGCCCAGTTCGCTGCGATACAGGATCTCGACCGCGCCCTTGGCGCCCATCACCGCGATTTCCGCCGTGGGCCAGGCATAGTTGAAATCGCCGCGCAGATGCTTGGACGCCATCACGTCATAGGCGCCGCCATAAGCCTTGCGGGTGATGACCGTGACCTTCGGCACCGTCGCCTCGCCATAGGCGAACAGCAGCTTGGCGCCGTGCTTGATGACGCCGCCATATTCCTGTCCCGTGCCCGGCAGGAAGCCCGGCACGTCCACGAAGGTCAGGATCGGAATTTCGAAAGCGTCGCAGAAGCGCACGAAGCGCGCGGCCTTGCGGGAGCTGTCGATGTCCAGACACCCGGCCAGCACCATCGGCTGGTTGGCGACGACGCCCACTGTGCGGCCCTCGATACGGATGAAGCCCACGATGATGTTGCCCGCGAAATCCTTCTGGATCTCGTAGAAGTCGCCCTCGTCCGCGACCTTCACGATCAGCTCTTTCATGTCATAGGGCTGGTTCGGATTGTCGGGAATGAGGGTGTCCAGGCTCTCCTCGATCCGTGCGGGGTCGTCGAAGAAGGGCCGCACCGGCGCCTTGTC
Organism: Paracoccus sp. 22332; assembly: GCF_052045125.1. NCBI lineage: Bacteria > Pseudomonadati > Pseudomonadota > Alphaproteobacteria > Rhodobacterales > Paracoccaceae > Paracoccus > Paracoccus sp. 22332. The sequence goes on from NZ_JBQEOI010000006.1 coordinate 70,699, forward strand.
GCGGTTGTTCAGCGGCAGGAAATCGAACAGGCGGCGGATTTCGGTCAGGGCTTCCACGTCGTCCTCGAAGGCGCCGTCGGCGACCGAGGATTTCTTCGTATGGGTGGACGCCCCGCCAAGCTGTTCGGCGGTCACGACCTCGTTCGTCACCGTCTTGACCACGTCCGGGCCGGTCACGAACATGTAAGAGGTATCCTTCACCATGAAGATGAAGTCGGTCATTGCCGGGCTATAGACCGCGCCGCCCGCGCAAGGCCCCATGATGACGCTGATCTGCGGCACCACGCCCGAGGCCATGATGTTGCGCTGGAACACGTCGGCATAGCCCGCAAGCGACGCCACGCCTTCCTGGATCCGGGCGCCACCCGAATCGTTCAGTCCGATCACCGGCGCGCCGTTCTGCATCGCCATGTCCATGATCTTGCAGATCTTCTGGGCATGGGTTTCGGACAGCGACCCGCCGAAGACGGTGAAGTCCTGCGAAAACACATAGACCATGCGGCCGTTGATCGTGCCCCAGCCGGTCACCACCCCGTCGCCATAGGGGCGGTCCGCCTCCATCCCGAAATCGGTGGATCGGTGGGTGACGAACATGTCGAATTCTTCGAAGCTGCCTTCGTCCAGCAGGATTTCGATGCGTTCGCGCGCCGTCAGCTTGCCCCGTGCGTGCTGCGCGTCGATCCGCCGCTGCCCGCCGCCCAAGCGGGCCTGCGTCCTGCGGTCTTCCAGTTCCTGAAGAATATCCTTCATCGCAGCACCTCCCGCTTGTTGCGCCGAAGCCTAGTCAGGCGGGGAAGGGCAGGGAAGCAAAATCAAGAAAATTTGCAAACTATGTTTTTCATCCAAAGAGAAAAATGAAAATCTGCAAACCAACGGGCGCCGAAGTGCTGCGCGCTGCGGTCGTTCGGATGGGGGGGAGGGGTGAGAGGCTGGACAACGACCCAAGCGGGGCTCGTTACGGCTGCTTCCTTCCGGACCTGACCGGGTTGGCGAGGCGCCTGCCCGCGCCAACCTCTCAGGCGGATAGATAGTGCGCCGCGCGGCGCGATGCAACCGTCAAAGATGCAGGCGCACCACCGCGAAGTCGCCGTCGGATCTGCCCACATGCTCCATGCGCCTGCCGCAGCGGGCGGAGATTTCGGGCAGAAGGGGCAGGGCCTGGGGTCCGGTCTCGAACAGGGCCGAGGTTCCGGGCATCGGCAGGAAATGCCAGGCGGGGGCGGCTTCGATCGACAGGTGGCGGCGCTGGCGCAGGTAATCGCGGATCACGTCGCGGGTCGGCGGTCCGGGCGGCAGAATCACTGGCGTTCCCGCCGTCAGCGGCGCGAACAGCCCGCAGGCCGCCAGGCGATAGGAATTGGTCGCCAGCACGAAGCGATCGTCGTCGGCCAGGGCGCCGCCGCGCCAGGTCAGGTCGCGCACCCGACTGCCGCCCGTCGCGCGGCCGTCCTGCGCGAAGGCGGGGGGGCGGGACAGGTCGATGTCCCAGCAGAGATCCTGGATGACATCGAACTGATAGGCCGGAAAGCCCGGATCGGTCAGCGGCTGGTCAGAACAGCCAGGCCGGATCTGCCGGAACAGGCTGGCCGACCGCTCCAGCCAGCCGCGCAAGTCCGCCCCGGTGACCAGCAGGGCGCAAATGCGGTTCGGAAAGGAATAGATGTCGGTCAGGTTGCCCAGCCGCAGCCGCCCCGGCGCCACATCGGTGTAATGGTCAGGACCGCCCCGGCCCCCTGCCCGGAAAGGCGCGGCGGCGGACAGAACCGGGATTCCGTCCAGCCGCGTGCCCTTCAGGCTTTTGCGCACGAACCAGCGTTGCGCCATATTCACCAGGCGCAACGCCGGATCGACTCCGACCAGGGCGAAATAGCTGCTGATGCGCCGGTCGCTGTGGCCGATGCGGCGGCGCAGATGGGTCTGGGTCAGCCGATGCGTGGCCGCCACCGCGCGCAGGACGGCGGGCGAGGCGGGCTGGTCGGGCGCCACCCTCTCGCACCGGGCAGAGGCGTGGGACAGGCGCCATCCCGTTTCCTGGTCATGAGTCAGCGACAGGTCGATGACCCCCAGATGCGATCCGCCGAAACCGGGCATCACGGCGGGCTTGCCCGACAGGGTGGCGCCTGCGGCGCCGCTGCCCGCGCGTGGAAAAACCTCGTGCGTGTGGCCCGCGACGATCACGTCCACCCCGTCCAGGGCGGCCAGGTCGGCTGCGACGTTTTCCGCGCCGGGACGGGACGGGCGGTCGGAAATCCCGCTATGGGCCAAGGCCACGACCAGTTCCGCGCCCTCCGCGCGGATCCGGGGCAGGACGCGGCGCGCGGTCTCCAGGATGTCGGCGCAGGCCATCTGCCGCGACAGGTCGCGGTCCCAGGCGGTCGTCTGCGGCGGCAGAAAGCCAACCACGCCGATGCGCAGCACCAGGCGACGTCCTGATGCGGTCAGGACCGGCTTGTCCAGGATAGTGAAGCCGGGAAAATCCGCCCGGCTCCGCAACCTCAGGTTGGCCGCCAGAAAGGGAAACCGCGCCTGCCGCGCCGCCGATTGCAGCACGTCCAGCCCGAAGGCAAAGTCGTGATTGCCGATGGCGGCGGCGTCATAGCCCATCAGGTTCATGGCGGCGATGGCGGGATGGCTCTTGGTGCCCGCGCGCGCCGCCTGATCGCCCAGGGGCGTTCCCTGAAGGAAATCGCCGTTGTCCAGCAGCAGCGTGTTACGCGCCGCCGCCCTGTGCCTGTCCACCAGCGAGGCGATTTGCGCCAGGCTGCCCCGCGCGCAGGGCCGGTCTGCCAGATAGTCGTGGGGCAGCAGCTTCATGTGCATGTCGGTGGTGGCCAGGATCCGCAGGGCGACAGGGTCGGCGGCACCGGCAGAAAGATCGCATGCGCAGATCTCGTCCGTTGCGTCCCGCATCACAAAAAACCCCGATTACAGACCGGCTTGGCATCCGCGCCAAACCGTAACCTACCCGGAGGGAGTGCATCTTCTCAACCCTAGATTGTCAAAGCGGACGATTAATGCCGGGGTCGGAGCATATTCGTCACAGACGCGGGGATGCGATCGGCGGGTCTCTGCGGGGCGCCGTCCTTGCGGTTGAACACGACGCCTCCGGTGCCTTATGAACCCAGGGTCGCGGCAGCCGCGCCGGGGTCGGGAGGAGGGTCAAGGCAGGCATGAAATTTTCGTCCCGCATCGACACCGACAGATCGTCGGCCGAGCTTTTCGACCTCATCGGCGACTTTTCCCGAAGCGAACGCGCCTTGGCCGCCCGAGGTGCCCAGGTCCGCCGGATCGATCCGTCCCTTGAACCCGGCACCGGCCTGGGCTGGGTGATCCGGTTCCACTGGCGGGGCGGGCTGCGCATCGTGCGGATGGACGTGACGCGCTTCGACCGGCCGTCGCATATCACGCTGGACGGGCACTCCGACCAGTTCGACCTGGCGATCAACCTTACCGTCGTCGCGCTCAGCCGGGTGAAATCGCGCCTGCTGTTCGAAACCGAAATCCGCCCCCGCACCATGCGCGCCCGCCTGCTGCTGCAAACCGCCAAGCTGGGCAAGGCGCAGCTGGACCGCAAATACGACCAGCGGATCGCCGATTTCGTGGCCTACCTGCGCGCCGTCTAGGCGTCTTGGCGCTGCGCCTCGCGCAGGGGATCGGCGGGATAGACGCCCAGCATGTCCAGGGACGAGGTGAAATAGCGCAGTTCTTCCAGCGCGCGTTGCAGGGCGGGATCCTCGGGATGGCCTTCGACATCGGCATAGAACTGCGTTGCGGTGAACACGCCGTCGACCATATAGCTTTCCAGCTTTGTCATGTTGATGCCGTTCGTCGCGAACCCGCCCATCGCCTTGTAGAGCGCGGCGGGAATGTTGCGGACCCGGAAGACGAAGCTGGTCAGCATCCGGTCCGACCGGCGGCTGTAATCGGGCTGGCGCGACATGATCAGGAAGCGGGTGGTATTGTTCTGCCGGTCCTCGATCTGGTCGGCCAGTCGGTCCAGGCCATAGATCTCGCCCGCCAGGGGCGAGGCCAGGGCCGCCAGCGACGGATTGCCGCGGGACGCCACCTCTTTGGCGGATCCGGCGGTGTCGGCCCCGGTCACGGCGCGGATGCCGTGGCGGCGCATGAAGCCCCGGCACTGGCCCAGAAGAACCGTGTGGCTCATCGCCTCGCGCACTTCGGACAGGGCGGCGCCGGGGACGGCCAGCAGGCTGATATGGACGCGGACGAAGGCTTCCTCGACGATGTGCAGGCCGGATTCAGGCAGCAGGTGGTGGATGTCGGCCACCCGGCCATAGGTGGAATTTTCCACCGGCAGCATGGCCAGGTCGGCCTGGTGGCTGCGCACGGCCTCGATCACGTCCTCGAAAGTGCGGCAGGGCAGGGCCTCCATGTCGGGGCGGGCCTTGCGGCAGGCCTCGTGGCTGTAGGCGCCGGGTTCGCCCTGGAAGGCGATGCGGTTGGTGGGGGTCGTCATGGGCCGCTGTCCGAATTTTGACTGGTGGCGCGGTAACTATACCTTGATCCTTCAAAGCGAAAGCGGATAGATACCCGTCGAATTGACGAGCTTACCAATGCGGGGATCGCACGCGATGTTCAACACCATGACCGTGACCAAGGCCGCAGGCGCGCTGATCGGCGCGCTGCTGTTCCTGATGCTGGCCAACTGGGCGGCAAGCGGCCTGTATCACGTCGGCGCCGCCGGCCACGGCGGCGAGGGCGAAGAGCACGCGCAGGCCTATACCATCCCGGTCGAGGACGCGGCGGGCGGCGAAGAAGCGGTCGAGGAGACCATCGACTTTGCCGCGCTGATGGCCTCGGCCGATGTCGCGGCGGGCGAAAAGGATTTCGGCAAGTGCAAGGCCTGCCACAAGCTGGACGGCACCGACGGCGTCGGCCCGCACCTGAACGGCGTGGTGGGCCGCGCAGTCGCCTCGGTCGGCGGTTTCAGCTATTCGCCCGCCATGGTCGAACACGCCGCCGAGGCGCCGGAATGGACGCATGAAGCCTTGCAGGAATTCCTGGCCAACCCCAAGGGCGTGGTGCCGGGCACCAAGATGTCCTTCGCGGGCCTGAAGGATCCGCAGGACCGCGCCGACATCATCGCCTATCTGGAATCCCAGCAGTAAGCCGGGCCTGCGGCAAGACCCGAAGGCGCATCGCGAGATGCGCCTTTTTCATGGCCCGCGCTCGCGCCGATTTCACGAAATCGCGGCTTGATCGCGCCCCCGGCGCTGCCTAGCGTGCAGCAGACATCACAGCCGGAGTTCGCCGATGCGCCGCCTTGCCCTGATCGCCGCCCTTGCCCTTGCCCCGGCCTCTGCCGCCCTGTCGCAAGAGGCACCGGCGGCCGAAGGGGGCGAGAAGGTCATCAAGACCCACGCCATCGCGCTGTTCGGCGAACCGGCGCTGCCCGCCGATTTTCCGCATTACCCCTATGTGAATCCCGATGCGCCGAAAGGGGGCGAGATTTCCTTCGGCGCGGTCGGCGGCTTTGACAGCTTCAACCCCTTCACCCATCGGGGCCGCGCCATCGCGCTGTCGGTGATCCAGCTGGAACGGCTGATGGACAGCCCGGCGGACGAACTGGGGGTGGATTACTGCCTGCTGTGCGAGACGCTGGAATATCCCGAAAGCAAGGATTGGGTGATCTTCAACCTGCGCCCCGAAGCGAAGTTCAGCGACGGCACGCCCCTGACCGCCCATGACGTTCTGTTCAGCTTCGAAACCCTGCGCGACAAGGGCCTGTCGTCCTTCCGGATGGCGATGCGGCAGATGATCGCCAAGGCCGAGGTTCTGGACGACCACCGCATCAAGTTCACCTTCGCCGAAGGCTATCCCCGCCGCGACGTGATTTCCCAGATGGGCAACCAGATCGTCTTCTCGAAAAAGGACTTCGAGGAGAATAACCGCGATCTGGAGCAGAGCAGCAACATCCCATTCATCGGCTCTGGCCCCTATATGTTCGACCGCGCCGACATGGGCCGCACCATGGTCGTCAAGCGCAACCCCGACTACTGGGGCAGGGATCTGCCCATCAACAAGGGCCGCTTCAACTTCGACCGCATCCGGTACGAGATGTTCGGCGATTTCGACAGCGCGTTCGAGGCGTTCAAGGCGGGCGAATACACGTTCCGCAACGAGACCTCCTCGATGCACTGGTCCACGCGCTATGACTTTCCGGCGCTCGCCTCGGGCGCGGTGGTGCGCGAGGAACTGGCCGATGGCACGATCGCCACCGGCGACGGCTGGGTCTTCAACCTGCGGCGCGAGAAGTTCCAGGACATCCGCGTCCGCGAAGCGATCGGGCTGATGTTCAACTTCGAATGGACCAACCAGACGCTGCTGTACGGCCTGGAAACCCGCGTCAATTCCTTCTGGGACAACAGCGAATTCCGCGCCGACGGCCCCCCGTCCGACGCGGAACGGGCGCTGTTGGAACCCGTCGCGGGCGATCTGCCCGATGGCATCCTGACCGACGACGCGGTGGTCCAGCCCGTGTCCGGCGAACGCCAGCTTGACCGCCAGAACATGCGCCGCGCCGTGGCCCTGCTGGATCAGGCCGGGTGGACCGTGGGAACCGACGGGATGCGCCGCAACGCCGACGGCCAGACCCTGACGGTCGAGATCCTGAACGACGACGTGGGCAACGACCGCATCATCAACCCCTTCATCCAGAATCTGCGCGCCATCGGCATCGACGCCATGAACCGCCGCGTGGACAATGCCGAGATGCAGCTTCGCACCCGGTCCAAGGATTTCGACATGGTCGAAGACAGCCTGGGCCAGTCCTATGCCATCGGCGGCTATGCGGGCCAGGTCTTCGGGTCCGAGGACAAGGACGACGTGTTCAACCCGATGGGCCTGGCGAACCCGGCCATCGACAGGCTGCTGGAGATCGGCCAGCAGGCCACCACGCAGGAAGACAACATCACCGCCATCAACGCGCTTGACCGGGCGCTGCGCAGCCTGCGCTTCTGGGTGCCGAAATGGTTCAAGGCCGAATACACGCTGGCCTATTACGACATCTATCGCCATCCCCAGGCCATGCCGCCCTATGCGCTTGGCACGCTGGATTTCTGGTGGGCCGATACCGCGCGCGAGGCCGAGCTGAAGGCCAAGGGCGCGATCCGCTGACCGGGGCGCACTTGATTTCCAGCCGGTCCCGACCCACAAGGGCGGGATAAGGAAACAGGGCCGCGAAGGCCCGGAAGGGGCAAGGTCGATCCGATGGGCGCCTATATCCTGCGGCGGCTGCTGCTGATCATCCCGACGCTGATCGGGATCATGGTGGTGAACTTCACCCTGACGCAATTCGTCCCCGGCGGTCCCATCGAACAGATCGCGGCCCAGGTTCAGGGATCGGGCGACGCCTTCAGCAACATCTCGGGCGCGGGCGCAGGCGCCGATACCGGCGTGGTCGAGGGATACGAGGGCGCGCGCGGCCTGCCCCCCGAATTCATCGCCCAGCTTGAGAAGGAATTCGGCTTCGACAAGCCTCCGCTGGAACGCTTCCTGACGATGATGGGCAATTACCTGACCTTCGATTTCGGCACCAGCTGGTTCCGGTCGATCAGCGTCATCGACCTGGTGATCGAGAAGATGCCTGTGTCGATCACCCTGGGGCTGTGGTCGACGCTGCTGGCCTATCTGATCTCGATCCCGCTGGGGATCCGCAAGGCGATGCGGGACGGGTCGCGCTTCGATACCTGGACCTCGGCGGTCATCATCATGGCCTATGCGATCCCGGCGTTTCTGTTCGCGGTGCTGCTGATGGTGCTGTTCGCGGGCGGCAGCTATTGGCAGTGGTTCCCGCTGCGCGGCCTGACCAGCGACAACTTCGCGGACCTGTCGCTGTGGGGCAAGATCAAGGACTATGCCTGGCACGCGACGCTGCCGGTCGTCGCCTCGACCATTTCCAGCTTTGCCACGCTGACCCTGCTGACCAAGAACAGCTTCCTGGACGAGATCAACAAGCAATACGTCATGACCGCCCGCGCCAAGGGCCTGACCGAACGGCGCGTGCTGTACGGCCATGTCTTCCGCAACGCCATGCTGATCGTGATCGCGGGCTTTCCAGCCGTCTTCCTGGGCGTGTTCTTCGGGGCAAGCATCCTGATCGAGACGGTCTTTTCACTGGACGGCCTTGGCCGCCTGGGCTTCGAGGCGGCGGTGCAGCGCGATTATCCGGTGATCTTCGGCACGCTTTACGTCTTCGGCCTTCTCAGCCTGGTCGTGGGGATCCTGTCGGACATGATGTATGTCTTTGTCGATCCCCGCATCGACTTTGAATCGAAGGCCGGCTGATGGCGCTGTCGGAACTCAACCGCCGCCGCTGGCGCAATTTCCGCCGCAACGGCCGGGCCTTCTGGTCGCTGGTGATCTTTTCGGTGCTGTTCGTGCTGGCGATGTTCGCGGAAATCGTCGCCAACGACAAACCCATCGTCGCCAGCTATCGCGGTGAACTCTATTTCCCGGCCTACAACTTCTATCCCGAAACGGCCTTCGGCGGCGATTTCGGGACCGAGGCGATCTATACCGACCCCGCCGTGCAATGCCTGATCGTCACCGGCGGCAGTCAGGACTGCTGGGACACGCCCGAGGATCTGGTCGCCGCCGTGGACGCAGGCACCAGCGACATTCCGAAGGACCAGCAGGGCTGGATGATCTGGCCCCCGATCCCGTTCCATTATTCCACCATCAACAATGTCGGCAGCGCGCCAAGCGCCCCGGACGCCACGCATTGGCTGGGCACCGACGACACCGCCCGCGACGTGCTGGCGCGGGTCATCTATGGTTTCCGCATCTCGATCCTGTTCACGCTGATCGTGACGGTGGTGGCGTCCACCGTGGGGATCGCGGCGGGGGCGATCCAGGGATACTTCGGCGGGCGCACGGATCTGGTGTTCCAGCGGGTTCTGGAGATCTGGGCCTCCACCCCGTCGCTTTACGTCATCATCATCCTGTTCGCGATTCTGGGGCGCAGCTTCTGGCTGCTGGTCTTCGTGACCATCCTGTTCGGCTGGCCCGCGCTTGTGGGGGTGGTGCGGGCGGAATTCCTGCGGGCGCGGAATTTCGAATATGTCCGCGCCGCCCGCGCCCTGGGCGTGTCCGACCGCACCATCATGTTCCGCCACATCCTGCCCAATGCCATGGTCGCCACGCTGACCATGCTGCCCTTTGTCGTCACGGGCACGATCAGCGGGCTGGCCGCGCTGGACTACCTGGGCTACGGCCTGCCCGCCTCGGCCCCGTCGCTGGGAGAACTGGCGTTGCAGGCCAAGCAGAACCTGCAAGCGCCCTGGCTGGCCTTCACCGCCTTTTTCACCTTTGCCATCATGCTGTCGCTGCTGGTCTTCATCTTCGAAGGCGTGCGCGATGCCTTCGATCCCCGAAAGACCTTCAAATGACCGAAGCCGTCCTGTCGGTCCAAGACCTGCGCATCAGCTTCCGCCAAGAGGGCAGGGTCGTGCCCGCCGTGAAGGGCGTCAGCTTCCAGATCGGCAAGGGCGAGACCGTGGCCTTGGTCGGCGAATCCGGGTCGGGCAAGTCGGTCACGGCGCTGTCCACCGTGCGCCTGCTGGGCGATTCCGCCGTCATCGAGGGGTCGGTGAAATACACGGGGCGCGAGATGGTCGATGCGCCCGAAAAGGTGCTGCGCGACATTCGCGGCGACGACATCAGTTTCATTTTTCAGGAACCGATGACATCCCTGAACCCGCTGCACACGCTGGAAAAGCAGTTGGGCGAAAGCCTGGCACTGCACCAGGGGCTGACCGGCGCGCGGGCTCGGGCGCGGATAGTGGACTTGCTGACCCGCGTTGGCATCCGCGATCCCGAATCGCGGCTGGCGGATTATCCGCACCAACTGTCCGGCGGGCAGCGGCAGCGGGTGATGATCGCCATGGCGCTTGCCAACGGCCCGGAACTGCTGATCGCCGATGAACCCACCACCGCGCTGGACGTGACGATCCAGGCGCAGATCCTGGACCTGCTGGCGGAACTGAAGGCCGACGAGGGGCTGTCGATGCTGTTCATCAGCCACGATCTGGGCATCGTGCGCCGCATCGCCGACCGCGTCTGCGTGATGAAGGACGGAGAGATCGTCGAACAAGGCCCGGTCGAGGCGATCTTCGCCGATCCGCAGCACGAATACACCCGCAAGCTGCTGGCCGCCGAGCCGACCGGCCGTGCCGATCCCGTGCCCGAGGGCGCCGAGACGATGGTCGAGACGCGCGACCTCAAGGTCTGGTTTCCGATCCAGCGGGGACTGCTGCGCCGGACGGTGGGCCATGTGAAGGCCGTGAACGGCGCCACCCTGACCGTGCGGGCCGGGGAAACGCTGGGGATCGTCGGTGAATCGGGCAGCGGCAAGACCACGCTGGCCCTGGCGATCATGCGGCTGATCGCCAGCGACGGGCCGATCCTGTTCCTGGGCCAGGACATTTCCCGCTGGCAGTCGCGCCAGCTGCGCCGCTTGCGCCGCGACATGCAGATCGTGTTCCAGGATCCCTTCGGCAGCCTGTCGCCGCGCATGACCGTCGAACAGATCATCGCCGAGGGCCTGGGCGTCCACGGCGTCGAAAAGGGCAGCGAGCGCCGACGAATGGTCGCCGACATCATGGCCGAGGTCGGGCTGAACCCCGACACCATGCACCGCTATCCGCACGAATTTTCCGGTGGGCAGCGCCAGCGCATCGCCATCGCCCGCGCCATGATCCTGCGCCCCAAGGTGGTGGTGCTGGACGAACCGACAAGTGCGCTGGACATGACGGTGCAGGTGCAGATCGTCGGTCTGCTGCGCGGATTGCAGCGGAAATACGGGCTGGCCTTCCTGTTCATCAGCCACGACCTGCGCGTGGTCCGCGCCATGTCACACAAGATCATGGTCATGCGCGCGGGCGAGGTGGTCGAACAGGGCGCGACCGCCGACATCTTCGACAGCCCGCAGCAGGATTACACCCGCGCGCTTCTGGCGGCGGCGTTCCGCGACCGCAGCGCATGAAGATCCTGTTCGTCCACCAGAATTTCCCCGGCCAGTTTCCGCATCTGGCCCCGGCCCTGGCGGCGCGCGGCCATCAGGTTCTGGCGCTGACGGACGAAAAGAACCAGCGGCCCAGCCCGGTCCCGACCGTCCGCTACAAGACGCCCGATGCGGTGCAGGTGAACGGGCTGGGCCGCAGCTATGCCGGTCACGCCGAACGCGGCTATCTGGCGGCGCGCGGCGCGCGGGCCTTGCGCGACCGGCACGGCTTCACGCCCGATCTGATCATCGGCCATTCCGGCTGGGGCGAGACGCTGTTCCTGCGCGAGATCTGGCCCGACGCCCGGCTGCTGATCTATGCCGAGCTTCTGTACCGCACGCGCGGCCACGATGTCGGATTCGATCCCGAATTCCAGGAAACCACCGACGAATCCCGCATGCTGGCCATCGCCCGGTCGGCCCATCTGGTCCAGGGTCTTGTCCAGGCGGATGCCGCCATCGCCCCCACCCGATACCAGGCCGACAGCTTTCCGCCCGAACTGCGCGGCAAGATCACCGTGATCCATGACGGCATCGACACCGCCCGCGTTCGCCCGAATCCGGCTGCCCGCCTGACACTGCCGGGCGGGCCGGTGCTGCGCGCCGGGGACGAGGTTCTGTCCTATGTCAGCCGCTCTCTGGAACCCTATCGCGGCTTTCACATCTTCATGCGCGCGCTGCCCGCCGTGCTGGCCGCCCGCCCGCAGGCGCAGGTGGTCGTTGTTGGCGCCGAGGGCACCAGCTATGGCAACGCGCCCAAGGAAGGCGGCAGCTGGAAGGCGCGGATGCTGGCGGAACTGGGCGATCTGGATCTGTCGCGGGTGCATTTCCTGGGGCGCGTCGCCTATGACGACTATCTGGCGCTGATCCAGGTCGCGCGCGTCCATTGCTATCTGACCTATCCCTTCGTGCTGTCCTGGTCCCTGACCGAGGCGATGGCGGCGGGCGGCTATGTGGTGGCCTCGGACACGGAACCCGTGCGCGAACTGATCCGCGACGGGGAAAACGGGCGGCTGGTGCCGTTCTTCGACGTGGCGGCGCTGTCGTCCGCCCTGGTCGGGGGCCTTGCGGGCGATCCCGACGCCGGCCGGCTGCGGGCGGCGGCGCGGGCGACGATCCTGGACGGCTATGACCTGCATCGCCACAGCCTGCCCCGCCAGATCGAATGGGTGGAAAGCCACGCGCCGATGGGCTAAGCCCGCAGCGTTGGAAGAAAGGCGCATCATGGTCGACATCCGGCTGACGAATACCCGCACCCGAGCAAAGCAGCCCTTCACGCCGCTGGATCCGCGGAACGTGCGCCTCTATCTCTGCGGACCCACCGTCTATGACCGCGCGCATCTGGGCAATGCCCGGCCCGTGCTGGTCTTCGACGTGCTGGTGCGGCTGCTGCGCCATGTCTATGGCGCGGATCAAGTGACCTATGTCCGCAACATCACCGACGTGGACGACAAGATCAACGCCCGCGCCGCCGCCACCGGCCGCACCATCCGTGAAATCACCGAGGAAACGGTGGCCTGGTATCATCAGGACATGGACGCCCTGGGCGCGCTGCGCCCCGACCATGAACCCCGCGCGACTGAATATATCGTGCAGATGATCGCCATGATCGAAACCCTGATTGCGCGCGGCAACGCCTACAAGGCCGAGGGTCATGTGCTGTTCGACGTGCGGTCCTTCCCGGATTATGGCCGCCTGTCGGGCCGGTCGGTCGATGACATGATCGCTGGCGCGCGGGTCGAGGTCGCGCCTTTCAAGCGCGATCCGATGGATTTCGTGCTGTGGAAACCCTCGGATGCCGATCAGCCCGGATGGGACAGTCCTTGGGGTCGGGGCCGTCCGGGTTGGCATATCGAATGCTCGGCCATGTCCGAGGCGCTGCTGGGGCCCAGCTTCGACATCCACGGCGGCGGCATCGACCTGCAATTCCCGCACCATGAAAACGAGGTCGCGCAAAGCTGCTGCGCCCATCCGGGGGCCGGCTTCGCCAGTGTCTGGCTGCATAACGAGATGTTGCAGGTCGAGGGCAAGAAGATGTCCAAATCCCTGGGCAATTTCTTCACCGTCCGCGACCTGCTGGACCGCCGCATCGCCGGAGAGGTGATCCGCTATGTCCTGCTGTCCACCCATTACCGCAAGCCGATGGACTGGACCCAGGCCAAGGCCGACGAGGCGCGCGACATCCTGTGGCAATGGCGGCTGCTGACCAAGGACGCGGAACCCGCCGCCGCGCCGCATCCCGAGGTGGTCGAGGCCATCGCCAACGACCTCAACACCCCCGGCGCCATCGCCGTGCTGCACCGGCTGAAGGACGATCCGGCCACGCTGCTGGCCTCGGCCCGGTTCATCGGGCTGTTGCAGGCGGGCGACGACGACTGGATGCGGGCCGATTACCAGGCGCTCGACAGCCAGGCGGATTACAAGGATTTCGACCAGATCCTGACCGCCTTGCAGGACAGGCTGGCGGCGATCCGCGCGCAGGCGATGGACAGCAAGGATTTCTCGCATCTGGATCAGGCCAAATCCGACCTGACCGCCGCCGGGTTGGAGGTGCGCATGTCCAAGGCGGGGATCGAACTGCTGGTGCGCCCGACAACCGTCCAGAAGGATGTCGTCCGCATTGCCGAGCGGCTGCTGACGTGACGCTGGACGCCTGCACCGATCTGGTGCGGACGCAGGATCCCGACCGCTTTGGCGCGACTCTGGTCGCCGCGCCGCCGGATCGCCCTGCCTTGATAACGCTTTATGCGCTGAACCTCGAAATCGCGCGGGCGCCGTTCCAGTCCGCCGAACCCATGCTGGCCGAGATGCGGCTGCAATGGTGGATCGACCGGCTGGAGGAGATGGGGACGGGTCAGCCGCCGCCGTTGCACGATGTGCTGACGCCCCTGTGGGACGCGTGGGGAGCCGATGCCGGACGGCTGGCGCCGCTGGCCGAGGCGCGCCGCCGCGATTGCGAAAGACAGCCCTTCGACAGCGCCGATGCCGTCGCGGCCTATGTCGCGGATACGGCGGGACGGCTGATGGTCAGGGCCGCCGAACGGCTGGGCGCGCAGGGCGCGGCACTGGATGTTGCCGCCCACCAGGGGCTGGGCGCGGGGCTGGCTGCCTGGCTGCGCGCGCTGCCCCGGTTGCAACCGATCGGCCTGGGACTGGCCGCCGAGGATACCGCAGAGACCGCCGCCCTGGCGGGCCTGGCGCGCGAGGCTCTGGCCCGCGCGGCCCGGTCGCGGGCCATGCTGCCAAAGCGGGCAGCGGCGGCGCTGTATCCCGGTCCGCGCATCCTGCCCTTTCTGGAGACGGTTCGTCGAGGCGACATCAACTCCTATCAACAACCAATTGAAATAACGCCGTTTCAGCGCCGTTCTTCTTTGGCTTGGCTGGTGCTGACCGGACGCTGGTGGCGGCAGGGCGGATAAAATCGGCCGCATAAACCCTCTTTTCACCCTTTCCCCGATATGAAAGGAATTGGACGGGCGCGCGGCAGGAAGGATCGTATGGCCAAGGGGTTGGATGCACAGGCCAGGCAGGGCTATGCCCTGATCGCGCCGCCGTTCCTGTATGCGCTGCTGATCCTGGCCGCGCCCTTGCTGACCATCCTGACCTACAGCTTCCTGACGGACGGCTACCTTGAGGTCGTGCGCGACTTCACACTTGCCAATTACGTCCAGGTCTGGACCGATCCCATCGTCCGCACGGTGATGATGCGGTCGTTGACGGTCTCGGCCCTGGTGACGCTGGTCACGGTGCTGCTGGCCTTTCCGGTGGCCTATTACGTCAGCTTCATGGTGCGGCCCGAAAAGAAGGCGACCTGGCTGTTCCTGATCACGATTCCCTTCTGGACCAGCTATCTGATCCGCGTGTTCCTGTGGAAGGTGATCCTGGGCTATAACGGCGTCATCAACTCCAGCCTGACCGGGCTGGGGATCATCGACGAACCGCTGACCTTCATCCTGTATAACGTCAACTCCATCGTCATCACGCTGGCCCATGCCTATGCGCCCTTCGCGATCCTGCCGATCTTCGTCGCCCTGGAAAAGATCGACCGTTCGCTGCTGGAGGCCGGGCGGGATCTGGGCGAAAGCCGGGCGATGACCTTCTGGCGGGTGACGCTGCCCCTGGCGATGCCGGGCGTCCTGGCGGCGGTGCTGATCGTCTTCATCCCGACCATCGGCGATTACGTCACGCCCGAACTGATCGGCGGCGGCAAGATCCCGATGATCGCCAACCTGATCCAGGTGCAGATGCTGGCCCTGGACAACCGCCCGCTGGGATCGGCGCTGGCGGTGACGGCCATGGCCATCGTGGCGCTTGTCAGCGTGGTCTTCCTGTTCATCAACCGCCGCTTCCTGAAGGTGCGGTCGTGAAGGGGCAGGGGCGCGGTTTGCAGGTCTATGCGCTGTTCTACCTGCTGTTTCTCTATGCGCCGATCATCCTGCTGCCGCTATTCGCCTTCAATTCCGGCACGATCATCGCCTTTCCGCTGCAAGGCTTCACGACCGGCTGGTTCGCGCAGATGTGGGCCAATGCCACGTTGCGCACCGCGCTGACCAATTCGCTGATCATCGCGGTCAGCGCCTCGATCCTGGCGACCTGCCTTGGCATCTTCGCGGCCCGCGCCTCGACCCGGTTCGAGTTTCCGGGCAAGGGCGGCATGATGGGATTCATCCTGCTGCCGATGGTGCTGCCGGAAATCATCGTCGCCATGTCGCTGCTGGTGGTGCTGCTGGGCATGGGCGTGCAGCTGTCGATCCTGACCGTGATCGTCGGGCATACGCTGATCTGCATGCCCTATGCCATCGCCATCCTGACCACGGCCTTTTCCAGCCTGGACAAGTCGCTGGAAGAAGCGGCCTATGACCTGGGCGAAACCCGGTGGAGCGCGTTTCGCCTGATCACGCTGCCCCTGGTCATGCCGGGCATCATCAGTTCGCTGCTGATTTCCTTCACGATCAGCCTGGATGAATTCATCATCGCCTTCTTCCTGGCGGGCAACCAGCCGACGCTGCCCACCTATATCTTCAGCCAGTTGCGCTTTCCCAAGCAGATCCCGATGATCATGGCCCTGGGCACGGCCCTGGTGGCGCTGTCCATCGTGCTGCTGGCCCTGGGCGAATATTTCCGCCGCCGCGGCAATGCCCGCATGGGCGGCAATCCGACCGGAGGCTTCCTGTGAGCGAGACCCGATACGATCGGCTGGATGCCGCTACGCCGATGATCGAATGTCGCGGCGTTCACAAGCATTACGGCGATTATCATGCCCTGCGCGGCATCGATCTGACCATCCGGGCCGGAGAGTTCTTTTCGCTGCTCGGCCCCTCTGGTTGCGGCAAGACCACGCTGCTGCGCACCATCGCCGGGTTCGAGGATATTTCCGACGGCGCCATCCTGATCGACGAAAAGCGCATGGACGAGGTTCCGGCGAACAAGCGTCCGACCAACATGGTGTTCCAGTCCTATGCCATCTTCCCGCATCTGACGGTCGCGCAGAACGTGGCCTTCGGGCTGCGCCGCGATCCGCGCGGCAAGGCTGAAAAGGCCGCCCTGGTCGAGGACGCGCTGGCGATGGTCGGGTTGCGCGGCTATGGCAACCGCGCGGCTCACGCCCTGTCGGGCGGGCAGCGCCAGCGGGTCGCGCTGGCCCGCGCGCTGATCCTCAAGCCCAAGGTGCTGCTGCTGGACGAGCCGCTGTCGGCGCTGGACCGCAAGATGCGCGAGCAGATGCAGGTCGAACTGATCAAGCTGCAACGCCAGGTCGGCATCACCTTCGTGCTGGTGACTCATGATCAAGAGGAAGCCTTGGTCATGTCCGACCGCATCGCCGTCATGTTCGAGGGCGAGATCGCCCAGCTTGACGGACCCGAGGCGCTGTATGCCCGGCCCGCCAACCGCCGCGTCGCGGATTTCATCGGCGTGATGAATTTCCTGCCCGCGCGGATTCTGGGCGAGAAGGACGGGATCGTCACGGCCGAGGCTCCGGGCCTGGGCGTGGTCGACCTGCCCGCCCGGCAGGTCAGCCGCGCGAATCCGGACGACGACGGCCCGACGATCGGCTTCCGTCCCGAGACCATGACCCTGGTGGGGTCGAACCAGACCCATACCCAGCCGAGAGAGACGAACGCGACCATCGACGAGGTCGTCTATTACGGCGACATGACCTATTACGATCTGCGGCTGGACGGCGCGGCGGCGATGGACGGCAAGGCCCGGCCGGTGCGGATTTCCATGCGCAACGTCTTCGGCCGCGACGTGCAGGATGTGGGCACCCGCACCCGGCTGGCCTGGTCTCCGGGGTCGCTGGTGCTGTTCCGCTGACGCTTGCGAAACCCCTGCCGCTTGCCTAGAACGCGCCCTGACTTC
Source organism: Paracoccus sp. 22332 (assembly GCF_052045125.1). Taxonomy (NCBI): domain Bacteria; kingdom Pseudomonadati; phylum Pseudomonadota; class Alphaproteobacteria; order Rhodobacterales; family Paracoccaceae; genus Paracoccus; species Paracoccus sp. 22332. Next base: position 88,082 of record NZ_JBQEOI010000006.1, read on the forward strand.
AACGAAAGGGGCGCGTCATGGGCTTTCGCATGGGAATTGTCGGCTTGCCGAACGTGGGCAAATCGACGCTGTTCAACGCGCTGACGAAAACCGCCGCCGCGCAGGCCGCGAATTTCCCCTTCTGCACCATCGAGCCGAACGTGGGCGATGTCGCGGTTCCCGATCCGCGTCTTGATACCTTGGCCGCCATCGCGGGCAGCAAGCAGACCATCCCGACCCGTATCACCTTCGTGGACATCGCGGGCCTCGTGAAGGGCGCCAGCAAGGGCGAAGGGCTGGGCAACCAGTTCCTGGCGAATATCCGTGAAGTCGACGCCATCGCCCATGTGCTGCGCTGCTTCGAGGATGGCGACGTGACCCATGTCGAAGGCCGCGTCGATCCCATCGCGGACGCCGAGACCATCGAGACCGAGCTGATGATCGCCGACCTGGAATCGGTAGAACGCCGTCTTGCCAACATCGCCCGCAAGCTGAAGGGCGGCGACAAGGACGCGGTGGCGCAGGAAAAGCTGCTGAAGGCCGCGCAGGCGGCGCTGGAATCGGGCAAGCCCGCCCGCACCGTGCAAGTCGCCGATGAGGATCGGCGCGCCTGGGATATGCTGCAACTGCTGACCGCCAAGCCCGTGCTGTTCGTCTGCAATGTCGAGGAGGACAAGGCCTCGACCGGCAACGCCCAGTCCGACCGCGTGGCCGAGATGGCGCGCGCGCAGGGTGCGGGCCATGTGGTGATCTCGGCCAGGATCGAGGAAGAGATCAGCCAGCTTCCCGCCGAGGAAGCCGCGATGTTTCTGGAGGAGATGGGCCTGCACGAGGCGGGCCTGGATCGGCTGATCCGCGAGGGCTACAAGCTGCTTGGCCTGGACACCTATTTCACCGTCGGCCCCAAGGAGGCGCGCGCCTGGACCATCCACAAGGGCACGCTGGCCCCGCAGGCGGCGGGCGTGATCCACGGTGATTTCGAACGCGGCTTCATCCGGGCCGAGACCATCGCCTATGACGATTACGTCGCTTACAAGGGCGAAGCGGGCGCGCGCGAGGCGGGCAAGTTCCGGGTCGAGGGCAAGACCTATGCCGTCAAGGACGGCGACGTGCTGCATTTCCTGTTCAACGCCTGACGGTCAGCGGCCCCACAGGAACCAGGCCGCCACGGCGGCCAACAGGATCAGGGCCAGGATGCCGCCGGTGCCGCGCCACCAGGGCGCGCGTTCCAGCGGATCGACCGACAGGGGCGCCACGCCGTGCCCCAGGTTTTCGCGGATCCGCTGCCAGGCGCGGGCCGGGGCCATGACCGGCGTCAGGTCGTCGGCGAACCGCGCCAGCCGTTCCCGCCAGTCGGCAAGCTGCGCGCTGTCCGTCCGCTCGCCTTGGCGCAGCCCAAGCGCCTGTTCGGCGGCCGCCACGCTGTCGGCGTCGTCCGCGGCATGGCCGGCCAGCCGCTCCAGCCCCTCGTGCAGGGCGTGGCGCGCTTCGTCGGTGGAGATGCCATGGCGGTCGGCAAGCTGGCGATAATCCAGGCCCTCCAGATAGGCGGCGCGCAGCAGCGCCAGGGCATCTGCCGCTCCGCCCGCGGCAAGGACCGGGGGCAGGGCCAGCGCGCCGCGACGCTGCATCGCCCGGTCGCGGGCCTGGATGGCCAGCCAGGCGGTCGGCGAAAGCCCGCTGTCCGGGAAGCGCGCGGCGTCCTTCCAGATGCCGATATAGACCTGTTCCAGAACCTCCTCGGCCTCTCGGCGGTCCTTCAGGATCGACAGGCACAGCGCGTTCAGCCGGGCCGAACTGGCCTGATACAGCGCGTCGAAGGCGCGGCGGTCGGCCTTGGCGACGCGGCCGATCAGATCCGACAGCATCTTGTGATGAGCGTCCGGCACTGGCCACGATCCTCTTGTGGTTGCGCGGCCAACTTAGCAGCCGTCCCGCCCCCGTCAACGCAGGGGCGGCTTGCGCATGGCGGACTTATGCGCAATCAAGGCAACGATACGATGAAAGGGCCTTGCGATGCTGGACATGAACGCCAAACCGACTGAGGAGATCGACCTGCGCGAGGTGTTCGGTCTGGACAGCGACATGAAGGTCAAGGGGTTCGCCGAACGCAGCGACCGGGTGCCCGAGGTCGACAGCACCTACAAGTTCGATCCCGACACCACGATGGCGATTCTGGCGGGCTTCGCCTATAATCGCCGGGTGATGATCCAGGGCTATCACGGCACCGGGAAATCCACCCATATCGAACAGGTGGCGGCGCGGTTGAACTGGCCCTGCGTGCGGGTGAACCTGGACAGCCATGTCAGCCGGATCGACCTGATCGGCAAGGACGCGATCAAGCTGGTGGACGGCAAGCAGGTCACCGTGTTCCACGAAGGCATCCTGCCCTGGGCGCTGCGCAACCCGACCGCCATCGTCTTCGACGAATACGACGCGGGCCGGGCTGACGTGATGTTCGTGATCCAGCGGGTTCTGGAAACCGACGGCAAGCTGACCCTGCTGGACCAGAACGAGGTGATCACGCCCAACCCCTATTTCCGGCTGTTCGCGACGGCCAACACGGTGGGCCTGGGCGACACGACGGGCCTCTATCACGGCACCCAGCAGATCAACCAGGGCCAGATGGACCGTTGGTCGCTGGTCAGCACCCTGAACTATCTGTCGCACGACGCCGAGGCCGCGATCGTGCTGGCCAAGAACCCGACCTATAACACCGAAAAGGGCCGCAAGACCATCAACCAGATGGTGACGCTGGCCGATCTGACGCGGACGGCCTTCATGCAGGGCGATCTGTCCACCGTTATGTCGCCGCGCACGGTCATCACCTGGGCGCAGAACGCGCGGATCTTCGGCGACAATATCGGCTATGCCTTCCGCCTGACCTTCCTGAACAAATGCGACGAGCTGGAACGCCAGACCGTCGCCGAATTCTATCAGCGCCTGTTCGACGAGGAATTGCCGGAAAGCGCCGCCGCCAAGGCGAAGTGACGGGCAGGCGGGCCGGATCGGCCCGCCCACCAGGTCATCAGACTTCTTCTGCCACCGGATAATCGACATAGCCCTTGGCGCCGCCGACATAGAAGGTCGCCGGATCCTGCTGGTTCAGCGGCAGACCGTTGCGCAGGCGCGCCGGCAGGTCGGGCGTCGCAATGAAGTCCCTGCCGAAGGCCACCGCATCCGCGCGGCCCGAGGCGACCAGATCGCGCGCGCTGTCCGGCGTCAGCTGTTCATTGGCGATCACCACGCCGCCGAAGGCCGCCTTGATGTCGTCGATCAGGCTGTCCGGCGCCAGATATTCGCGCAGGCAGATGAAGGCGATCCTGCGGGCCGCCATCTCTTTCGCGACATGGGTGAACAGCGCGCGCGGATCGCTGTCGCCCATGTCGTGGCTNACAGGTGCAGGCCCACGCGGTCCGCGCCCCAGACCGGAATGACGGCATCGGCGATCTCGGTCAGGAAACGCGCCCGGTTCTGGATCGGGCCGCCATACTGGTCCGTCCGCCTGTTGCTGCCGTCCTGCAGGAACTGGTCGATCAGATAGCCGTTCGCGGCGTGGATCTCGACGCCGTCGAAGCCTGCCTCCTTGGCGCGGATGGCGGCCTGGCGATAGGCCTCGACGATGCCGGGGATCTCGTCGGTTTCCAGGGCGCGGGGCGTTTCGTATTCCTTTTTCGGGCGCAGCAGGCTGACATGCCCCGCAGGCCGGACGGCACTGGGCGCGACCGGGGTTTCGCCGTCCAGGAAGGTCGGATCTGAAATCCGTCCGACATGCCACAGTTGCAGAAAGATCAGCCCGTCTGCGTCATGGACGGCCTTCGTGACCAGCTTCCAGCCCTGGACCTGGTCATCGTTCCAGATGCCCGGCGTGTCGGCATAGCCCACGCCCATCGGGGTGACGCTGGTCGCCTCGGACAGGATCAGCCCGGCACCGGCGCGCTGTGCGTAATATTCGGCCATCAGCGCATTCGGCACACGGCTGGCCCCGGCGCGACTGCGGGTCAGCGGGGCCATGACGATGCGGTTCTTCAGCGTCAGCGGCCCGATCTGGAGGGGATCGAAAAGGGTCGGCATGAAAACGTCCTTCATTGGTCTGTCGCCTGCACCTGTGCATGGCGGGCGGCGGTGTCAACCAGCGTATCGTTCCGTGGGCAGGACCGAGCGGACCCATCTTGCGCTTGGCCGGTTTCTGGCCAAAGACTGACTACGGGTTTTGATGATCGTGATGGGTGAAGCCGTGATCGCAACAAAGATGCGCAACCAGTCGCGCCGCATGGCATCCGAAGCTGGGATTTCTCTTCGCGGCTTGGCATCCTGCCTTTCCCATTCCAAGGCCCCGAGGGTTCTGTTTTTTCCCTCGTCAGGGCCCGAAGGCGCCAGCCTTCTGCGCGCTTATGATCTGTCGGCCGCGCTTGGCGGGCTTGGATGGGCAACAGCCTGCGTATCCCCCATGGTCAAACTGTCGGGCCGCAAGCGCATCATCCGGTGCTATCGCCCTGACCTGCTGGTGTTCCAGCAGTGTCGCCATTCCCTCAACGACGGGGATCTTCGTTATGGCGTTCCTTACGTGCTGGATACAGACGACGCCGATTTCTACTTAACTATTCCGGACCTTCCCGAGCGGCTCGAGCGGACCAGCAGGCATGCCGCTGGCATCATGGCCGGAAGCCGCTTCCTGCGTGACTGGCACAGCCAGCGAAATCCGAACACGACCGTAATCTGGACGGGAACGCGGGTGTCGTCGGCTCCGCAACCCCGGCATCCCGACCGGCAGAGCGGGAACCTACCGATCCTAGCATGGGCGCAGGCAAAGCCTCTCGATTATCACGAGGAGTTGGATCTCGTGCTGAGACTTGTCGCAGAACTGCAAAAGCGGCGCACTTCGTTCACATTGCGCCTGTATGGCGTCGCCGGCCCCCAAGATGCGGAACGGTTGAAGCAGCGTGTTCCCCAGGCTGTTCGGCTGGAACTGATTCCGCCAATGACTTATGACGATTTTCTTGCGTCGCTGCGCGATGTGGCCGTGGGGCTCTCGCCGATTATCTCCGCATCCCCGTTCAGCCGAGGCAAGTCGTTTGGAAAGATTCTGGGCTATCTGGACGCTCGCGTTCCTGTGATTGCCAGCGACGAGGGCGATCATGCCCTGTTCTTCGACGGACGAAACGGTGTCGTCAGCAATAATCTGGACGAATGGGCCGAGACGGCGTCCCGATGGTTGAGAGACCCCGAGGAGCGCCAACAGGTGTCAGATGCGGCCTTTGTCGATTTTCAGCGACGCTTGAGCTTGGATGCCGCCGCCGCTAGGACCGACACCTTCCTGAGAAGCATCATCGGGCGGCCGCCGTCAGTCCCGCATTACGGACTTGGCCCCGGCCTTTTCCCCGCCTAGAACTGTCTTCCGCTTTCGGAGGATCGCATGGACACAGCCGCCCGCATCGCCCGCACCATCGCCGCCGAAATCGGCGCCTCGCCCAGCCAGGTGACGGCGGCGGCGGACCTGCTGGACGGGGGCGCGACGGTGCCCTTTGTCGCGCGCTATCGGAAAGAGGCGACGGGCGGGCTGGACGACACGCAGTTGCGCACCCTGTCCGACCGGCTGGCCTATCTGCGCGACATGGAATCGCGGCGGGCGGCGATCCTGTCTTCCATCCGCGACCAGGGCAAGCTGACCGATGACCTGGCCCGCGCGATTGCGGGGGCCGAGACGAAGGCCGCGCTGGAGGACATCTATTTGCCCTTCAAGCCCAAGCGCCGCACCAAGGCGATGATCGCGCGGGAAAACGGGCTGGAGCCGCTGCTGCGCGCGATCCAGGCAGACCGCGCCGCCGATCCCGCCGTGCTGGCGGCGGGCTTTGTCTCGGACGTGGTGCCGGATGCGAAGGCCGCGCTGGACGGCGCGCGCGACATCCTGGTCGAGGAACTGTCGGAAAACGCCGCCCTGCTGGGATCGCTGCGCGATTTCATGCGGGCCGAGGCGTTCATCGGCGCCCGGCTGATCGCGGGCAAGGAACAGGCGGGCGCCAAGTTCAGCGACTATTTCGATCACCGCGAAAGATGGTCGGCGATCCCCTCGCACCGGGCGCTTGCGATCCTGCGCGCGGCCAAGGAAGAGATCGTCACCATCGATATCGCGCCCGATCCCGAGACCGGCGCCCAGCGGGCCGAGGGGATCGTCGCGCGGGCCATCGGCCCCCTGGGCGACCAGCCGGGCGACCAGTGGCTGCGGCAGGTGGCGGGCTGGACGTGGCGGGTCAGGCTGTCGAACACCATGTATATCGACCTGATGTCCGAACTGCGCAAACGCGCCCATGACGAGGCGATCCGCGTTTTCGGCCGCAACCTGCGCGACCTGCTGCTGGCCGCGCCCGCCGGGCCGCGCGTGACGCTGGGCGTCGATCCAGGGATCCGCACCGGCTGCAAGGTCGCCGTGGTCGACGCCACCGGCAAGTTGCTGGATACGGCGACGATCTATCCCTTCCAGCCGAAAAACGACCTGCGCGGGTCCGAAGCCGTGCTGCTGGCGCTGATCGCGAAGCATGGCGTGGACCTGATCGCCATCGGCAACGGCACCGCCAGCCGGGAGACCGAGCGGCTGGTGGCCGAGGTGCTGAAGCGCTTGCCCAAGGGCGCCCGCGTGCCGACCAAGGTGGTGGTCAGCGAGGCCGGGGCCTCGGTCTATTCGGCGTCGGAACTGGCCGCGAAAGAGTTTCCGCAGCTTGACGTGTCGCTGCGCGGCGCGGTCTCGATCGCGCGGCGTTTGCAGGATCCGCTGGCCGAACTGGTCAAGGTGCCGCCCGAATCCATCGGCGTCGGGCAGTATCAGCACGACGTGGACCAGCGGCAACTGGCCCGGACGCTGGAAGCCGTGGTCGAGGATGCGGTGAACGCGGTCGGCGTGGACCTGAACATGGCCTCGGCCCCGCTGCTGGCCCATGTCGCGGGGCTGGGGCCGTCGCTGGCCCAGAACATCGTCGCCTGGCGCGATCAGAACGGCGCCTTCCCGTCGCGCGCGGCGTTGAAGAAGGTCACCGGCCTGGGGCCGCGGGCGTTCGAGCAATGCGCGGGCTTCCTGCGCATCCGGGGCGGCAAGGAGCCGCTGGACGCCTCGGCCGTCCACCCCGAGGCCTACGGCGTGGCGCGCAAGATCGTCGCCGCCTGCGGGCGCGACATCCGCGCGATCATGGGCGACGGGGCGGCGCTGAAGGGCATCCGCGCCGAACAGTTCGTGGACGAGCATTTCGGCTTGCCGACCATTCGCGACATCCTGGCTGAACTGGAAAAACCCGGCCGCGACCCGCGCCCCGGCTTCGTCACCGCCAGCTTCGCCGACGGGGTCGAGGAGATCACCGACCTCAAGCCCGGCATGGCCTTGGAGGGCACCGTCACCAATGTCGCGGCCTTCGGGGCCTTCGTGGATATCGGCGTCCATCAGGACGGGCTGGTCCATGTCAGCCAGCTTGCCGACCGCTTCGTCAAGGATCTGAACGAGGTGATGAAGGTCGGCGATGTGGTCCGGGTGCGCGTGACCGAAATCGATGTGCCCCGCAAGCGCATCGGTCTGACCATGCGCAGCGGCGCCGACGCCGCGAAGCCCGCGTCGAAGACCCAGGCCAAGGCGGGGCCACGGTCGGCCAGTTCTGCCCCGAAAAGCAGCAGTCCGGGCGGTTTCGGCGCAGCCCTGGCCGAGGCGATGCGGCGGAAATAGCGATCTTTCCGCCCGCACGGATCCGATCCGGCCCGGCCATCGTTCGGTGCGGTGGCAACAAGGCGGATGCGATGCGGATCAGGATCGAAGTCGAACTTCACTATAAATTCACGACCCCTGGGCCGGCGATCCTGGCGGTCGAGGCCGCCGGGGCCTTCGGCCAGGAAATCAGCAACGCGGCCATCGACTTCGGTCCCGTCAAGCACCTGGCCCGCATTCCGGGCGAGGAGGGGATCGGCGAAAAGATCATCATCCGCACGGCCGAGGATCTGCGCTGCACCTATTCCGCCGATGTGGTCGTGACGCGGCCTTGTCCGGTCTTCGAACGCATGTCCGCGGCCGAGGTGGACGAAATGCCGGGCGACGCGCTGCGCTATCTTCTGCCGTCGCGATACTGCCCGGCGGAACGCTTCGTGCCCTTCGCGCAGCAGCGGTTCGGCGACAGCCAGGGCGGCGCCAAGGTTCTGGCGATTCGCGAATGGATCGAACAGCGCCTGGATTATGTCTCGGGCGTCAGCGATTCAAACACCACGGCGGCCGATACCTTTCTGGAACGGCGCGGAGTCTGTCGCGATTACGCCCATCTGATGATCGCGCTGTGCCGCGCCGCGCAGATCCCCGCCCGCCTTGCCAGCGTCTTCGCGCCGGAGGTCGAGCCGCCGGATTTCCATGCCGTCGCAGAGGTCTATCTGGACGGCACCTGGCACCTGATCGACCCGACCGGCATGGCGACCGCCGACCAGATGGCGCTGATCGCCGTGGGCCGCGACGCCGTGGACGTGGCGTTCCTGACGACCTTCACCGGAACCGAATTGCTGACGCAGACGGTCGCGGTGCGCCAATCCCGCTGAGGCGGGATGTTGACCGGCCCGCCCTTCCGGCGCAGGCTTTGCCTTGACGGCCGGGGGGCGGACGGTCTATATCGGAAATGAACGGTCGTTCAATAAATCGGGTGGGGGGGATTGCCGATGTTCACGCGGGGGATGGAATTCGATCTGGGCGAGGATGTGAACGCGCTGCGCGACATGGTGCATCGCTGGGCGCAGGACCGCGTGAAGCCCATCGCGGCCGAGGTTGACCGGACCAACGCCTTCCCGAACGAATTGTGGACCGAGATGGGCGATCTGGGCCTGCTGGGCATCACCGTTCCCGAAGACTTCGGCGGCGCGGGCATGGGCTATCTGGCCCATGTCGTCGCGACCGAGGAGATCGCGCGGGCCAGCGCCTCGGTCAGCTTGTCCTATGGCGCGCACTCGAACCTGTGCGTGAACCAGATCAAGCTGAACGGCACCGACGAACAGCGCCGCAGATACCTGCCCGACCTGTGCAGCGGCAAGGCCGTGGGCGCCCTGGCGATGTCCGAGGAAGGGGCGGGCAGCGATGTCGTGGGCATGAAGCTGCGGGCGGACAAGAAGAACGACCGCTATGTGCTGAACGGCAGCAAATACTGGATCACCAATGCGCCCGACGCGCAGACCCTGGTCGTCTATGCCAAGACCGACCCCGAGGCGGGCAGCAAGGGCATCACCGCCTTTATCGTCGAACGCGGCATGGCGGGATTTTCGACCTCGCCCCATTTCGACAAGCTGGGGATGCGCGGATCGAACACGGGCGAGCTGATCTTCGAGAATTGCGAAGTTCCGTTCGAGAATGTCCTGGGCGAGGAAGGCCGGGGCGTCCGCGTGCTGATGTCGGGGCTGGATTACGAACGGCTGGTGCTGTCGGGCATCGGCACTGGCATCATGGCCGCCTGCCTGGACGAGGTGATGCCTTACATCCGCGACCGCAAGCAGTTCGGCCAGCCGATCGGGAATTTCCAGCTGATGCAGGCCAAGATCGCCGACATGTATGTCGCGCTGAACACCGCCCGCGCCTATGTCTATGAGGTGGCGAAGGCCTGCGACGCGGGCAAGGTGACGCGGCAGGACGCGGCGGGCGCGGTGCTTTATGCCAGCGAACAGGCGATGGTGCAGGCCCATCAGGCGGTGCAGGCGCTTGGCGGGGCGGGCTTCCTGAACGACAGCGTGGTCAGCCGGTTGTTCCGCGACGCCAAGCTGATGGAGATCGGCGCGGGCACCAGCGAAATCCGCCGGATGCTGATCGGGCGCGAGTTGATGGGGCTGGTCTGATGCGTTGGCTGGCCGTGGCGCTGCTGGCGGCGTCTCCCGCCTGGGCGCAGGATGAACCCGAATGGCCGCCCTTCGACGCCGGGCTGATCGACGCCTGTCTGGACGGCGCCCGGAAAGCGGGTTCCGATGCGCCCGATCCAATGGCTTGCGTCGGCGCGGCGTCAGGCCCCTGCATCGACAGCCCGAACGGATACAGCACCGTGGCCATGTCCTATTGCCTGTCCGAGGAATTGGCCGTCTGGGACAAGAAGCTGAACGACAGCTATGCCCGCGTGCTGGAAGCCGCCAAGGCCGCCGATGCCGAGATGGCGGAACTGGGATCGGCCGCCGAAAAGCAGGAGCCGCTGCTGCGCCGGATGCAGCGCGACTGGATCGCGTTCCGCGATTCGGCCTGCTCGTACGAGGGCAGCCGCTGGGGCGGCGGCACCGGCGCCGGTCCGGCAGGCGTCGATTGCAGCCTGCACCTGACCGCGCAGCAATATCTCCGCCTGCGCGCCTGGGAGCCGGAGGAATAGGCCATGCGAACTGCCGCGCCCGCCCTGATCCTGGCCTTGGCCGTTCCCGCCGCCGCCTTGTCACAGCCCGTCTCGGTTCCCCTGGATTCGGCTGTCGTCCAGGCCTGCCTGGCCCAGACCCCGCCGCGAGAGACCCAAACCGACTGCATCGGTCTGGCCGCGAAACTGTGCCAGACCGCGCCCGACGGCGAGACGACCCTGGGCATCAGCGCCTGCCTGATGGCCGAGCATGACGCCTGGGACGAGATCTTGAACCGCGAATATGCCGAGACCCGCGCGCATTTCAGCCAGACTCGGGGACTGGCGGATACGCTTCTGGCCGCGCAGCGCGCCTGGATCGCCTTCCGCGATGCCGAATGCACTCTGGCTTATGACCGCTGGGACGGCGGCTCGATGCGGACCATCGCCAGCGCGGATTGCCGGATGCGCCAGACCGCGCGCCGCGCGCTGGAACTGCGCGCCATGCGGCAACCATGACCATGGCGCGCGCCCGGACAGCAAAACGGCGCGCCCGCTGCGAGGCGCGCCGGAAGAATCGGTCCCTTGGGTTCGGCCGATCAGAACTTCATCACATAGCTGACGCCGGCGACCACCGGGTCCACCTCGACCTGGCCGATATCGGCGCCGTTCAGCGTCACGTCGGCGTCGATGTCGATCCAGCGGACATCCGCGCGAACGGCGGAACGGTCGTTGATCCAGTAATCGGCGCCCAGATGCGCGGCCAGGCCCCAGCTGTTCTTCACGCGCAGATCGTTGCCGGCCAGATCGCCCCTGGATTCGGCGTCATAGAAGCCGGTGAAGTTCACGCCCACGCCCACGAAGGGCTTCAACTGCGGCGTGGCGTCGAAATGGTATTGCAGCGACACGACCGGGGGCAGGTGCTTGACGGTGCCGATCTCGGCCCCGTTCGACTTGATCGAATGCTTGAAGGGCAGGGCGCCCAGCAACTCCACCCCGATATTGTCGCGGATGAAATATTCGACCGTGACCGAGGGCCGGGTATTGTCGCCGATACTGACCGGAACCGTCCCGCCCGCCAGGGTGCCGTTGTCGGATTTCGGGTTCACATTGGCAAGGCCCAGACCCACGGTCCAGTCCCCCGCCTGCTGCGCGGCCACCGGAGAGACGACCGCCAGCGCGGCTGCGGCAGCGATGCACAGAGTTTTCATCATACGGCTCCTTCAAAGGTTGCAAGGCGTGGCATGGACCCGGCGGGGCGCCGAAAACATGATCTGGATCAAACCACTGTGAACATAAGCTCGGCTGCGGCAATACGCCGCGCCCCTGTCGGGAAAGCCTGCCCATGAAGCTGACATCCTCGGCCCTGACCACATCGGACACCTTCCGCGCCAACCGCGAGGCGCATTTGGCGCTGATCGAGGTCGCCCGCGACGCGGCCCTTGCCGCCGCCGCCGGGGGCGGTCCGCGCGCGATGGAGCGCCATACCAGCCGCGGCAAGATGCCGCCGCGCGACCGGGTGGCGAACCTGCTGGATCCCGGCAGCCCGTTTCTGGAAATCGGCGCCACCGCCGCGCATGGCCTGTATGACGGCGCGGCCCCCGGCGCGGGCGTGATCGCGGGCGTGGGCCGTGTCCACGGCCAAGACGTGATGGTCGTGGCCAACGACGCCACCGTGAAGGGCGGCACCTATTACCCCCTGTCGGTGAAAAAGCACCTGCGCGCGCAGGAAATCGCCCAGGAATGCCATCTGCCCTGCGTCTATCTGGTCGATTCCGGCGGCGCCAACCTGCCCAACCAGGACGAGGTCTTTCCCGACCGCGACCATTTCGGCCGCATCTTCTTCAACCAGGCGCAGATGAGCGCCAAGGGCATCCCGCAGATCGCCGTGGTGATGGGCAGTTGCACGGCAGGGGGCGCCTATGTCCCGGCCATGTCCGACGTGACGATTATCGTGCGCAACCAGGGCACGATCTTCCTGGCCGGTCCCCCGTTGGTCAAGGCCGCCACGGGCGAGGTCGTGACGGCCGAGGATCTGGGGGGCGGCGATGTCCACACCCGGCTCTCGGGCGTGGCCGACTACCTGGCCGAGGATGATGCCCATGCGCTGGCCATGGCCCGCCGCGCCATCGCCAACCTGAACCGCCGCCTGCCCGAGACGGTCCTCTGGCAGTCCCCCGAACCCCCCGCCTTTGACCCCGAGGAAATCCTGGGCGTCGTCCCCGCCGACCTGCGCACCCCCTATGACATCCGCGAGGTGATCGCCCGCGTCGTTGACGGCTCGCGCTTTGACGAGTTCAAGGCCCGCTTCGGTGAAACGCTGGTGACGGGCTTCGCCCATGTCGAGGGCTGCCCCGTCGGCATCGTCGCCAACAACGGCGTGCTGTTCAGCGAAGCCGCCCAGAAGGGCGCGCATTTCATCGAACTCTGTTCGCAGCGGTCGATCCCGCTGGTGTTCCTGCAAAACATCACAGGCTTCATGGTGGGCCGGAAATATGAAAACGAAGGCATCGCCCGCCACGGCGCCAAGATGGTCACGGCGGTGGCGACGACGAATGTCCCCAAGATCACCATGCTGGTGGGCGGCAGCTTCGGCGCGGGCAATTACGGCATGGCGGGCCGCGCCTATTCGCCACGCTTCCTGTGGACCTGGCCCAGCTCGCGCATCAGCGTCATGGGCGGCGAACAAGCGGCGGGCGTCCTTGCCACCGTCCGCCGCGAGGGCATCGAACGCGCGGGCGGCACCTGGACGATCGAGGAAGAGGCCGAATTCAAGCGCCCCACCATAGAAATGTTCGATCGCCAGTCCCATCCGCTCTACGCCTCGGCCCGGCTCTGGGACGACGGCATCATCGACCCTCGCAAGACCCGCGAGGTGCTGGCCCTGTCCCTGCGCGCCAGCCTGAATGCGCCCATCGAGCCGACTCGCTTCGGCGTCTTCAGGATGTAGAGCCGATGGCTCCTTCACCTTTGTCCAAATATCCCGCGGGGGTCCGGGGGCGCGAAGCCCCCGGCTTGGCCCGCCACATGCAGGTGCCGCCATGTTCCAGAAAATCCTGATCGCCAACCGGGGCGAGATCGCCTGCCGCGTCATCGACACCTGCCGCAGGCTGGGTGTGCGCACGGTCGCTGTGTTTTCCGACGCCGACCGCGCCGCCCGCCATGTCGCCATGGCGGACGAGGCTGTCCATATCGGCGGACCCGCGCCAAAGGACAGCTATCTGCGCGGGGACGCGATCATCCGCGCGGCGCTGGATACCGGCGCCCAAGCCATTCATCCGGGCTATGGCTTCCTGTCGGAAAACCCCGATTTCGTCGATGCGGTGACGGCGGCGGGGCTGGTCTTCATCGGTCCGTCCGCCAGCGCCATCCGCAAGATGGGGCTGAAGGACGCGGCCAAGGCGCTGATGGCCGACGCGGGCGTGCCGGTGGTGCCCGGCTATCACGGCGACAACCAGGATCCCGCCCATCTGGAGGAACAGGCGGGCCGGATCGGCTATCCCGTCCTCATCAAGGCCGTGGCGGGCGGCGGCGGCAAGGGAATGCGCCTTGTCGAACGCCCGGCCGATTTCGCCGCCGCTCTGCAATCCGCGCAGGGCGAGGCCGCGACCGCCTTCGGCAACCCCGCCGTGCTGGTCGAGAAATACATCCAGCAGCCCCGCCATATCGAGGTCCAGGTCTTCGGCGACGGCGCCCGCGCCGTCCACCTGTTCGAACGCGACTGTTCCCTGCAACGCCGCCACCAGAAGGTGATCGAGGAAGCCCCCGCCCCCGGCATGACCCCCGAGATGCGGCAGGCTATGGGCGACGCGGCGGTCCGTGCCGCCGAAGCCATCGGCTATTCCGGCGCGGGCACCATCGAGTTCATCGTGGATGGCAGCCGCGGCCTGCGCCCCGACGGCTTCTGGTTCATGGAGATGAACACCCGCCTGCAAGTCGAACACCCCGTGACCGAGGCCATCACCGGCGTCGATCTGGTTGAATGGCAGCTGCGCGTCGCCAGTGGCGAGGGGCTGCCCGCCCGGCAACAGGATCTGGCCATCCACGGCCACGCCTTCGAGGCGCGGCTGTATGCCGAGGACGTGCCCGCCGGTTTCCTGCCCGCCACCGGGCGGCTGGCCCATCTGAAATTCGCCGAGGATGCTCGCAACGAGACCGGCGTCCGGCAGGGCGATACGATCAGCCCCTGGTATGATCCGATGATCGCCAAGGTCGTCACCTGGGGCAAGACCCGCGCCATCGCCCTGGGCAAGCTCGAGGCCGCCCTGGTCGATACCGAGGTCGCGGGCACCGTCACCAATATCGACTTCCTGATCGCCCTGACCCGGCATCAGGGATTCCGCGCGGGCCAGGTCGATACCGGCCTGATCGGTCGCGATCTGGATGCGCTGGTGGCGGCCTCGGGGTCCGATGCGGCCGCGCGCGCTCTGGCGGTGATCGGGCTTGCGGGGCTGGCCGATCCGGCCGTCAAGGGCGGCATGACCCTGTGGCAGCCCCTGCGCCGCACCGTCGCCTGGCAGGGCGGAGAGGCCGTGCTGGAGGTGCTTGGCCCTGGCGCCGCGCGGGTCACGCTGGACGGTCAGCCGCTTGATGTCCGCTGGCAGGGCGACCGCTGGTGGGTGGACGGCGCCCTCTGCCGCCACCGCATCACCGCGCATGAGGCGGGCGTCAGCACCTTCGGCGCGGGCAGCCTGCATCTGGCGCCGCTTGATCCGCTGGACCGGCAGGCGGATGCCGGGGCAGGGGCGGCGCTGACCCTGTCGCCCATGCCGGGGCTGGTGAAATCCGTCCATGTCGAGGCGGGCCAGGCGGTGAAGGCGGGCGACCGGCTGGCCGTGCTGGAGGCGATGAAGATGGAACACAGCCTGACCGCCGCCCGCGACGGCGTGGTGGCCGAGGTGCTGGCCAATGCGGGCGATCAGGTCGAAGCCGGCGCCCCCCTGATCCGGCTGGAGGACGAGGATGCCTGATCCCACCCCTACCGACGCGCCGCCCCCGGCCCGGGGCGGCCCGGTCAAGGACAACACGGCCGAGATCATCCTGTGGCACGTCCCCCTGTCGCGGTCGATGCGCATCCTGTGGCTGCTGAACGAATTGGACCTGCCCTTCACCCTGCGCGTGATGGACCTGCGCGGCAAGGACATGCGCGCCGCCGAATACGCGGCCATCCATCCGGTCGGCCGCGCCCCCGCCTTGCAGATCGACGGCAGCGTGATCCACGAATCCGGCGCCATGGTCGAATACCTGTGCGAAACGCGCGGCCCGCAACTGTGGCGCGCGCCGGGGGCCGAGGGGCGGTTGGGCTGGCTCGACTGGCTGCATTTCGCCGAAACCATCGGCCAGCATATCGCCAACCTGACGCAAAGCCATTTGATGTTGCGCGATCCTGCCACGCGGTCGCTGACCGTGATGAAGCTGGAAACCGCGCGCCTGGCCCGCGCGCTGCGGCTGGTGGAACAGGCGGTCGAGGGGCAGGACTGGCTGATGGGGCAGGGATTTTCGGGCGTGGACTGCGCCGTGGGCTGGTCGGTCTGGACGGCGGGCCGCTTCACCCGGCTGACGCCCGCGCTGCAAGCCTATGCCGACCGCTGCACCGGGCGCCCTGCCTTTCAGCGCGCTCTGCCGCAGGAAGGCGAGCCGCAGCTTTACGAACGCGATTTCTACGAGCTTCCCGATGCCTGACACCGTCGAAATCTTCGAGATGGGGCCGCGCGACGGCCTCCAGAACGAAAAGCGCCTGATCCCGGCGGCGGACAAGATCGCCCTGGTCGACCTGCTGTCGCAGGCCGGTTTCCGGCGCATAGAAGTCACCAGCTTCGTGTCCCCGAAATGGGTGCCGCAGATGGGCGACGCGGCGCAGGTCATGGCGGGCATCCATCGCGCACCCGGCGTCCGCTATGCCGTGCTGACGCCGAACATGAAGGGCTATGAGGGCGCCAGGGCCGCGCACGCCAGCGAGGTGGCGATCTTCGCCAGCGCCTCGGAAGGGTTCAGCCGCGCCAACCTGAACGCCACCATCGCCGAAAGCCTGGAACGGCTGGCTCCGGTCGCGGCGGCGGCGCGGGATGACGGCATCCCGGTTCGCGGCTATGTCAGCGTGGTGACGGACTGCCCCTTCGATGGTCCCACCCCCCCCGCCCATGTCGCCCGGGTGGCGGCGGCGCTGCGCGACATGGGCTGCTATGAGATCAGCCTGGGCGACACCATCGGCCAGGGCCGCCCCGAGACCGTCGACGCCATGCTGGCCGCCGTGCTTGATGAACTGCCCGCAGACCGGCTGGCGGGGCATTACCACGACACGGCGGGCCGGGCCTTGCAGAATATCGACGCCAGCCTGGCGCGCGGGCTGCGGGTCTTCGACGCCGCCGTGGGGGGCTTGGGCGGCTGCCCCTATGCGCCGGGCGCGGCGGGCAATGTCGCCACGGAAAAGGTCGCCGCGCATCTGGCTGCGCGGGGATATGTGCATGGGCTCGACATGGCGATGATCGACAAGGCCGCCGCCTTCGCCCGCAGCCTCAGGGGGACGGCCCATGTTTGAAACGATCCGCATCGACACGGACCCGCGGGGGGTTGCGACCCTGTGGCTGGCGCGCCCCGACAAGCACAACGCCCTGTCGCAGCGAATGATGGAGGAACTGACTCAGGCGGCCGCGCAACTCGGCGCTGATCCGGCGGTGCGTGTCGTCGTGCTGGCGGGCGAAGGCACCAGCTTCTGCGCGGGCGGCGACCTGGCCTGGATGCGCGCGCAGATGGACGCCGATGCGAACACCCGCAGGGCGGGCGCGCGCGTGCTGGCGGGGATGCTGTCGGCGCTGAACCTGCTGCCCAAGCCGCTGATCGCACGGATCCACGGCAATGCCTTCGGCGGCGGCGTGGGCATGATGGCGGTGGCCGACATCGCCATTGCCGCCGATGCCGCGCGCTTCGGCCTGACCGAGGTGAAGCTGGGCCTGATCCCCGCCACCATCGGCCCCTATGTCCTGGCCCGGATGGGAGAGGACAAGGCCCGGCGGGTGTTCTTCTCGGCCCGGCTGTTTGACGCGGACGAGGCGGTGGCGCTGAACCTTGCCGCCCGCGCCGTCGCCCCCGGCGATCTGGACGCGGCGGTGGAAGCCGAGGTCGCGCCCTTCCTGCTGGCGGCCCCCGGCGCGGTGGCGGCGGCCAAGGCGCAATGCCGCGCCCTTGGCCCGCGCATCGACCAGGCCGTGATCGAGGACAGCATCGACCGCCTTGTCGCCGTCTGGGAAGGGGACGAGGCCCCGGAAGGCATCGCGGCCTTCTTCGACAAGCGCAAGCCGCGCTGGCAGGTCTGACCCGCATCCGCTATGGCGGACCCGGAAGAAAGGGGGCGTCATGGAAGTCAGGATACTGGACCCGCGGATTCGCGACTGGGGGATCCCCGATTACCAGACGGCGGGATCGGCGGCGGTGGATCTGTTCGCCTGCGTCGACGCACCGCTGGACATCGCCCCCCAGGCGCCGGCCGTGCTGATCAGCGCCGGGATCGCGCTGTCCTTCGGCGATTTCTCCTTTGCCGGGCTGATCCTTCCCCGGTCGGGGCAGGGTCACAAGCGCGGGCTGGTGCTGGGCAATTCGATCGGGCTGATCGACGCCGACTATACCGGCGAAATCCTCATCAGCACCTGGAACCGCAACCTTGCCGGAGGCCCCCCCATCACCGTCCAGCCGGGTGAGCGGATCGCGCAGATGATCTTCGTCCCGGTGCTGCGGCCCCCCTTCACGGTGGTGGACAGTTTCAGCCGGGAAACGGCACGGGCGGCGGGCGGCTTCGGCTCGACCGGGGCGTGATCCGGTGACGGGGGTCTGGCTGCTGGCGGCGATTGCCGCAGGGGGCTGGGTCTTCGGCCTGCCGCGCCGCTGGCTGCTGGCGGTGCTGGCGCTGGCCTGGGTGGGGATCGTGCTGTCGCATCTGGCCGGGATCGGCCTGTTCGGCGGATCGGCGCGCGGCTGGCTGGTCGCGGGCGGGCTTGCGGCGCTGATCCTGGCCTATCGCGCGGGACTGTCCTGGCTGCGGGCGCGCGCGCTGCCGGTTGACCAAGCCGCGTCCCCGCCGCCTGCGGTCAGCGATGCCGAGCTGGACCGCTATGCCCGCCATCTGGTGCTGCGAGAGATCGGCGGGCCGGGCCAGATGCGCTTGCGCGACGCGCGGGTGCTGGTGGTGGGCGCCGGGGGGCTGGGGTCGCCGGTCTGCCTGTATCTTGCGGCGGCGGGTGTGGGGCGGATCACGGTGGCCGATGACGACACGGTCAGCCTGTCCAACCTGCAACGCCAGGTGATCTTTCGCAGCGACCAGCAGGGGCAGGGCAAGGCCCAGGCCGCCACCGCCGCGATGCGCGCCTTGAACCCGCATGTGCAGGCGACACCCCTGCCGCGCCGGATCGCGGCGGATGACGTGGAACTGGTTGCCGAACACGATCTGGTCCTGGACGGCACCGACAGCTTCGCCGCGCGCGAGGCCATCAACCGCGCCTGCGTCGCGGCGGGCGTACCGCTGATCGCCGGGGCCATCGCGCAATGGGAAGGGCAGGTCACGATTTACGACCCGGCGCGCGGCGGCCCGTGCCTGGCCTGCCTGTTCCCCACCGCCCCCGCGCCCGGCCTTGCCCCGCCCTGCGCCGAGGCCGGCGTGATCGGCCCCCTGCCGGGCGTCGTCGGCAGCCTGATGGCGATGGAGGCGGTCAAGCACCTGACCGGCGCCGGGCAGGGCCTGCGCGGGCGGATGCTGATCTTCGACGGGCTTTACGGCGAAAGCCGCATGATCGGCACCGCGCGGCGGCCGGATTGCCCGGTCTGCGGATCGGGTCTGGAAGGCGGCGCCTCTGCCCCTTAGGTTCGTTGCAACCAAGGAGGCGCCATGAACCCCGAACTGACCCGCTGGACCGGCCCCGAGGGATTGCCCCGGTTCGATCTGATCGCGGACGACGACTTCGCCCCCGCCTTCGACCGCGAACTGGCCGCCGCCGAAGCCGCGATGGAGGCGATCGCCGCCAACCCCGAACCGCCCAGCTTCGCCAATACCGTCGCCGCGATGGAAACGGCCGAGGACGGGCTGAACCGCGTCCTGTCGATCTTCTATACGCTGGCGAATGTCGATTCGAACCCCGCGAGAGAGGCGCTGCAACGCGACTTCGCCCCGCGTCTTGCCGCCTATAACAGCAAGACCGGCATGGACCCCCGCCTTTATGCCCGCGTCAGGGCGGTGGCGGCCACGGCCGACCACCTGCCGCCCGAGGACCGGCGCATCACCGAACTGGCGCTGCGCGGCCTGACCCGATCCGGCGCCGGGCTTGACGGCGCGGCGCGCGACCGCATGGCCGAAATCCGCGCCCGGATGGCCGTGTTGACCACGCAGTTTTCCCAGAACGTGCTGGCCGATGAACGCGATTATGTCTTGCCCATCCCCGACGACCGGCTGGCGGGGCTGCCCGACTGGCTGATCGCGTCCCTGCGCGCGGCGGCCAAGGCGAGGGGGCTGAACGGGCAGATCGTGACGCTGAACCGATCTCTGATCGTGCCGTTCCTGGAACATGCGGGTGACCGGGCGCTGCGCGAGGTGGCGTTCCGGGCCTGGACCGCGCGCGGCTCAGGGCAGGGCGCGGGCGGCGCCGCGACCGACAACCTGCCCTTGGTGGCCGAGATCCTGGCCCTGCGCCACGAACGCGCCCGGCTGCTGGGCTATGCCGATTTCGCCGCCTACAAGCTGGAACCCGAAATGGCGGGCAGCGCCGACCGTGTGGCCGAATTGCTGAGCCAGGTCTGGGAACCCGCCCGCGCCCGCGCTTCTGCGGACGAAGCCCGGCTGACCGCCATGCTGCGCGACGACGGCGTGAACGGCGCCCTGGAACCCTGGGACTGGCGGCATTACGCCGAACGGCTGCGGCGGCAGGATCACGATTTCGACGCCGACCAGGTCAAGCCCTATCTGACGCTGGACGCGATGCTGGGCGCGATGATGGATGTCGCGCACCGCCTGTTCCGGCTGGAGTTCCAGCCCCTTGAAGCGCCGCTCTGGTCGCCCGATGCCCGCGCCTGGCGCATCACCCGTGACGGCAGGCTGATGGCGATCTTCGTGGGCGATTACTTCGCCCGCCCCTCGAAACGGTCGGGGGCCTGGTGTTCGTCGCTGCAAGTTCAGCACAAGATCGGCGCGGGCCAGCGGCCCATCGTCGTCAATGTCTGCAATTTCACCCCGCCCGAGGCATCGGGCGCGCCCGCCTTCCTGTCCTGGGACGACGCCCGCACGCTGTTCCATGAATTCGGCCATGCGACGCATCACATCCTGTCCGACGTGACCTGGCCGTCGATCTCGGGCACCTCGGTCGCGCAGGACTTCGTGGAACTGCCCAGCCAGCTTTACGAACACTGGCTGGAACAGCCCGCCGTGCTGGACGCCCATGCGCGGCATTACCAAACCGGGGAACCGCTGCCCGCCGACCTGCGCGACCGGCTGCTGGCGGCGGGCAAGGCGGATGCGGGTTTTTCCACGACCGAATACCTGGAAAGCGCGCTTGTCGACCTGGCCTTCCACCGGGGCGACCCGCCCGCCGATCCCCTGGCCGCCCAAGGCCGGGCTTTGGCGGACCTGGCCGCGCCCGCCGCGATCCCGATGCGCCACGCCACGCCGCATTTCAGCCATGTCTTCAGCGGCGACAGCTATGCCAGCGGATATTACAGCTATATGTGGTCCGAGGTGATGGACGCCGACGCCTTCGCCGCCTTCCAGGAGACCGGCGACATCTTCGATCCGGCGACCGCGCGGCGGCTGGAGGAGACGATCCTGTCCAAGGGCGGCTCGGCCCCGGCGGATCAACTGTGGCTGGCCTTCCGCCAGCGGATGCCGGGGGTGGACGCCTTGCTGCGCGGACGCGGGCTGGCCTAGTCCCGCACCTCGTCCGGGTCCACGCCCCAGATCGAGGTCTTGGGCACCCAGCCCCGCTGCCCGCCGCCGGAAATGCGGCACCAGCCGGGGTTGCATTCGCCCAGCCGGACGATGGCGCCCATTTCGGCGCGCGCGACGATGTCGGCGTCCGGGTTGGGGCGGCTGCGCAGTTCCACCATGTCCTGCGTCACAAGCGCGGTGCGCACGCCCGACAGCAGCGCATAATGGACCCAGCCGCCGGCGCCGTCCTTGTCCTCGACCCGGCGCCAGTGGCCGAATTCGGCGACGACGCGCAGCGGCATCCCGGCATGGCGGAACACCCAGTCGATCCGGTGCGACAGGCTGGGGCCGCGGCGGGCATTGCCTTCGGACCCCTTCAGGCTGACATAGCGGGGGACGGGCAGGTTCGTGACCGGGCCGCGCGTTCCGGCCTGGCCCTGGTCCTGGACGCGGACGATCCGTGCATCGGCCGATTGCGGCACGACGGCCGTCTGCGCCAGCGCCAGCCCCGCCGATGCTGCGAAAGCCAGCACCGCGCCACCGAAAAGCCTGCCTGTCCTCATGATCCCGTCCGTTCCTGCCGACCGCCTTGCGGCGGCCCTTTCTGCCCTCTGCCGAGGCCGCGCAGCGTCCCCGATGGGGTCTTGTGCCTGCCCCATATCGCGGGCAGTTTGCCAAAAGCGGCGCCAGTTTGAAAGGCCGCCCCGACATGACATCGAGAAAGTGAGGCCATCATGCACAGCCCGCAACCCTCGCGCCAGAAACTGCGCGTCGTCGTGACGCGCCGCCTGCCCGAGGCGGTCGAGACGCGCATGAAGGAACTGTTCGACGTGGTGCTGCGCGAGGACGACGCCAAGATGTCGCGCGACGACCTGGCGGCGGCGATGCGCGGGGCGGATGTGCTGGTGCCGACCGTCACCGATCATATCGACGCCAACATGCTGGCCCAGGCCGGAGAGCGGTTGAAGCTGATCGCCAATTACGGCGCGGGTGTCGATCACATCGACGTGCATTCCGCCCGGCAGCGCGGCATCCTGGTCAGCAACACCCCCGGCGTCGTGACCGAGGATACCGCCGACATGGTGATGGCGCTGATCCTGGGCGTCACCCGGCGCATCCCGGAAGGCATGGCAGAGATGCAGGCGGGCCGCTGGGCCGGATGGGCGCCGACCGCGCATCTGGGCGGCCGCGTCGGCGGGCGCCGCCTGGGGATCCTGGGCATGGGCCGGATCGGCCAGGCTGTCGCCCGGCGGGCCAACGTCTTTGGCATGCAGGTCCATTACCACAACCGACGCCGCCTGCGCCCCGAAATCGAGGACGAATTGCAGGCGACCTATTGGGAAAGCCTGGACCAGATGCTGGCGCGGATGGACATCATCAGCGTGAACGCGCCGCATACGCCGTCGACCTTCCATCTGCTCAATGCGCGGCGGCTGAAGCTGCTGAAACCCTCGGCGGTGGTGGTGAACACCTCTCGCGGCGAGGTGATCGACGAGAACGCGCTGACGCGGATGCTGCGCGCCAAGGAAATCGCGGGCGCGGGCCTGGACGTGTTCGAACACGGGCACGAGATCAACCCCCGTCTGCGCGAGTTGCCCAACGTGGTGCTGCTGCCGCATATGGGATCGGCCACGGTCGAGGGCCGCGCCGAGATGGGCGAGAAGGTCATCATCAACATCAAGACCTTTGCCGACGGCCACCGTCCCCCGGATCTGGTCGTGCCGTCGATGCTGTAAGGGTGGGGGCGCTGCCCCCGTCCCCGTGCCGGGGACTCCCCCGGGATATTTTCGCACAGAAGATGGGATCGGGATGACGGCTGCTGTCGGGATCGGGGCGCGTTGGGCAGTATCCGCGCTGTTCTTTGCGAATGGGCTGGTGGTCGGAAGCTGGGCCCCGAAGCTGCCTGCGATGATGGCGCGGCTGGGGATCGGCGAATCGGTGGCGGGGCTGCTGGTCCTGTCGCTTGGGGTCGGGTCGATCTGCCTGATGCCGGTCTTTGGCGCCCTGGTGGCGCGGCGCGGGTCGGCCTGGGCGGTCAGGCTGGCGGCGGTGCTGTTCGCGCCCAGCCTGATCTGGATTTCGCTTGCGCCGACGGTGTGGGCGGTGGCGGCGGCGGTGCTGGTCTTCGGCGGGCTGATCGGCGCCATGGACGTGGCGATGAACGCCAATGCCGTGGCGGTCGAGCGCGCGCGACGGCGGGCGATCATGTCGTCCTGCCACGGGTTCTGGTCGCTGGGCGGCCTGGTGGGGGCAGGGGCTGGCGGCCTGGGCATCCAGGCGATGGGCGAGCTGGCCCATGCTGTCGTGGTGACGGGGTTCGTCGCCGCGATCCTGGCCTTGGCCTTTCCCCGGCTGCTGCGCGACGGCCCGGAAGGCGGGCACGCGCACCAGCCGCTGCGTCTGCCGCGCACGCCGCTGCCCTATCTGATCGGGGTGATGGCGCTGGCCTCGATGATCCCCGAGGGTGCGATCCTCGATTGGGCGGCGGTTTACCTGCAACGGGAAATGGGCGCCTCGCTTGCCCTGGCGGGCTGGGGTTTCGCCGCCTGCGCGGGGACCATGGCGGTGATGCGCTTCCTGGGGGACGCCATCCGGCGGCGGCATGGCGCGGTCAGGACGTTGCAGGCCAGCACGGTGGTCGCCATGGCGGGACTGGCGCTGGCAGCCCTGGCGGGATCGCCACCGCTGGCGCTGATCGGCTTTGGCTTGGCCGGGATCGGCATCGCCAACATGGTGCCGATCGCCTTTTCTGCGGCGGGCAACCTGCCCGGACTGGCGCAGGGGGTGGGGCTGTCGGTGGTGACGACGATGGGCTATTCCGGAATCCTGCTGGCGCCCGGAACCATCGGTTTCCTGGCCGAACGCACCGGCTTTTCGGTGATCTATCTGGGCCTGTCGCTGTTGCTGCTGGTGCCGCTGGCCCTGTCGCGACTGGCGCGCACGGCGGATTTCGAGGGCTAGCGACCAAGGCTCGCGCGGCGCGGGATCCGTCAGTGATAGACGTTCCCGTCACCCGGAAAGCCGCGGTCCCGGACGGCCGCCGCATAATCGGCGATGGCCTGATCCGCCTGCGCGCCCAGATCGGCGAATCTGTGGACGAAGCGGGGCACCCGGCCGGTCAGGCCCAGCATGTCGTCCAGCACCAGGATCTGCCCGTCGCAGCGGACCGAGGCGCCGATGCCGATGGTGGGTGCGGCCACTGCCTCGGTGATGCGGTCGGCCAGATCCTCGACCACGCCTTCGACGACGATGGCGAAGGCCCCGGCTTCGGCCACGTCGGCTGCGTCCTGGATATGGCCCGCCCAGCTGTCCGTTTCGCGCCCTTGGGTCTTGAAGCCGCCGAAGGTATGCGTCTGCTGCGGCGTCAGCCCGACATGGCCCATCACCGGGATGCCGCGTTCCGTCAGGAACCGGATCGTCGGCGCCATGCGGCTGCCGCCTTCCAGCTTGACCGCGCCGCAGCCGGTTTCGCCCATGATCCGGGCGGCGTTGCGGAAGGCCTGCTGGGGACTTTCCTCGTAGCTGCCGAAGGGCATGTCGATCACCACCATGGCGCGGCTGCTGCCCCGGACGACCGCCTGGCCGTGCAGGATCATCATCTCCATCGTCACGCCGATGGTGGATGGCAGGCCGTGGACCACCATGCCCAGGCTGTCGCCGACCAGGATGATGTCGGCATGGGGGTCCACCCTGGCCGCCAGCGGCGCGGTATAGGCGGTCAGCGCGACGATGGGGGTGGCGCCTTTGCGGGCAAGGATCTGGGGGGCGGTGACGCGCTTGACGGGGGCTTGGGCGGACATCGTATCGTTCAGCCTTTCGGATGCGCGACCCGCTGGTCGATCAGCAGCACGTCGCCGAAGCGGACGGCCAGCAGGATCGCCACCGGGCGCTGGATGGAGGCGATGCGCGACAGGTCGTCGGCATCGCGGATGTCGATGGAGCGGATTTCGGCCAGGGGTTCGGCGCGGATCATGCGGCGCAGTTCCGCGCGGATGGCGGCCAGGCCGGCGCCCTCGGCCACCATCCGCGCCGCGCGGTCCAGGGCGCGGGCCAGCACAGGGGCGGCGGCGCGCTGCGCAGGCGACAGGCGGCGGTTGCGCGACGACATGGCAAGGCCGTCGGCTTCGCGCACGGTGGGCACGGGCAGGATCTGCACCGGCACATCCAGATCAGCGACCATCCGCCTGATCACGGCAAGCTGCTGGTAATCCTTCTCGCCGAAGGCGGCGGCATGGGGCTGGACGATGTTGAACAGCTTCGTCACCACCGTCGCCACGCCCCGGAAATGGCCGGGGCGCAACCGGCCCATCAGCATCCGGGACAGGCCCGTCACCTCGACCACCGTCTGCGCGCCGGGACGATAGATGTCGGCGACGGTCGGCAGGAACACCGCGTCGCAGCCCGCCTTGCGCAGCAGGGCCAGGTCGCTTTCCTCGTCCCGAGGATAGGTCGCCAGATCCTCGTTCGGGCCGAACTGCGTGGGATTGACGAAGATCGAGGTCACGACCCGGCCGCCCCCCTGCGCCTCAAGCCAGGCCCGCGCCGCCGCGACCAGGGCCAGATGCCCGTCATGCAGCGCGCCCATCGTGGGCACTAGGGCCACGCGGCCCTGGCCCAGCCGCCAGTCGCGCATCGCCTGCCTGTCACGGCATATCTGCATCCGGTCCCCCATCCCCCCAGTGGCGCGCACCCTAAGGGACCGCTACAGATTCGCACAAGTGCTGCGTCGCAGCATGTCGCTTTTCGCCATTATAGGTCGGGCTTAACGAACCGTTTGGCGCGCGCCATGGCAGTAACAGGGCAACAACAAGCCTAGGGAGTCGCGCGGATGAAGTCGCATGTAAAGGTTCTTGTCGTCGGGGGCGGCGCGGTCGGCTGCGGCATCGCCCTGCATCTGGCCCGCGTCGGATGGGAAACCCTGCTGGTCGAGCGGGACGAGCTGACCGCCGGATCCACCTGGCACGCGGCGGGCCTGCTGCCGCTGTTCAACATGGGCTATGCGACGACCCATATCCACGATTATTCGGTCAAGCTGTATGCCGAACTGGAAGCCCAGACCGGCCTGAACGCGGGCTTCACGCGCTGCGGCAACCTGCGCATGGCCCAGACCGACGCCCGGATGGACGAATACATGCTGTATTCCGCCACCGCCGAGACGGTGGGGATCGAGCATGAATTCCTGTCGCCCCGGCAGATCAAGGACCGCTGGCCCCTGGTCCGAACCGAGGACTTGAAGGGCGCGTTGTTTCACCCGACCGATGGCTATATCAACCCCGCCGACGTGACCCAGGCGATGGCCAAGGGCGCGCGCATGGCCGGGGCCACGATCGAGCGCAAGATTCAGGTCAATGCCTACAAATGGACCGGCAGCGAATGGATCGTCACCTGCGAAAAGCTGGTGGAAAAGGGCGGCAACCTGGTCGGCTCGGGCGAGACCTTCGAGATCCGGGCCGAGCATGTCGTGACCGCGACCGGCAACCACGCGCAGCGCACCGCGCGCCTGCTGGGCATCAAGATCCCCGCGATCCCGGTCGAGCACCAGTATATCGTCACCGAACCCGACCCGGCCCTTGTCGGGTGGCGCGCCGAGGGCAATCCCGAACACCCGGTCCTGCGCGATGCCGACGCGAAATGGTATGTGCGCGAGGAACGCGGCGGCTGGATCCTGGGGCCGTATGAAAGGAACGCCCCCGCGCGGTTCCTTTATGACGTGCCCGACAGCTTCCGCGCCGACCTGTTCCCGCTGGATCTGGAACGGATCGAGGAAGAATACATGTCGATGATCCATCGGATCCCCAGTTCCGAGACGGTGGGGCTGAAGGACGATTTCAACGGCCCGATCTGCTATACTCCCGACGGCAACCCGCTGGTCGGTCCGGCGCCGGGGTTGCGCAACATGTGGCTGGCCGAGGGTTTCAGCTTCGGCATCACGGCGGCGGGCGGGGTCGGTCATTATCTGACGCAGATGATGGTCGAGGGCGAGGCCGAGATCGACATGGCGTCCCTGGATCCGCGCCGCTACGGCGGCTGGATGACCACGGAATATGCGGCCCGCAAGAATGAGGAAGCCTATGAGCACGTCTTCATCCTGCACCACCCCGACGAGGAACGCGAAGCCTGCCGCCCGCTGCGCACCTCGCCCGCCTATGACCGGCAGAAGGCGCGGGGCGCGCAGTTCGGCCATGTGAACGGCTGGGAACGCCCGAACTATTACGCGCCCGAGGGCTTCGACGACCATGCCAGCCGCAGCTTCCGCCGCGGCGGGTGGTGGCAATATGCCAAGGAGGAGGCCGAGGCGATCCGCAACGCGGCGGGCCTGATCGACGCCACGGCATTCGCCAAGCATACCGTCAAGGGGCCGGGGGCGACCGCCTTCCTGGACTGGCTGACCACCAACAAGCTGCCCAAGGTCGGCCGCATCAACCTGACCTATGCGCTGACCGATGCGGGCACGACGCGGACCGAATACACCATCGTCCGCCTAGCCGAGGACAGCTATTACCTGGTCTCGGCCGGGGCCTGGGCGGCCTATGACGGCGACCATCTGGTGAAATCCGCGCAGGACTTCATGGCGGCGGGCGGCGGATACGTCGGTATCCAGGACGTGACGACCCAGTGGGGGGTCTTTGCCCTGGCCGGGCCTGCATCCCGCGACATCCTGGCGAAACTGATCCGGGACGCTCAGCCGGAAACCGCGCTGTCGAACAAGCGCTTCCCCTGGCTGTTGGCCAAGCAGATCGAATTGGGCATGGTGCCGGTGAACGCCATCCGCGTCGCCTATACGGGCGAGCTTGGCTGGGAACTGCACCACCCGATCGAGATGCAGAACCACCTGTTCGACCGGCTGATGGAAGCGGGCGAGCCGCTGGGCATGAAACTGGTGGGCGCGCGGGCGCAGAACTGGCTGCGGCAGGAAAAATCCTATCGCGCCTTCGGCACGGAACTGGGCCGCGACGCGACGCCGCTGGAAGCCGGGCTGGACCGTTTCGTCGATCTGTCCAAGGATTTCCGCGGCAAGGCGGCGATGGAGGCCAAGGGCATCCGGTCGATGTGCGTCACGCTGCTGATCGACGGGCCGCAGGACGCCGATCCCTGGGGGCGCGAGGGGATTTTCCTGGACGGCCGGAAGGTCGGGCGCCTGACCTCGGGCGGCTATTCGGTGGCTTTTGGCAAGCAGATCGGCATGGGCTATGTCCGCCCCGACCTGGCTGCGCCAGGGACCAGGCTGAAGGTCCGCATGTTCCGCGACTTGTGGGATGCCGAAGTGGCCGAGGACAGCCCCTATGATCCGCAGAACGCCCGGATCCGCGTGGACGGCTGAAACTGCGCATTGCGCCTGCCGGTCAGCCGGTCAGCCGGTCAGCCGATCAGCCGATCAGCAGGCGCAACGCGACCTCGTATGAAGAGATCTCCAGGCGCGAATTCGACGGCCGGCGCTGACCCATGTTCAGCGCCGCATAGCCGTGCGTCAGCCCCCAGACAGCGGTTTCCAGGGCTGCTGCCGGGCGTCCCTGGACGAAGGGCGCGCACATCTGTTTCAGCACGAAATAGCTGCCAAGCGCGATCTTGCCCAACTCGGGGTCTTGGGTGGACAACTGGTCGAACATCAGCCGGAACAACCCTCTGCGCGAGGATGCGAACTGGATATAGGCCAGGTTCACGGCCAGAAGGCGCTGAAACGGATCGCTGTCGGACACGCCGTCGCGCGCGGCATTCAGGTGGTCCAGGAAGGACTGGAATCCGCAGGTCGCGATCGCGACCTTCAGCCCCGGCAACCCGCCGAAATGATGCGCCGGCGCGGCATGGGACACGCCTGCCCGTGCGGCAATTCGCCGCAGGGTCAACCCTTCGGTCCCGTCCTCGTCCAGGATGTCCATCCCGGCCTGAATCAGTAGCTGGGGCAGGTCAGGGCGCGGGGCCATCCCATCTCCATACTCAACTTGACAGTGTAAAGATAATCGACGAAAAATGCCGCGACCCGGATGGTTAACGGCACGCTCAGGAATGAGTCGGCCGTATTTTTTGCGCTTTTGTCAGGGGTTTCCGGGTCGCCTGCTTAAGCTCTGGCCTGTTATTGTTGTTTTTTCGAGTCATTGGTGATCGGGCCAGAGCCTTTTTGGGCGATCATAACCCCCATTGCAGATTCTGCAACCGAAAGGCGAATTTTTTTATCCGGAAAAAACAAAAGCCGGACCCGACGGTCCGGCTTTTTTTGTTTGGAGCGGGCGATGAGATTCGAACTCACGACCCTAACCTTGGCAAGGTTATGCTCTACCCCTGAGCTACGCCCGCATCCGTTCCCGATGGCGTATCGCCTTCGGTGAGCGGTGATTTATGGGACTGCGACGGGGGGTGCAAGAGGAAAATCGCCAAACCCCGCGAAATTTTCCGCCCCGTTGACAGGCTGGAGCAAAGCGCATGAACCTGCCCGGAAAAGGGGGCGTGCACGGTGGCGACGGTCGATCATCTTTCGGATTTCGTGCGCGAGGCGTTGGCGTCCGGCCATGACGCGGCGCGAATCCGCGCGGCGCTTGGCGGGGCGGGCTGGACGGGACCAGAGATCGACCAAGCCCTGTCCGCCTGGGATCCCGGCGACGACCTGCCGCCGGTGCCGCGCCCACGGCCCTATGTCTCGGCGCGCGAGGCGATGCTTTACGCGCTGCTGATGATCGCCTTGGTGCTGGTCTGCTATCATATCCTAGGACTGGGGTTTCAGGTAATAGACCGAGTTTTTCCCGACTTGGTGGACAGGGGACTGCGCGACAGCGGGTCGATGCGGTTTTCCATTGCCGCCCTTATCGCCTTTCTGCCGCTGTTCGTGGTACTGGACGCACGGATGGCGTGTCGCGACATCGGCTCTGATCCCCGGCGCCGGTCGCAGGCCCGCCGGGTCTTCGCGTCGATCACGGTGCTGGCGGCTGCCCTGGTGTTGCTGGGCGATGTGGTCGCCGCCGTCCATGCGTTTCTTTCAGGCGACCTGACGCCGCGCCTTGCGGCCAAGCTGGCCTTGGTCGCGCTGACCGGACTGCTGGTCGCCGCTTGCTACCGCGAGGATCTGGATGGCTAGGCGGTGGGCGGTTCATGGATTGACGGTGCTTGGCGTGACGGTGCTGGCTGCGGGGCTGGTCACCACAGGCGGGCCGGGGCAGGGTCGGGCAGAAAAGCGCGACCGGACGCGGGACAACGACCTCGCCCAGATCGAGACGCTGCTCAACTGCAAGACGCAACAGGCGGGGCAGGTCGTGGTCGATCCGACCCCGACCGAGGCTTGCCCGATGACGCCCCGCTTGGCCGATCCCTTTACCGCCGCACCCTATCGCGTCGAACTTGTGCCGCCCGACAGCGTCCGCCTTTGTGCAGACTTTGAACAGCCGGCAGAAATGTCCCTGCGCGACGAGGCAGGATGCAGGGTGAGGCGGATAGAAATTCGCTAGACCGTCATTCCGCCGCCCGCACCCGAGCGGGTTTCAGCATCGGCGCCAGATAGCGGCCAGTATGGCTTTCGGGAACCTTGGCGACGTCCTCGGGGGTGCCCTCGGCGATGATGCGTCCGCCGCCGTCGCCGCCTTCCGGCCCGATGTCGATGATCCAGTCGGCGGTCTTGATGACATCCAGGTTGTGTTCGATCACCACCACCGTATTGCCCTCATCGACCAGGTGGTGCAGCACTTCCAGCAGCTTGCGCACGTCCTCGAAATGCAAGCCGGTGGTCGGTTCGTCCAGGATATAGAGGGTCTTGCCGGTGGACTGGCGGGCCAGTTCCTTGGCCAGCTTGACCCGCTGCGCCTCGCCCCCCGACAGGGTGGTGGCCTGCTGGCCGACCTTCACATAGCCCAGGCCCACCTGCATCAGCGCGTCCATCTTTGACCGGATCGAGGGCACGGCCTTGAAGAATTCCTGCCCTTCTTCGATGGTCATGTCCAGAACGTCGGCGATGGACTTGCCCTTGAACTGCACCTCCAGCGTTTCGCGGTTATAGCGCTTGCCCTTGCAAGTCTCGCAGGTGACATAGACATCGGGCAGGAAGTGCATCTCGATCTTGATGACGCCGTCGCCCTGGCAAGCCTCGCAACGCCCGCCCTTGACGTTGAAGCTGAAGCGGCCGGGTTTATAGCCGCGCGCCTTGGATTCGGGCAGGCCCGCATACCAGTCGCGGATCGGCGTATAGGCGCCGGTATAGGTCGCGGGGTTCGACCGGGGCGTGCGGCCGATGGGCCGCTGGTCGATGTCGATCACCTTGTCCAGATGCTCCAGCCCCTTGATCGTCTCGCAGGGGGCGGGGGTCTGGCGCGCGCCGTTCAGGCGCAGGCTGGCGGTCTTGAACAGCGTCTCGATGGTCAGCGTGGACTTGCCGCCGCCCGAGACGCCGCTGACGCAGACGAACTTGCCCAGCGGGAATTCCGCCGTGACGTTCTTGAGGTTGTTGCCGGTGGCCTTGACGACCTTGACCGCCTTGCCGTTGCCCTTGCGGCGTTGGGCGGGCACGGCGATTTCCCGCGCGCCCGACAGGTACTGGCCGGTCAGGCTGGCCGGATCGGCGGCGATCTCCTCGGGCGTGCCCTGGCTGACCACGGTGCCGCCATGGACGCCCGCGCCCGGCCCCATGTCGAAAACGTAGTCGGCATGGCGGATCGCGTCCTCGTCATGTTCGACCACGATGACCGAATTGCCCTGGTCGCGCAGACCCTTCAGCGTGTCCAGCAGCCGATCGTTGTCGCGCTGATGCAGGCCGATGCTGGGTTCGTCCAGCACATACAGCACGCCCGTAAGCCCGCTGCCGATCTGGCTTGCCAGCCGGATCCGCTGGCTTTCCCCACCCGACAGCGTGCCCGCCGCGCGGCTTAGCGTCAGGTAATCCAGGCCCACATTCACCAGGAAGCCCAGCCGTTCGCGGATTTCCTTGAAGATCGCCACGGCGATCTCGTTCTTCTGCCTGGACAGGTGCTTGGGCGCGGCCTCGATCCAGGCCAGAGCCTCGCGGATCGACAGCTCCACCACCTCGCCGATGTGGTTTCCGGCGATCTTCACCGCCAGCGCCTCGGGCTTCAGGCGATAGCCGTGGCAGGCGCCGCAGGGACGGTTGTTCTGATACCGCTCGAATTCCTCGCGCACCCAGGCGCTGTCGGATTCGCGTAACCGGCGTTCCATGTTGGGGATCACGCCCTCGAACACGCGGGTGACGTTATAGACCCGCCCGGCATCGTCGAAGCGGAAGGCGATCTCCTCGGCCCCCGAGCCGTGCAGGAACATCCGCTGCACATCGGCGGGCAGATCCTTCCAAGGCGTTTTCTTGTCAAAGCCGTAATGCTTGGCAAGCGCGTTGATCGTCTGGGTCAGATAGGCCGATTTCGACTTGGCCCAGGGCGCGATGGCACCCTTGTCCACGGACAGGGCAGCGTCCGGCACCACCAGCCTTTCGTCGAAGAACAGTTCCGCCCCCAGCCCGTCGCAGACCGGGCAGGCGCCCAGCGGCGCGTTGAAGCTGAACAGGCGCGGCTCGATGTCCGGGATGGTGAAGCCGCTGACCGGGCAGGCGAAGTTCTCGCTGAAGGTGGTGCGTTCCGGGTCATCGCCCGCCGTTTCCACGATGGCGATGCCGTCGGCCAGGTCCAGGGCGGTGCGCAGGGAATCGGCCAGCCGCGTCTCCAGCCCCTCGCGAACGACGATCCGGTCCACCACCACGTCGATGTCGTGGCGGAATTTCTTGTCCAAGGTGGGCGGCTCGTCCAGCTCGTGGAACTGGCCGTTCACCTTGACCCGCTGGAAACCCTGCTTGCGAAGCTCCAGGAACTCCTTCTTGTATTCGCCCTTGCGGTCCCGGACGATGGGCGCTAGCAGATAGGCGCGGGTGCCCTCGGGCATCTCCATGATCCGGTCCACCATGTCCTGGACCTGCTGCGCCTCGATCGGCAGGCCGGTGGCGGGGGAATAGGGAGTTCCGGCGCGGGCGAACAGCAGCCGCAGATAGTCATAGATTTCCGTGACCGTGCCCACCGTGGACCGGGGGTTCTTCGACGTGGTCTTCTGTTCGATGCTGATCGCGGGCGACAGGCCGCTGATATGGTCCACGTCGGGCTTGCCCATCATATCCAGGAACTGCCGGGCATAGGCCGACAGGCTTTCCACATAACGGCGCTGCCCCTCGGCATAGATCGTGTCGAAGGCCAGGCTGGACTTGCCCGATCCCGACAGCCCGGTGATGACCACCAGCTTGTCGCGCGGGATGTCCATGTCCACGCCCTTGAGGTTGTGTTCGCGCGCGCCGCGAACCTCGATGAACTTCTGTTCCATGCTGCGTCCCTGGCCGACCAAGCGCATCAGATAGGGGCGCGGTTCCAAAAAGCAACCGCAAAATGGGAACATCATGCGAACACGACCTTGCGTAAACCTTTTGTTGCAGCCGGGCCGACGCGCCGCTTGCGCTGCGCTGCGGCATCGCTAGTGTTTCGCGCAACTGCGAAGGGGGACCGCGCGAATGTTTCAGAAAATCCTGATCGCCAACCGTGGCGAGATTGCGATCCGCGTGATGCGGGCGGCCAACGAGTTGGGCAAGAAGACGGTGGCCGTCTATGCCGAGGAGGACAAGCTGGGCCTGCACCGCTTCAAGGCGGACGAGGCCTATCGGATCGGCGAGGGGCTGGGGCCGGTGGCGGCTTACCTCTCGATCCCCGAGATCATCCGGGTGGCGAAGGAATCGGGCGCGGACGCGATCCATCCGGGCTATGGGTTGTTGTCGGAAAACCCCGATTTCGTGGACGCCTGCAAGGCCGCAGGGATCACCTTCATCGGCCCGCGCGCGGACACCATGCGGGCACTTGGCGACAAGGCGTCGGCGCGGCGCGTGGCGATCCAGGCGGGCGTGCCGGTCATCCCCGCGACCGAGGTGCTGGGCGACGACTTCGAGGCGATCAAGGCCGAGGCCGGGGAAATCGGCTATCCGCTGATGCTCAAGGCGTCCTGGGGCGGCGGCGGGCGCGGGATGCGGCCGATCAACGGGCCGGACGAGCTGGCCGAAAAGGTCCGCGAAGGGCGCCGCGAGGCCGAGGCCGCCTTCGGCAACGGCGAGGGTTATCTGGAAAAGATGATCCTGCGCGCCCGCCATGTCGAGGTGCAACTGCTGGGCGACACGCATGGCGGCCTTTATCACCTGTATGAACGCGACTGCACCGTGCAGCGCCGCAACCAGAAGGTCGTCGAACGCGCCCCGGCCCCCTATCTGACCGACGAACAGCGCGCCGAGGTCTGCGAGCTGGCGCTGAAGATCGGCCGCGCCGTGGGCTATCAGAACGCCGGGACGGTCGAGTTCCTGATGGATATGGACAGCCAGCGGTTCTACTTCATCGAGGTGAACCCGCGCGTCCAGGTCGAACACACCGTGACCGAGGAGGTCACCGGCATCGACATCGTGCAGTCCCAGATCCGCATCGCCGAGGGCGCGACCCTGGCCGAGGCGACAGGCGTTCCCAGCCAGGACAAGATCACGCTGTCGGGCCACGCGCTGCAATGCCGCGTCACGACCGAGGATCCGCTGAACAACTTCATCCCGGATTACGGCCGGATCACCGCCTATCGCAGCGCCACCGGCAACGGCATCCGCCTGGACGGCGGCACGGCCTATTCCGGCGGCGTGATCACCCGCTATTACGATTCGCTGTTGGTCAAGGTCACGGCCTGGGCGCAGACGCCCGAGGGGGCGATCCGGCGGATGGATCGCGCGTTGCGCGAATTCCGGGTGCGCGGGGTCAGCACGAACATCGACTTCGTGATCAACCTGTTGAAGCACCCGACCTTCCTGGACGACACCTATACGACCAAGTTCATCGACACGACGCCGGATCTGTTCCAGTTCGGCAAGCGCCAGGACCGGGCCACCAAGATCCTGACCTATCTCGCCGACATCAGCGTGAACGGGCATCCCGAAACCGCAGGCCGCGCCATGCCCCCCGCCCAGGCGCGCCCGCCGGTGCCGCCCGCCCCGAAAGCGCCGCCCGCGCCCGGCACCCGGCAGTTGCTGGAGGAGAAGGGCGCGCAGGCCGTGGCCGACTGGATGGCCGCGCAAACGCGCCTGCTGATGACCGACACCACCATGCGCGACGGCCACCAGTCGCTGCTGGCGACCCGGATGCGGTCCATCGACATGATCCGCGTGGCGCCCTCCTACGCCGCGAACCTGCCGCAACTGTTCAGCGTCGAATGCTGGGGCGGGGCGACCTTCGACGTGGCCTACCGCTTCCTCCAGGAATGCCCCTGGCAGCGGCTGCGCGACATCCGAGAGCGGATGCCCAACCTGATGACGCAGATGCTGCTGCGGGCGTCCAACGGCGTTGGCTACACCAACTATCCCGACAACGTGGTCCAGTCCTTCGTGCGTCAGGCGGCGGACAGCGGCGTTGACGTGTTCCGCGTCTTCGACAGCCTCAACTGGGTCGAGAACATGCGCGTCGCCATGGACGCGGTGATCGACAGCGGCAAGATCTGCGAGGGCACGGTCTGCTATACCGGCGACATGCTGGACCCTGATCGGTCCAAGTATGACCTGGCCTATTACGTGAAGACCGCCCAAGACCTGAAGGCCGCCGGCGCGCATGTGCTGGGGCTGAAGGACATGGCGGGCCTGCTGAAGCCCGCCGCCGCGCGGATTCTCATCAAGGCGCTGAAGGAGGAGGTGGGCCTGCCTGTCCACTTCCACACCCACGACACGTCGGGGCTGGCCGCCGCGACGATCCTGGCGGCCGCCGAGGCGGGAGTGGACGCGGTCGATGCGGCCATGGACGCCTTCTCGGGCGGCACCTCGCAGCCCTGCTTGGGGTCCATCGTCGAGGCGCTGGAGGGGACTGAGCGCGACACCGGCCTCGACATCGCGGCGATCCGCCAGATCAGCAACTACTGGGAGCGCGTGCGCGAGACCTACGCCGCGTTCGAAAGCGGCCTGCAATCCCCAGCATCGGAGGTCTACCTGCACGAGATGCCGGGGGGGCAGTTCACCAACCTCAAGGCGCAGGCCCGGTCGATGGGGCTGGAGGATCGCTGGCACGAGGTGGCCCAGGCCTATGCCGACGTGAACCGCATGTTCGGCGATATCGTGAAGGTCACGCCGTCGTCGAAGGTGGTGGGCGACATGGCGCTGATGATGGTGGCCCAGGGGCTGACGCCCGCGCAGGTGCTGGACCCGGCCACCGAGGTCAGCTTCCCCGACAGCGTGGTGGACATGATGAAGGGCAACCTGGGCCAGCCCCCCGGCGGCTGGCCCGAGGCCTTGCAGCGCAAGGTGCTGAAGGGCGAGGCGCCGATCACCGACCGCCCCGGCGCGCATCTGGAGCCGGTGGACATCGAGGCCACCCGCGCGAAGCTGTCGGCCGACCTGGGTGTCGAGATCGACGACGAGGATCTGAACGGCTACCTGATGTATCCCAAGGTCTTCACCGACTACATGGCGCGGCACGAGACCTATGGCCCGGTCCGCACCCTGCCCACGCGCAACTTCTTCTACGGCATGGAGCCGGGCGACGAGATCAGCGTCGAGATCGACCCCGGCAAGACCCTGGAGGTGCGCTTCCTGACCATCGGCGAGACCGACGAGAAGGGCGAGGTCAAGGTCTTCTTCGAACTGAACGGCCAGCCCCGCCAGGTCCGCGTGCCGAACCGCAAGGCCACCGGCACCAAGGCCGCCCGTCCCAAGGCCGATCCCTCGAACGCGGGCCATGTCGGCGCGCCGATGCCGGGCGTCGTGGCCTCGGTCGCGGCGGCGGCAGGGGCCAAGATCCGCCAGGGCGACCTGCTGCTGACCATCGAGGCGATGAAGATGGAAACCGGCCTTCACGCCGACCGCGACGGCACCATCAAGGCCGTCCACGTCCGCCCCGGCGAACAGATCGACGCGAAAGACCTGCTGGTCGAGGTGGAGTAGCGGAGAGAGGACTTGGCCTCTTGCAATATTTGTTGCAGACTTCCGATCGGAGGAACGCCATGCCCCTGAACGCCCCCCCTAAAGACTACGAAGAGCTGATCCGGGTCATCCATGACCGCCACGATCAGATGAGCAAGACCTATCAGCGCATCGCCGTCTATCTGACCCAGAACCCCAACGAGGTCGCTGTCCATTCGGTCAATGCCATCGCCGAGCGGTGCGGCATTCACGCCTCCAGCTTCGTGCGGTTTGCGCAATCCTTGGGCTACAAGGGTTTCAAGGAACTGCAGGCGCTGTTCCAGAAGCGGCTGGCCACCGCCGCCCCGGGCTTCGAGGCGCGGGTCAAGGCGCTCGAAAGCGAATTGAAGGGCGCCGGTGATCCGACCGAGATCGGCTTTCTGCGAGATCTGGTCGTGCGCGACATCGCTTCGTTGCAGCAATTGCTAGACGAGGTCATTCAGGACGATCTCGCACTGGCCGCGGACCTGCTGGACCGTGCAGACATCGTCTATCTGGTCGGACAGTTGCGCTCATCCCCTGTGGTTGAACTTTTACGTTACGTGCTGACCATGCTGGGCAAGCGCTGCGTGCTGCTGGACCCCGGCGGCGGGCTTGCCACTCATATGGCCCGAACGATCCGCACGACCGATGTATTGTTGGCGGTTTCGTTCCGCTTCTATGCCAACGAGGTGGTGAACGTGGTCGAGGAAGCAGGCCAGAAGGGCATTGACATCATCGCCATCTCGGACAGCACCTTGTCGCCCCTGGCGCGATGGGCGCGGGTGCTGTTTCCGGTGCCCGAGCACGACTACACCTTCTCGCGTTCGCTGGCCGCGCCGATGTGTCTTGCACAGGCATTGGTCGTGGCCGTGGCGGCCCGGGTGCAGCAAAATGTGGACGATCCGCGCATCCCGACCGTCACCGGGACATAGATCCCCGGCCAGCCCTGCAATGCCTGATCGCCCCGGCATTATCGGGCGCAAAATTCGCCAGACGGCCCCACCTCGCCAGCTGATGACACTGACCAGGTCCGTTACCACCGCGTCGGCAACAGGATCGCCTTGGCCCGGAGCAATGGACTCCGGCCAAGGCCTGGGGAAGGTCAGGCCGTCTTGCGCGCCTTCTGGCGGAAGGTATCGGCCACCACGGCGGCGATGATGATGATGCCCTTGACGATCTCTTGATAGAAGGCATCGACCCGCAGGAAGGTGAAGCCCGACATCATCAGGCCGAGGATCAGCGTTCCGATCACCGTGCCGAAGATCCGCCCCCGGCCGCCCGCCAACGAGGTGCCGCCGATTACCGCCGCGGCGATGGCGTCAAGCTCATACATCATGCCCATCCCGGCCTGCGCGGTCTCGGCCCGGGCAGCGGTCACGATCCCGGCCAGACCCGCCAGCAGGCCGGCAATGGCATAAACCTTGACCAGATGGCGCTGCACATTGATGCCCGAGACGCGCGCCGCCTGCGGGTTCGCGCCGATGGCATAGGTGAACTTGCCATAGCGGGTATAGCGCAACGCGACGTGAAAGATCAGCGCCACCGCCAGGAAGATGAAGACCGGCCATGCGCCCGAGCCGATGGCGGCGAAGCTATCGGTCGGAAAGCTGATCGGCTGGCCCTTGGTATACCACTTGGCGATGCCGCGCGCCGTCACCATCATGCCGAGCGTGGCGATGAAGGGCGGGATTCCCGTCCAGGCGATCAGCGCACCGTTGATCATCCCGGCAAGCAGCCCCAGCCCCAATCCCACGGCCAGCGGCACGATCACCGGAAGATCGGTCAGCGCCGGATACATGGCGCGTGCAAAATCGCTCGACTGCGCCACGCTCATGGTGATCATCGCCGTCATGGCGACGACCGAACCGGACGACAGATCGATGCCGCCGGTGATGATGACCTGCGTGACGCCGATGGCAATGATGCCGACGACCGATACCTGAAGGATCATGATCGTCAGGCGACGGGAATTCATCAGGAAGCTCTGTCCCTGAAAAATCCAGCCTAGGAACTCGAAGACCAGGGCGACGGCTACCAGCACCAGCAGGATGTTCAGTTCTTGCGGCAGGCTGCGCCGCCGCGGCTTGACAGGTTCGATCTGCACATTTTCCATGAAAATAGTCCTCCTCCTCGGGCGCCGGGCGCCGCATCGGCCTCAGCGGGCCGCCAGTTCCATGATTTTCACCTGATTGGCTTCGGCCCGGTCCAGAATGCCTGTCATGTGGCCCTCGTGCATGACCATGATCCGGTCGGACATGCCCAGAACCTCGGGCAATTCGGACGAGATCATGATGACGGCCACGCCCTGCTGCGCCAGGCGCGAGATCAGGCGGTGGATTTCCGCCTTGGCGCCTACGTCGATACCGCGGGTCGGCTCGTCGAGGATCAGGATGCGCGGCTTGGTCAGAAGCCAGCGCGCAATCAGCACCTTCTGCTGGTTGCC
The DNA here is from genome assembly GCF_052045125.1 of Paracoccus sp. 22332. Lineage (NCBI taxonomy): Bacteria > Pseudomonadati > Pseudomonadota > Alphaproteobacteria > Rhodobacterales > Paracoccaceae > Paracoccus > Paracoccus sp. 22332. Next base: position 127,618 of record NZ_JBQEOI010000006.1, read on the forward strand.
GCCCGACAGGTTCTCGATCCGCTCCTCAAGGTTCGGGGTTTTGATGCGAAGCGCGCCCTTCATTTCCTCGCAAAGACTGACCAGGCCGCGTTCATCGACGCAGCCCAACTTGACATGGCCGTCCCGCAGGGCCGCGATCTGCATGTTTTCAAGGATCGTCAGCGGCAGGAAGCAGCCGGTCGCCTTACGATCCTCGGTTAGAAGCGCCATGCCCTCGCGCATCGCATCGGCGGGCGAGGCGATCCTGACCTCGCGGCCGTCGATGCGGATCGTGCCCTCGGTGGCAGGCGTCACTCCGAAAAGAGCTTCCGCAACGTTCGAACGGCCCGATCCGACCAGCCCCGCCAATCCAAGGATCTCGCCCCGGCGCAAATCGAACGTGATGCTGTGAAAGATGCCCGGCAGGCACAGGTTTTCGACCGACAGGATGACATCGCCGATCTCGGCTTCTTCCTTGGGGAACATCTCGGTGATCTCGCGCCCGACCATCATGCGGATGATGTCGTCGCGGGTCACATCGGCGCTGGCATGGGTGCCGACATATTTACCATCGCGGAAGACCGAGAATTCGTCGGCGATCTCGAACAGCTCGTTCATCTTGTGGGTGATATAGACGATCGCCACACCGCGCGCCTTCACGTCGCGGATGATGTCGAACAGATGCTCGACCTCGGTTTCCGTGATGGCCGAGGTGGGTTCGTCCATGATCAGCACCTGCGAGCGGTGACTGACCGCCTTGGCGATTTCCACCATCTGGCGCTGCGCGACGGTCAGCGTGCTGATCTGCGCTGTCGGATTGATCTTCAGTTTAAGCTGCACAAACAGTTCGCGCGTCATCTCGGTCATCTTGCGATGGTCGATCAGGCCAAGCGCATTGGTCGGCTCACGCCGGATCCAGATGTTTTCGGCGACCGTCATCCAGTCCATCAGCGCCAATTCCTGATGGATCATGGCGATGCCCTGTTCCAGCGCGTCCAGCGGGCTTTTGAGAACAACCTCCTCGCCGCGCAGCCGGATCGTGCCGCGGTCGGGCGTATAGATGCCGGCGATGATCTTCATCAGCGTGGATTTGCCCGCGCCGTTCTCGCCCATCAGCGCGTGGACGGAACCGGGACGCAGCCGGAACTGAACATCGTCCAGCGCGACCACGCCAGGAAATTCTTTACGAATGCCCTCGATCTCGAGGATGTAGGGCAGGCTTTTCTGCTTGTAGCGGTCAATCGCCTCCAGCGTGTTCGTCGATACCATTTTCCCCCCAAGGACTGACGGGGACACAGCCCCGGTATTGAGGCCCGGGCATCCGGCGCGGGCCGGATGCCCGCCCAGATCAGTTTTGTTCCTTGTATTCGGCGACGTTCTCGGGCGTCACCAGTTCGAACGGAACGGCCACACGCTGTTCGAAGTCCTCGCCGCGGGCGATCTTCAGCACGGTATCCAGCGAGCCTTCCCCCTGCCCTTTTGCGGATTGATAGACGGTGACATCCAGGTCCCCGGCCTCGACCGCCGCCAGGGCGTCCTGAGTAGCATCGACGCCGCCGACGAACACATCGTCCATCGAAATGCCCGAGGCCTTCAGCGCCTGAATGGCGCCCAGAGCCATCTCGTCATTGTTCGAGAAGACGGCGACAGGCTGCATCCCCGAGGTCAGCCAGTTGGTCATCAGGTCCAGCGCAGGCGTTCGCATCCAGTTCGCCGACTGCGAATCCAGCACGTTGATGCCAGCGCAATCGTCCGATGCCAGCACACGTTCAACCGCCGCCGTGCGGCCGCGCTGGCCGGTGGTGCCCAGCTGTCCCATCAGGATGACCGCATCGCCTTCGCCGCCCATCAGCCGGCACATCTCGGTCGCCTGCAACTCGCCGGCCTGTTCTTCGTCCGAACCGACCCAAGCCTGCTTTTCGGGGAATTCGTCCATATTGGCGGGAAGCATGTTGACGAAAACCAGCGGCACATCCGACCGTTCAGCGATACGCGACATCGCCTGCCCGGAATCGGCATCGACCAGCATCACGATGATGCCGTCCACGCCCGAGGCGACGAAGTTCTCGATCTGGGACTGCTGACGGGCGATATCGCCCTGCGCATCCTCCATCTGGACCTCGACGCCCAGATCGCCGGCATGGCGCTGGATGTTCTGGCGCAGCACGGTCAGATAGTTATCGTCGAACAGCGACATGGCAACGCCGATCGTTTCGGCCTGGGCCGTTCCCGCCATCAGTGCGCAGAATGCAGTCGCCGTCGCAATTTTCTTCATCATTTCGGTCTTTCCTCCTCCTGTTACGTCCGCCCGATCTCGCGTCGGACAACACCCAGACATGGATGCGACAAGACAACATCAAGCCCGTGGGGAACTGCCGCTCCGCCACGCATAGTCCAACCTGATGACGACCTCCCGCCATGCCCCTGCACGCTGTCGAGCAGAACGCAGTCCCGCCCGCCGCGACAAGGCAGGGGATTCCCCCATGCCTTGCAACTCACACTATCCGTTCGGCAACACGATTGCAATAAAAATTGCCAATGGCGCATTCAGCAATTAATGCTTCCACAGGATCCTTCCCATCGGAAAAGGCGGGCATGAAGCCCGCCCCTACGCTAATCACCATCCATGAAGGCAGTTAGCGACCCTCAACGAGCCAGATAGTCATCGACATTTTGCGAGGTCACGAGTTCGAACGGGATATAGACGGCACGTTCGGCCAGCTCCTCGCCCCGCGCTATGGCGGCTGCAACTTCCAATCCCTTACGGCCCTGCCCTGCGGCATCCTGAAATACCGTCAGGTCGATGTCGCCAGCCTTCAGCGCCATCAGCGCATCCGGCGTCGCGTCGATTCCCGCCACGACGACATCGTCGGGATCGACCCCGGCGGCGTTCAGTGCCTGCGCCGCGCCGATGGCCATTTCGTCGTTGTTGGCAAAGATCACATCCGGGTTCAGCCCGGCGGTCAGCCAGTTCGAGACGAGGTCCGACGATTTGCTGCGCGACCAGTCCGCGACCTGCATATCCTCGATCCGAAGGAAATCGCATTCCGGCGTCTTGACGAATTCCTGAACGGTTTCTGTTCGCACTCGGCCCGCCTGGATGAACAGATCGCCCGCCAGAATGACACCCGTGGCCTCGCCATCGCCGACCTTTTCCTTCACCAGGCGGCAGGACTCGGTCGCCTGGATCGTGCCCGCATCGACCTCTCGCGATCCGACGAAGGCTTGCAGCGGGCCGAGGCTGTCCACGTTCGGCGGTTCGCGGTTGATGTTCACGATCGGGATGCCCGCGTCGTTCGCCATCTTGTCCATCTGCGTGATGGCATCGGAATCCACCGCGACCACGATGATCGCATCGACACCGGCCGAAATGAAGTTCTGGATCTGGCTCAACTGCCTGGGCACATCGTTCTGTGCGTCCTCGAATTGCAGGGTGACGCCTTCGGCCGCCCCGGCTTCCTCGATGCCTTGCCGCAGGATGGTCAGGAAGTTGTTGTCGAACTGCGCCATGGCGACGCCGATTTCCTGCGCCTGCGCCCCGAAGGCACTCAGCGCGAACGTGGCCGGGATCATCAGTCGTTTCATGTCTCTCCTCCTCTTGGTGATGTGTCGTCAGGCGTCGAAGGCGCAGCGGACCCAGGCGCCCCCTTCGGCGTTCGAACGGATCGCGGCCTGGATGAAGGCCACGCCCGCAGCGCCCTCCTCAAGTCCGGGATAGGCCAGCAATCCATCGGGCAAGTCGCGCCCGTCGCGGCGCGCCTCGATGGCGATGGCGAATTCCTCGTAGAGATTGCCCCAGGCGTCCGACAGCGCCTCGGGATGGCCGCGGGGCATGTGGACGAAGCGCGCGGCATCCGACAGCATTCCCGCGCCATGCCCGCGAGAGATGCGGACATGCGGCGCGTCGAAGGGCCGGTGATGCAGGTATTCCGGGTTTTCCTGATCCCATTCCAGCGTGCCCTCGGTCCCCGAGATGCGGATGCGCAGCCCGCAGCTTGCCCCCGCCATCGCCTGCGAAACCAGCAGCGTGCCCGGCACGCCGCCTTCGAAGCGGCAGGTCATGAAAGCGGTATCCTCCAGCGGCTGATCGGCGCCCAGCCTGTGGAAGTCGGCCCGCAGATCGGTCATGCGCAGGCTTGAGACGAACTCGGCCAGATGATGGGCATGGGTGCCGATGTCCGCCGTGGTCGCGGCACCCCCCACCTTTGCCGGATCCTGTCGCCAGGGCGTGCCGGACCAGGCTGCATCGGCGGGCAGCAATGCCATTTCCTGGAAATACTCGACATGGATCTGGGTGATCCTGCCAAGGGCGCCTTCGCGCACCATCTGCCGCGCCTGCCGCACCATCGCATGGGCCGCGAAGGAATAGGTCACGCCGAAGACCAGCCCGGTGTCACGCTGCTTGTCGATCAGCGCCCGCGCCTCATCCAGCGTATTGACCAGCGGCTTGTCCGAAATCACGTCGATGCCCGCATCCATGAAGGCCATCGCAACCGGAAAATGCAGGTGGTTCGGCACGGTGATCGCGACCGCGTCGATGCCATCCGGCCGCGCCGCCTCGGCCCGCGCCATCTCGCGCCAGTCGGTATGGGTGCGCGCCGGATCCAGCCCCCAGTCCCGGCCGGATGCCGTCGCCACCTCGGGGCGCGAGGACAACGCACCGGCCACGATCTGCCAGCGATCCGACAGCCGCGCGCCGCGGGCATGGACCTGACCGATAAAGGCTCCAGCACCTCCACCCACGACGCCGAGGCGCAACTTCCTGCCGGCGACGGGGAAGCCCATCGCCAGCTTTGTCGTCTCTGTCATTCTACTCTCCCTCGAGGACGAATCCCCCCTGTCCGCCGCAATGAAAGCCTCGATCTTCCATCTTTGCAATAACTATTGCATCTTATCAAGAAATGATGTTTCCGTTGCGGCGGAGGATTTCACATGCAGCAGAATCAGCGGCCGGAGGCGCTTCGGCTGGATGGCATCGCTCATGCCTACGGCCCGAACCGGGTGCTTAACGGCATCAACCTGACGCTGGGCGCAGGCGAGGTGCTGGCGCTGGTAGGCGAGAACGGCGCCGGAAAATCGACATTGATGAAGATCGTCGCGGGCTATCTGGCACCAAGCCAGGGCCAGGCGCGCTGGCAGGGCCAACCGGTGCCCGCCGATCCGCAGGGGGCCGAGGCCGCCGGGATCGTGCTGGTGCATCAGGAATTCGCCCTGATCCCCGATCTGAGCGTCGCGGAAAACATCCTGCTTGGGCATGAACCGACCGGACGGCTTGGGCTGATCGATTATCGCGCCATGCGTGCAGCCGCCCGCGACGCGCTGCGGCTGCTGAATTCCGACATTGATCCGCGCGCCGGGTTGGCCGGGTTGCCGGTGTCCAGCTGGCAAATCGTCGAACTGGCCAAGGCATTCGCCGCCCGGCCCCGGTTGCTGTTGATGGATGAACCCACCGCCGTCCTGGGCGCGCGTGAGACCGAGGCGCTGTTCACCCGCATCCGCGCCTTTGCGGCGGAAGGCGGCTCGGTCGTTTTCACCTCGCACCGGCTGGAGGAGGTGCGGGCAATCTCGGACCGGGTGGCGGTGCTGCGCGATGGGGCGATCACGCTGGACCGGTCCGCCGCCGGGCTTTCCGAGCACGACATCGCCTCGGCCATGATCGGGCGCGAGATGGAGGATCTGTTCCCGCCGCCGGCGCCGCGTCCGACCGCCGCCCCGATCCTCGCCGTCGAGGGCCTGTCCGTGCCGCGTGACTTCGGCCCGCCCGTGCAGGATGCGTCCTTCAGCGTCGCGCCGGGCGAGATTCTGGGCATCGCCGGGCTGGTCGGGGCAGGCCGGACCGAGATGGTCGAGGGGCTGGCAGGCCTGCGCGCCGCCACCGCGCGGCGCTTCACCCTGCGCGGCAAGGACCGCCCCCTGCCCGATGCGGTCGAGGCATGGCGCCTTGGCATCGCCTATCTGACCGAGGATCGCAAGGCGCGCGGGCTGCTGCTGGCCGAGAACCTTGAGATGAACACAAGCCTGACCGTCGGCGCCCTGACGGGCGGCGCGGTGATCGACCGGGCCGACGACGCCCGCAGCTATGCCGAGGCACAGGCCCGCTATTCCATTCGCGCCGCCTCGTCGAAAATCGCGGTCGGCCAGCTTTCCGGCGGCAACCAGCAGAAGGTGCTGATCGCCAAGACGCTGGCGCCCGACCCCGATGTGGTGATCCTGGACGAACCCACGCGCGGCGTCGATATCGGCGCGAAGATGCAGATCTATCAGGTGATCGCGGGTCTGGCCGCGCAGGGCAAGGCGGTGATCGTGATCTCGTCCGAGCTGCCGGAACTGATTGGCCTGGCGCACCGGATCCTGGTGCTGGATCGCGGACGCGTCGCCGGGATCGTAGCGCCACCCGCAGGCAACCGACCGACCGAGCGCGAAATTCTGGATCTCGCGCTTGGGCTTCAGACACAGGACGTTCCGACATGATAGGCAACTCTCTGGGCCGGATGGGCCCCTTGCTGGCGCTGTTGCTGCTGTTTCTGGCGGGCAGTCTGCTGAGCCCCACCTTCCTGACCTCGGAAAACCTGCTGAATGTGCTGACCCGGTCCTCGGTCATCGGCATCATCGCCGTCGGCGCGACCTTCGTCATCACCGCGCGCGGGCTGGACCTGTCGGTCGGCGCCATGGCGGCGCTGGTGGCCGGACTGTCGATCCTGTGCATGAATGCGATGCTGCCCACCCTGGGCGCCGTCGGGGCGCTGATGCTTGGCCTGGCTCTGGCTTTCGCCTTCGGCGGCGCTGCGGGGCTGGTGAATGGCGGGCTGGTGGTCTGGGGGCGCATCGACGCCTTCATCGTCACGCTTGGCACGATGGGGATCATGCGCTCGCTGATCACCTGGCTGTCGGATGGCGGCTCGATCTCGCTGGATTTCGCGCTTCGGGGCGTCGGTCGTCCGCTCTACTATGGCACCGTCCTGGGCATTCCGGTGCCGGTGCTGATCTTCGCCGCACTGGCCATTCTGGGCGAAATCGCCATGACCCGCCTGCGCTTCGGACGCCATGTCACCGCCATCGGTTCCAACGCCGAGGTCGCACGCCATTCCGCCATTCACGTGGACCGGGTGCGCATCGCGACCTATGCGCTGCAAGGATTGTGCGTCGGGCTTGCGACGCTGATCTATATTCCCCGCCTCGGCGCCGTGACACCCTCGACCGGTATGCTGTGGGAGCTTGAGGCCATTGCCGCCGTCATCATCGGCGGCACCGCATTGGCTGGGGGCTATGGCCGCGTCTGGGGCACGGTCGCGGGCGTCCTGATCCTCGGCCTTGTCGCCAACATCCTGAACCTGACCAGCTTCGTCAGCCCGCATCTGAACGGCGCCTTCCAGGGGGCGATCATCGTGATCGCCGTCTTCCTGCAACGCCGCGGCACGTCCCGATAAACCAAGAGGAGGAAAGACCATGAAACTGACTCGTCGCCTGATACTGGCCCTCGGCGCTGCCGGGCTTGCGCTGTCCACCGCCCTTCCCGTCGCCGCGCAGGAGAAGACCGCCAAGATCGGCATCGCCATTCCCGCCGCCACGCATGGCTGGACCGGGGGGCTCAACTTCCACACCGAACGCACGATCAACGCGATGCAGGAAGCCTTCCCGCAGATCGAATTCGTTCTGACCACCGCTGGCGACGTGCAAACGCAGGTCAACAATGTCGAGGATCTGATCGCCCAGCAGATCGACGCGCTGGTGATCTTGCCGATGGAAAGCGATCCGCTGACCGAACCGGTGAAGGCCGCCAAGGAACGCGGCATCTTCATCACCGCCGTAGATCGCGGGCTGTCCGAAGAAGGCGTCGAGGATCTTTATGTCGGCGGCAACAACCCCCAATACGGGGTCGTGGCGGCCGAGTATTTCAAGGAAAAGTTCCCTGACGGCGGCAAGATCGTAGTGATGCGCGGCATCCCCACGGCCATCGACAACATCCGAATCGAGGCTTTCCAGCAGGTGCTGGAGGGCTCGGGGATCGAGGTCCTCGACATGCAATATGCCAACTGGAACCCTGACAAGGCATTCGAGGTGATGCAGGACTATCTGACCCGCTTCCCCGAGATCGACGGTGTCTGGGCGGGCGACGACGACGCGGCGCTTGGCGCCCGCGCCGCGATCGAACAGGCGGGGCGGCAAGAAAGCATGGTGCTGCTGGGGGGGTCGGGGATGAACCGGGTGATCAAGATGATCATGGACGGCGATGCGCTGATCGACGCCGACATCTTCTATCCGCCGACCCTGATCGCACCGGCGATCGAGGTCACAGCGATGCGCTATGCCACCCAATCGCCAATCCGGGGGCGCTATGTGCTGGATAGCCCGCTGATCACCAAGGAAAACGCCGAGGAGTTCTATTTCCCGGACAGCCCTTACTGAGCACGATGGGGCGAGCGCACCTGATCCGCGGTCGCTCCATGGTTCCCAACCAAATCAGAAGCGTTGATAGGCCCAACCGAGAGTGAGGTTCTAACACGCTACTGAAATAGTCTGGCCTCGACGCCGAATGAAGAACATGATTCATCGCCGATAAAATGACGGCGGGGGTGATCATGCGGGGCACGGATGAGACGAGTGGGTCGCTGTTCAGCTATGTCGATCTTGAGGACCGCATCCCTGCGCGACACCCGTTGCGCAAGATCCGACAGGTCGTGAACGATGCGCTGGCCAGCCTCGATGATGAATTCGACCGTCTTTATGTTGATTTCGGCCGCCCTTCGATCGCACCGGAGCGGCTGATCCGGGCCAGCCTGATCCAGGTCCTGTTCTCGATCCGCTCCGAGCGGCAGCTGATGGAGCAGATGCAGTATAACCTGCTGTTCCGGTGGTTTGTCGGCCTTGGCGTCGATGACGCGGTTTGGGTGCCAACCGTGTTCTCGAAGAACCGCGACCGGCTGCTGACGACCGAGATGTCGCGCAAAGTCATGGCGGCGATCCTGGGCCATCGCGAAGTGGCGCCACTCTTGTCGGATGATCACTTCTCGGTCGACGGCACCCTTATCAAGGCCTGGGCGTCGATGAAAAGCTTCAAGCCCAAGGCTGAGGGCACGTCGCCCGACGACGAGGACCCCGACGGGCCGCCCACCTACGGTGACACTCCCGACGATCAAACCGCCGAGACCAACCCTGAGACTGCCCCGATGCCCCGCTCCACCCATCGCAGCCGAAATGCCGAGGTCGACTTCAAGGGCGAAGAGCGCTCCAACGCGACCCATGCCTCCACGACCGACCCGGAGGCCCGGCTCTACAAGAAATCGCCTGGCACCGGCGCAATGCTCTGCTTCATGGGGCATGCCTTGATGGAGAACCGCCACGGGCTGGTTGTCCAAGGCGACCTGACCCAGGCCGATGGCCATGCCGAACGGAAGGCCGCAATGGATATGTTGCATCGTCATTCACCAGGCTCGACCCGGAAACTGACGCTGGGCGCGGACAAGGCCTATGATGCCGCTGGCTTCGTGGCCGATCTGCGTCGGGCCTGCGTTACCCCGCATGTCGCCCAGAAAGCGCGGCATTCGGCAATCGATGGACGCACCACACGGCATAAAGCCTATGCCCTCTCCATCAAGCATCGCAAGCGGATCGAGGAGCCTTTCGGCTGGGCCAAGACCGTGGGCTGCATGGCCCAGACCGTCTATCGTGGCGTTGAACGGGTGAGGTCCCGCTTCATCCTGACAATGGCCGCCAATAACTTGGCCCGGCTCCCCCGGCTGCTGGGGGTATGACCACCAGACGGGGCACCAGGCACCCATGTTTTCGAGCGCCGAAGGACCCGAGCATGATCCTCATCAGTCGCTAAGACAGGAAACCATTCCGGTTCTCCGACTAATTCAGCGGCCTGTTAAACCGCAGAGGAACGGGGTTGGCTTCTACGCTGTCGAGTTGACAGGTCGGGATATCCAGACGCCTCTGTTCGATCTCTCCGACCTGATCAGCCGCGTTACCGATGCTGTTCTGGACGAGATCCGGGAGTAGTAGAGCCGGGCAAGGGCTCGGCTGATACTCGATCATGATCTTCGATATCTTAAGAATAGTGCTCCGCGACGCCAAGCTAAGCCGCCTTGCAGGCCATTGCCTGCTTTCTGGGTCGGCTGCCGAGAGACTTCCAGATTAGAATCTCATCGGGATCGAAATCGATGCGAAATGGCAGGCGCTTTCTGATCGGGCAGGCGCTCCTCGCCTGGATGCGGCGCCTGAAATCGCTTGCCCAAACCAATACCCTCAAACAACAGTCAGTTCATCGGGGTGTCTCACCCCACTGCTATCAGGACGGTCCCCCATGATACCTAATTTTTTGTTGTCGCGCTCAGTCCAAGTTCGATCAGTTGCCTTATGGCTTCGTTCTCCGAAGGAATCCGGTTCTCGAATCGAAAGTCGGCAATCCTCCGGCCCTGCTCCTCAGTCAGGTTCACCAACTTCTTGACAGGGTATGCTACTTCTTTTGCCATATACGTGTAATAGACGATACTTCGCATATTGACAATATGAAGCATAACGCATATGCTGTATATGCGGACTGAAGGAAGGTTGCAGCCTTTCCTGGGAGTGTCCTGAACTTTGTGTATCTGGCCCGGTCCATGCGGTTTCAGATACTCAAGCGTCGAAGCGCTCGCCGAACATTATGGCGAACTGGTTGCGGGCCGCAAA
>NZ_JBQEOI010000006.1:138320-228001 GCF_052045125.1 Paracoccus sp. 22332
CGAACGCGGGCCATGTCGGCGCGCCGATGCCGGGCGTTGTGGCCTCGGTCGCGGCCACGGCGGGGGCGAAGGTCCGCCAGGGCGACCTGCTGCTGACCATCGAGGCCATGAAGATGGAAACCGGCCTCCACGCCGACCGCGATGGAGTGGTGAAAGCCGTTCACGTCCGACCAGGCGAACAGATCGACGCGAAAGACCTGCTGGTCGAAGTCGAGTGACGCGCCGCCGCGGCCCTTACAGCAGGGTCGCGGCGATCAGCACCCACAGGGTCAGCGCCGTGCCCGTGGTCAGGGCGTAAAGCCCGTTCCAGCGCATCCCGGCATGGCGCGCCTCGACCCCGCCCAGCTTGCCGACCAGCAGCACCGAGGCCGTGAAGGGCGAGGTGTTGCCGCTGATCGCCCAGCCGCCGGTGATCGCCAGGACCATGGCGGTCGGGTGGATGCCAAGCGCCGCGGACGTGGGCAAAAGGGGCACCAGCAGCGACACGGCCAGGATCGGGTTCATGCCGATCTGCCCGGTCAGCGGGATGACCCAGACCAGGGCCGCCAGGATCAGCAGCGGCGGGACGGCCGACAGGTCCGGTCCATGCGCCTGCATGATCGGCACCAGAAGCCAGCTTCCCAGGCTGCCGATGAAGCCCGCCATGAACAGCAGGATGACCTCGCCGCGATAACCTGCCATCTCTCGGGTGGCGAACTGGCCGATCCGCGCGCCCAAGGTGGCGATGCGTCCGCCGGGCAGCGGCGGCAGGGCCAGGATCCAGGCCATCGCGATCAGCGGCACCACGGTCATGACAGCGCCGGTCACGGCGACGCCCGTCGCCAGATGCAGCCCGAAGACACCCCCCACGACGATGCCCAGCAGCATCAGCAGCGGACGCAGGCGCAGCAGCCAGTTGTCGGTTTCCACCGCGCGCGGCGGGGGCGGGGCGGACAGGTGCGGCTTGAACACCGTGTCCAGCAGCCAGCCGATGCCGATCATCAACGCGGAACTGACCAGGCAGAAGGCGACGGCGTTCGGCCAGGATGCGCCAGGGACGACCGTCATCGCCACGGCGATCGACAGCCCCATCGGGGACCAGCACAAGGTCGAGGCGAAACCCCGCTGGACCGCCACCAGCATCCGCCGCAGGCGGTGGCGGCGCAGCTCCTCGTTTCCTTCCCGCGCGGTGCTCTCGGCCGCCAGCGATCCGAGCAGGGAGATGGAGCCATACAGCAGGATCAGCCCGAACAGATGCCCGCCGACCGTCAGCGCCAGATAGCGGCGGCCGGGCGGCTGGCGGGCGAGGAAGCGCCCGCAGTCCAGGATCGCCTGCGATCCGATGGCCGCGCTGCGCAGCGCCGACAGGGCGGTGAACAGCGCGATGATGAAGCCGCCTCGTGTCAGGGCGGTCAGGGTCGCGTCCTGCCAGTCGGCGCGGGTGGCGGCGGCCCAGAGGATCAGGACAACGCCCACAGCGACAAAGGCCAGCCGGGAGAGCGGGGCTGTCATCGAAAACAGCGCCAGAGCGCCGACCAGCAGCATGGCGGCAAGGATGGCGAAGCCTTGCCCGGCGCCGTATTGATGCGGGATCGTCGCCAGCAAGCCGCAAACGGTCAGGATGCCCCCGATCTGGGCGCTTTTGGGGGGCATGGCATGGATCCGTGGTCAGGGTCGCTCTGCCATAGATCCGCCTTGCACGATGTGCAATTCGTCAGCCGCCGCCACTTAGCCGCCCGCCACGAAGGGCAGGCGATAGCTGATCGCCTCGGCCAGATGCGGCGCGCGCACGCTGGCGGACCCGGCCAGGTCGGCGATGGTGCGCGCGGTGCGCAGGATGCGGTGATAGCCGCGCGCGGTCAGGCCCAGCCTTTCCGAGGCCTTCAGGATCAGCGCCCGGCCTTCCTCGTCCGGTGCGGCGATCCGATCCAGCAGGCTGCCCGAGGCCTCGGCATTCACGCGCACCTGGGGGTGGTCGTGGAACCGCGCCGCCTGCACGTCGCGCGCCGCCGCCACCCGCGCCGCGATCTGGACCGAGGTATCGCCGCCCGAGGGCAGTTCCAGGTCCATGAAGCTGACCGCCGGAACCTCCAGCCGCAGGTCGAATCGGTCCATCAGCGGACCCGAGATCTTGCCCATATAGTCAGACCCGCAGGTCGGCGCGCGCGAACAGGCGCGGCTTGCATCGGCCAGATAGCCGCAGCGGCAGGGGTTCGCGGCGGCGATCAGCAGGAAGCGGCAGGGATAGCGGATATGGGCATTGGCGCGGGCCACCACGACCTCGCCCGTCTCGATGGGCTGGCGCAGGGTTTCCAGCACCTGCCGGGGAAATTCGGGAAACTCGTCCATGAACAGGACGCCGTTATGGGCCAGGCTGATCTCGCCCGGCTTGGCGCCGCGCCCGCCGCCGACGATGGCCGCCATCGATGCCGTATGATGCGGTTCGCGGAAGGGCGCGCGGCGGGAAATGCCGCCATCGTCCAGCGTGCCCGCGAGCGAATGGATCATGGATGTCTCCAACGCCTCGGCCGCGCCCAGAGGCGGCATCAGGCCGGGCAGGCGGGCGGCCAGCATCGACTTGCCCGCGCCGGGCGGGCCGACCATCAGCAGATGGTGACGGCCTGCCGCCGCGATCTCCAGCGCGCGCTTGGCGCGTTCCTGGCCCTTCACCTCGGACAGGCAGCCGCCGGTGACGGTGCCGTCGATCATGCCGGGCTGGGCGCGGGCGATGGGCGCGCGGTCGGTCAGGTGGTCGATCACCTCGCGCAGCGTGGCGGGGGCCAGCACCGGGACGGCATCGACCCAGGCGGCTTCCGGGCCGCAGGCGCGGGGGCAGATCAGGGCGCGGTCATCCTCGGCCGCGGCCATGGCGGCGGGCAGGGCGCCCGCGACACCGACCAGCCGCCCGTCAAGCGCCAGTTCGCCCAGGGCCACGCAGCGGGACAGTTCCTCGGACGGGATGATCTCGAGCGCGGCCAGGATCGCAAGCGCGATGGGCAGGTCGAAATGAGAGCCTTCCTTGGGCATGTCGGCGGGCGACAGGTTCACGGTCAGCCGCCGGTTCGGCATGGCGATGGACAGCGACCCGAAGGCAGCCTTGACGCGTTCGCGCGCCTCGGACACGGCCTTGTCGGGCAGGCCGACGATGGCGAAGCCCGGCAGGCCCGCCGCGACGGAACACTGAACCTCGACCAGCCGCGCCTCGATCCCCTCGAAGGCGACCGAATAGGCGATGGCGACCATGGAAACCCCCTTCAATCCCGCCAATGGTTAACGGGCCCGGTTTAAGGAAAGGTTAACGGACGCGATTGCTTGCGAGGGGGGTGCGGGATGGCTATGTGTCTGACGCGGAACGCCAAGGGGGACATGATGAACGGCAAGCGCATCCTGTTGGTCATCGGCGGCGGCATCGCGGCCATGAAGGCGCCGCAACTGATCCGGTTGCTGCGGGCCGAAGGCGCGGCCGTCACCCCGGTCCTGACGCAGGCAGGCGCGCAGTTCACCACGGCGATGACCGTATCCGTCCTGGCCGGAGAGGCCGCGCAGGCGGGCCTGTGGGACATCGCCTCCGAAGCCGAGATCGGCCATATCCAGCTGTCGCGCAATGCCGATCTGGTGGTGGTGGCGCCCGCGACAGCCGACCTGCTGGCCAAGATGGCGCATGGGCTGGCGGACGACCTGGCCTCGACCCTGCTGCTGGCGACCGACAAGCGGGTTCTGGTCGCGCCCGCGATGAACGTGCGGATGTGGCACCATCCGGCGACGCAGCGGAACCTGCGCACCCTGCGCGACGACGGCATCCTGTTCGTCGGACCCGAGGACGGCGACATGGCCTGCGGCGAATTCGGCACCGGCCGCATGTCCGAACCCGAGGCCATCGTTGCCGCGATCCGCGAGGAACTGGCCCCGCCCGCGCCCCTGAAGCTGCTGCCGGAATCGCAGGTGCGGTCGGGCGCGCTGTCGGGGCGGCATGTGATCGTCACGTCGGGCCCCACGCATGAACCCATCGACCCGGTGCGATACATCGCCAACCGATCCTCGGGCGCGCAGGGGACGGCGATCGCCGCCGCGTTGCGCGACATGGGTGCGCGGGTCAGTTTCGTCACCGGACCGGCCGAGATCGCCCCGCCCGAGGGCGTGACGGTGATCCGTGTCCAGACCGCCCGGCAGATGCGCGATGCCGTCGAGGCCGCGCTGCCCGCCGATGCGGCGGTGATGGCGGCGGCGGTGGCCGACTGGCGGATCAAGAATTCCTGGGCGAAGAAGATGAAGAAGGACGGGTCGGGCAAGCCTCCGTCGCTGGAAATGACCGAAAACCCGGACATCCTGGCCTGGGTCAGCCAGGCGGGCGCACGGCGTCCCCGGCTGGTGGTGGGCTTCGCGGCTGAAACCAACGACGTGGTGGCCCATGCCACCGACAAGCGGCTGCGCAAGGGCTGCGACTGGATCGTCGCCAACGATGTCAGCGAAGGCACCGGCATCATGGGCGGCGCGGAAAACGCCGTCACCGTCATCACCGAGGACGGCCCCGAGGAATGGCCGCGCATGGCCAAGGACGCCGTGGCCCGAAAGCTGGCCCAGAAGATCGCCGGGGTGATCGGATGAGAACCTATCTGGACTGGAACGCCACCACTCCTCTGCGCCCCGAGGCGAAGGCCGCGATGCGCGAGGGGATGGAGATCGTCGGCAATCCGTCCTCGGTCCATACCGAGGGGCGGGCGGCGAAGATGGCGATGGAACGCGCCCGCGAACAGGTCGCCGCTGCCTTGGGGGCCGAAGGCGCGGACGTGATCTTCACCTCGGGCACGACCGAGGCTGCGGCGATGGTGCTGGCGGGCCGGGGGATCCATTGCGCGCCGGTCGAACACAGCGCCGTCAAGGTCTGGTGCGATCAGGATCTGGCGGTGGACGGGAACGGGATCGTCATTGTGCCCGATCCGGCGAATGCCAGCCTGCAACTGGCCAATAACGAAACCGGCGTGATCCAGGACTTGCCCCAGGGGCTGGCCTCCAGCGACCTGACCCAGGCCTTCGGCAAGGTGCCCTTTGCTTTCAACTGGCTGGGCGTCACGGCGGGCTTTGTCAGCGCGCACAAGCTGGGGGGGCCGAAGGGCATCGGCGCCCTGATCGTGAAGCGCGGCACCGATATTCCCGCACTGATCCGGGGCGGCGGGCAGGAACAGGGCCGGCGTGGCGGGACCGAGAACCTGATCGGCATCCTGGGATTCGCCGCCGCCGCCGCCGCCGCGCAGCGCGAACTGGACGCCGGGCTATGGGATCAGGTCGCCGAACGCCGCGACGCGTTGGAGGATCGGCTGCTGGCGGCGGCGCCCGGCGCAATGATTGCCGGAAAGGGCGCGAAACGCTTGCCGAACACGACCTGCCTTCTTACATCGGGCTGGAAGGGTGAAACCCAGGTCATGCAGATGGATCTGGCGGGCTTTGCGATTTCGGCGGGGTCGGCCTGTTCCTCGGGCAAGGTCCGGGCCAGCGGCGTCTTGCAGGCCATGGGTTTCGACGACAAGGCCGCGCAATCGGCAATTCGGATATCCATAAGCCCGGCTGTGGGCGACGATCAGGTGAACCGATTTGCGGAAGCGTGGGAAAGCGCGTATTCACGCTGGCGCGACAGGAATGGCTAGGTGACCCCCCGGCCAATGGAAGGACAAAGGATGAACGAGATCACCGATCTTGAGGTGCGCGAGGGCGTCGACCGTGAAACGGTCGAGACCGTGCAGAACATGGGCAGCTATAAATATGGCTGGGACACCGAGATCGAGATGGAATATGCCCCCAAGGGGCTGTCCGAGGATATCGTCCGCCTGATCTCGCAGAAGAACGGCGAACCGGAATGGATGACGGAATGGCGGCTCGAGGCGTATCGCCGCTGGCTGACCATGACCGAACCGAAATGGGCGATGCTGAACTATCCCCAGATCGACTATCAGGACCAGTATTACTATGCCCGCCCGAAAAGCATGGAGGTGAAGCCCAAGTCGTTGGACGAGGTGGATCCCAAGCTGCTGGCGACCTATGAAAAGCTGGGCATCCCCCTGAAGGAACAGATGATCCTGGCGGGGGTCGAGGGCGCCGACGAGGCCCCGGCCGAAGGCCGCCGCGTGGCGGTCGATGCGGTGTTCGACAGCGTGTCGGTGGGCACGACCTTCAAGGACGAGCTTGCCAAGGCGGGCGTGATCTTCTGTTCGATCAGCGAGGCGATCCGCGAGCATCCCGAACTGGTGAAGAAATACCTGGGGTCGGTGGTGCCGCAGTCCGACAACTATTTCGCGACTCTGAACAGCGCGGTGTTTTCGGACGGATCCTTCGTCTATGTTCCGAAGGGGGTGCGCTGCCCGATGGAGCTGTCCACCTATTTCCGCATCAACGCGGAAAACACCGGGCAGTTCGAACGCACCCTTATCATTGCGGATCAAGGGTCTTATGTCAGCTATCTCGAAGGCTGCACGGCACCCAAGCGCGACACGAACCAGCTTCATGCGGCGGTCGTGGAAATCGTCATCCTGCAAGACGCCGAGGTCAAGTATTCGACCGTCCAGAACTGGTTCCCCGGCGATGAGGAAGGCCGGGGCGGCATCTACAACTTCGTCACCAAGCGCGCCGACTGCCGCGAGGCGCGGGCCAAGGTGATGTGGACGCAGGTGGAAACCGGGTCGGCGATCACCTGGAAATACCCGTCCTGCATCCTGCGCGGCGACGAGTCGCAGGGCGAGTTCTATTCGATCGCCATCGCCAACAACTTCCAGCAGGCGGATACCGGGACCAAGATGATCCATCTTGGTAAGAACACCCGATCTCGCATTGTTTCCAAAGGGATTTCGGCGGGCCAGGCGCAGAACACCTATCGCGGGCTTGTGTCGATGCACCCGCGCGCGACCAACAGCCGCAACTATACCCAATGCGACAGCCTGCTGATCGGCGACAAATGCGGGGCGCATACCGTGCCCTATATCGAGGTGAAGAACACCTCCAGCCGCGTGGAGCACGAGGCGACGACCAGCAAGGTCGATGACGACCAGCTGTTCTATTGCCGCCAGCGCGGCATGGACGAGGAAGAGGCCGTGGCCCTGGTCGTTAACGGCTTCTGCCGCGAGGTCTTGCAGGCCCTGCCGATGGAATTCGCCATGGAGGCGCAGTCGCTGGTCGCCATTTCGCTGGAAGGCTCGGTCGGCTGAGGCCGCAGGAACATGATGATGGTGCCGCAGGCACCGCCGCCACCATCCGATGAGGAAAAGATGCTGAAAATCGACAACTTGCATGTGAAACTTGAGGAAGAGGACAAGCAGATCCTGAAGGGTCTGTCGCTGGAGGTTCCCGCCGGTCAGGTTCATGCGATCATGGGGCCGAACGGGTCCGGCAAATCCACGCTGTCCTATGTCCTGTCGGGCCGCGACGGCTATGAGGTGACCGAAGGGTCCGCGACGCTGGACGGCGAAAGCCTGCTGGACATGGAACCCGAGGAACGCGCCGCCGCCGGCCTGTTCCTGGCCTTCCAATATCCGGTCGAGATCCCCGGCGTCGGCAACATGACCTTCCTGCGCACCGCCGTGAACGCGCAGCGCAAGGCGCGCGGCGAAGCCGAACTGTCCTCGGGCGAGTTCCTGAAGATCGTACGCGCCAAGGCCGCCGAATTGCAGATCAGCCCCGACATGCTGAAGCGCCCGGTCAACGTGGGCTTCTCGGGCGGGGAAAAGAAGCGCAACGAGATCCTGCAAATGGCCATGCTGGAACCCCGTATGTGCATCATGGACGAGACCGATTCGGGTCTGGACGTGGATGCGATGCGGCTGGTGTCGGACGGGGTGAACGCGCTGCGCGGCCCCGACCGCAGCTTCCTGGTCATCACGCATTATCAGCGCCTGCTGAACCACATTCAGCCCGATGTCGTGCATATCATGGCCGATGGCCGGATCGTCAAATCGGGCGGTCCCGAACTGGCCTTGCAAGTCGAGGAAGAAGGCTATGGCGATCTGCTGGCGGAGGCCCGCTGATGGCGGACGCGGCAGTCAGGACCAAGGACCAGACCCCGACCGTCGAGGGATCGCCCAAGCCCGCCAATGCGCTTGACGCGCGGCTGGCGGCGCTGACCCTGCCGCAGGGTGGCTTCACGGCGGCGGCGCGCCGGGACGCGCTGGCGCGGTTGCGCGAGATGGGCTTGCCCGGTCCGCGCGACGAATACTGGCGCTATACCGATCCGCGCGCCTTCAATGCGCCGGTCCCCCAGCCCATCCCGCTGCTGGACAAAGAGGCGGATTCGCCGCTGTTCGGTGACCGCGACCGGCTGAAGCTGGTTTTCGTGGACGGGCGCTTCGACGCCGCCGCTTCGGACGATCTGGCGCTTGAGGGGATCCAGATCGACACTCTGGCCGATGCCGACACCCGGCAGGACCATTGGGCGGCCGATCTGTATGGCAGGCTTGAAACGGCGGGCCAGACCCCGGTGCGCCGTCCCTTCGCCGCGCTGAACACGGCCGCGGCAGCGGACGGTGTGCTGATCCGCGTCACATCGTCGCCCGCTCGCCCGGTCCATGTCGTCCACCGCCGCGCGTCCGAGGATGCGGATGTCGTCTGGCACCACGTCATCCGGGTCGAGGAGGGCGCCGAGCTGACCTTCCTGGAAACCGGCATGGTCGGCGCGCGGTCCAATGGCGTGATCGAGGCCGACCTGCGCCCCGGCGCCCGGCTGCACCACATCACCGCCAAGCGCGCGGGGCACCAGAAGCTGGGCCTGTCGCATCTGTTCGTGCGCGTGGCCGAGGGCGCGCTGCTGAAAAGCTTCTGCCTGTCGGTCAACGGCACGCTGATGCGGCACGAGGCGGTGATCGACATCGCGGGCGACGACGCGGTGGCCCATATCGCCGCCGCCGTGCTGGGCGACGGCAATGTCGGGGCGTTCCATCACGACGACACCGTGTTCATCACCCATGGCGCAGAACGCTGCGAAAGCCGCCAGGTCTTCAAGAAGGTGCTGAAGAACGGTGCCGAGGGCGTGTTTCAGGGCAAGATCCTGGTCAAGCCCGGCGCCCAGAAGACCGACGGATATCAGATCAGCCAGGCGCTGCTGCTGGATGAACGCAGCCAGTTCCTGGCCAAGCCGGAACTGGAAATCTACGCGGACGACGTGAAATGCTCGCATGGATCGACCACCGGCGCGATTGATGAGGAGGCGCTGTTCTATCTCCGCTCTCGCGGGGTGCCGTACGGGCGGGCCATCGTGTTCCTGGTGCTGTCCTTCCTGGCCGACGCGCTTGAGGAGATCGAGGACGAGGATCTGCGGGCCGAGATCAACGACCGGCTGGAAGCATGGCTGACCCTTCACGCCACGCAATGAGCAGGGGGGGCATCGTCCCCCGCATGCTGCAAAGCTGGGTGGCCCCGCGCCGGGTGGTGCGGGGCCTTTCCGACATGCCGGAACGGGTCAAGCTGGCGGTGCTGATGGCGGCGATGCTGATCTTCCTGATCGCGCAGGCCCCCGCCAATGCGCGGCTGGCGCAGATCGACCCCTCGGTCCCGTTCCAGGCACGGATGGGCGGCGCGTTGCTGGCGGTGATGTTCATGATGCCGATCCTGGCCTATGCCCTGGCCGGGCTGGTCGCGGCCCTGTCGCGGCTCAGCCCGTGGCGGCTGACGCCCGAAGATTCGCGCCTTGCCCTGTTCTGGGCGCTGCTGGCCGTCGCGCCCGCGATGCTGCTGGCCGGTCTGGTCGCGGGGCTGGTGGGGCAGGGACCGGGCCTGACCCTGGTCCGCGCCGCCTGCGGCCTTGGTTTTCTGATGATCTGGGGCGCCGGCCTTTCGGCGCTGGCGAGGAAAGCATGAGTTTCGACGACTTCAAGGCCCTGGTCGGTTTGTCCTTCCGCGATCCGCAGGCAGCGGCCCATGCGCTGATGGCGCAGGGCTGGCCGGTCCAGGCCCGCTGGATGGCGCTGATCGCGGCGGTGTCCGTTTCCGCGTTGCTGGCCTCGCTTGCCGCCATGCTGGTTGGCGGCGCGGACCCTCAGGGGACGCAGGTCGTGATGCTCAGCCGTCAGCCCATGGCGCTGGCCGCCATGCAGCTTGTCGCCATCGTCTTGGCGGCCGGGCTGATGTCGGGCGTCGGCCGCCTGTTCGGCGGCCACGGCCGGTTCGAGGACGCGCTGCTGCTGACCGTCTGGATCGAGGTTCTGCTGCTGCTGATCCAGGTCGTCCAACTGGTCCTGTCCTTGGTCCTGCCCGGCGTGGCGGGCCTGCTGGGCCTGGCTGCCATCGCGTTGTTCCTGTGGCTGACGGTGCAGTTCACCAAGGCGCTGCACGGGTTCCGCAACAGCGCGAAGGTCGCTTTGGGCCTGATCGGCACCGCCTTCGTGGCGGGCTTCATCCTGTCGCTGATCGCGGCCGCCCTGGGTATCCTGCCGGAGATAGCGCAATGAGCTTTGATGTCGATCGTGTCCGCGCCGATTTCCCGATCCTGTCGCGGCAGGTGAACAACCGCCCGCTGGTCTATCTGGACAGCGGCGCCAGCGCCCAGAAGCCGCGCCAGGTGATCGAGGCGATCACCCGCGCCTATGAGGGCGAATATGCCAATGTCCATCGCGGCCTGCATTTCCTGTCGAACCTCGCGACCGACAATTACGAACGCGTCCGCGCCATCATCGCCCGTTTCCTGAACGCCCCGCATGAAGACGAGGTGATCTTCACCAGCGGATCCACCGAAGGCATCAACCTGGTCAGCTATGGTTGGGCCGCGCCCCGGTTCCAGCCCGGGGACGAGATCGTGCTGTCGGTGCTGGAACACCACGCCAATATCGTGCCCTGGCATTTCCTGCGTGAACGCCAGGGGGTGGTGCTGAAGTGGGTCGAACCCGAAGCAGACGGCAGCCTGCCGGCTGATAAGGTGCTGGCCGCCGTGGGGCCGCGTACGAAACTGATCGCGGTCACGCATATGTCGAACGTCACCGGAACCATCGTCGATGTGGGCGCCATCGCGCGGGGCACCGATGTGCCGGTGCTGGCCGATGGCAGCCAGGCGGCTGTCCATATGCCGGTCGATCTGGCGGCGCTTGGCGTCGATTTCTACTGCATCACCGGGCACAAGCTGTATGGTCCCTCGGGGTCGGGCGCGATGTGGATCCGCCGTGCACGCCAGGCCGAGATGCGCCCCTTTCTGGGCGGCGGCGACATGATCCGCACGGTCACCCGCGACGCCATCGACTATGCCGACCCGCCCCTGCGGTTCGAGGCGGGAACCCCCGGCATCGTCAACCAGATCGGCTTGGGCGCGGCGCTGGAATACCTCATGGATCTGGGTATGGAAAATATCGCCGCCCATGAACGCACCCTGCGCGACTACGCCCGCGACCGGCTGCGCAGCCTGAACTGGCTGCAGATCCAGGGCGACGCGCCGGACAAGGGCGCGATCTTCTCGATGACCATGCAGGGCGCCCATGCGCATGACCTGTCCACCATCCTCGACAAGCGCGGCATTGCCGTGCGGGCGGGCAGCCATTGCGCCATGCCGCTGATGGAGTTCTTTGGAATCACCGCAAGCGCCCGCGCCTCTTTCGCGATGTACAATGCCAGGCAGGAAGTGGACGCTTTGGTCGAAGGATTGAGCTTCTGCCGAGAGCTTTTCGCCTGAATCTTGCAAAGTTTTGAAAGGTCGCCGAAGATCGTGCGATAATCCTTGCCCGATTCGACCGATATCTGCATCCCTGATCCAAACTTGGTCAGGGGAAGGACATGGCAGAGATTCTGGTTCTGGGTGCGGGCATGGTCGGCGTCACGACCGGACTGGCCTTGCAGGCGCGCGGCCATCAGGTGACCATCGTCGAACGCGGCGTGCCGGGGCGGGAAACCAGCTATGGCAATGCCGGTCTGATCCAGACCGAGGCGGTCGAGCCCTATGCCATGCCCCTGGCGCCCGGTGCGCTGATCCAGATCGCGCTTGGCCGGGGCTATGACGTGAAATGGAACGTCGGCGGGCTGCTGTCGCAACTCAACGCCGTCTGGACTTATGCGCTGAACTCGCTGCCTGCGGGCCATCGCCGTGCAACGTTGACCTGGGGCAAGCTGATCCGCCAGTCGACCGACCGCCACGCGCCGCTGGTCGCCGCTGCGGGCGCCGACAACATCATCCGCCGCCACGGCTATATCGAGGTGCACCGGACGCCCGCGCGCATGGAAAAGGCCCGCGTCACCGCCAAGCGGTTCATGGATGAATTCGGAGTCGAGGCCAAGCTGATGGACGGCAAGGCCCTGCGCGCCCTGGAACCGGCCATCAAGATCGAGGTGGAGGGCGCGACCCATTGGGCCGACGCCTGGACCTGTTCCGATCCCGGCGGGCTGGTCGCGGCCTATGCGGCGCTGTTCGAACGCCAGGGGGGGCGGATCGTCAACGCCGACGCGGGCGACCTGCATCGCGTGGGCAACGGCTGGCAGGTGGACGAGCATACTGGCGAACATGCCGTCGTGGCGCTCGGCCCCTGGTCGCCGATGCTGCTGCAACGCTTCGGCCTGACCGTGCCGATGGTGTTCAAGCGCGGCTATCACCGCCACTACCACATGGAGACACCGCCCAATCACCCGATTGCCGATTTCGGCAATTCGGTGGTGCTGTCGCCCATGCGTCGCGGTCTGCGCATCGCCACCGCCGCCGAACTGACCAGCCACCCGCGCCTGACCCCTCCGCAACTGAAGCACGGCGAAAAGGCCGCGCGGGAACTGTTCGACATCGGCGCCCCGGTCGAGGCCGAGCCCTGGACCGGCCGCCGCCCCTGCATCCCCGACATGCTGCCGGTGATCGGCCGCGTCCCCGACCAGCCGAACCTCTGGGCGCATTTCGGCCACGGCCATCAGGGTTTTACTCTGGGTCCGGTCACAGCCGAGATCATCGCCGACGAAATCGACGGCAAACAGGGATGGGCAGAGTTGCAACCCGCACGGTTCAAGCGCTAGGCCCTTTGCCTATCCTCGGGGGTGAATTGGCCGCAGGCCAAGAGGGGGGCGAGCGCCCCCTGCTGCCGCTTTCCGTCAGCAGCCCCGGTTGACTTCTGCCGTGGCGACCACACCTTTGGGTTCTGCCGAAAAGGACGCCCGATGGGTCACAACAACACCAACGCCCCGACCATGCGATTCGCCGAAGTCACCCGCCCCAAGCTGGAAGGCGGGCGGCGCTTCGTGATGAAAAGCGAATTCCAGCCTGCGGGCGACCAGCCCACCGCCATCGCCGAACTGACCGGTGGCGTACAAGCGGGCGAGCGTGACCAGGTGCTGCTGGGCGCGACCGGCACCGGCAAGACCTTCACCATGGCCAAGGTGATCGAGGCGACGCAGCGCCCCGCCATCATCTTGGCGCCGAACAAGACGCTGGCCGCCCAGCTTTACGGCGAATTCAAGGGCTTCTTTCCCGACAACGCGGTCGAATATTTCGTCAGCTACTACGACTATTACCAGCCCGAGGCCTATGTGCCGCGCAGCGACACCTATATCGAGAAGGAAAGCCAGATCAACGAGGCCATCGACCGGATGCGCCACTCGGCCACGCGGGCGCTTCTGGAACGCGACGACGTGATTATCGTCGCTTCGGTCTCCTGCATCTACGGCATCGGCTCGGTCGAGACCTATTCGGCGATGACGCAGGACATGGTGGTGGGCGACAGCTATGACCAGCGGGAATTCCTGTCCCAGCTTGTCGCCCAGCAATACCGCCGCCTGGACGCGGCCTTCCAGCGCGGCGGCTTCCGGGTGCGCGGCGACGTGGTCGAGGTCTGGCCCGCCCACCTGGAAGACCGCGCCTGGCGTTTCGATTTCTTCGGCAACGAGCTTGAGGCGATCACCGAATTCGATCCGCTGACCGGGCAGAAGACCGACAATTTCCGCCAGATCCGCATCTATGCGAACAGCCACTATGTCACCCCGCGCCCTACGCTGCAGCAGGCGATCAAGGGCATCAAGGCGGAATTGCAGGGGCGGCTGAAGCAGTTGGTGGACGAAGGCAAGCTGCTGGAAGCCCAGCGGCTGGAACAGCGCACCAATTTCGATCTGGAGATGCTGGAGGCCACCGGCGTCTGCAACGGCATCGAGAACTATTCCCGCTATCTGACCGGGCGCGCGCCGGGCGAACCGCCCCCCACGCTGTTCGAGTTCATCCCCGACAACGCCATCGTCTTTGCCGACGAATCGCATGTCTCGGTGCCGCAGATCGGCGGCATGTATCGCGGTGACTTCCGGCGCAAGTTCACGCTGGCCGAACACGGCTTCCGCCTGCCCAGCTGCATGGACAACCGCCCGCTGAAGTTCGAGGAATGGGACGCGATGCGCCCGCAATCGGTCTTTGTCAGCGCCACCCCCGCGCAATGGGAGCTGGACCAGACCGGCGGCGTCTTCACCGAGCAGGTTATCCGCCCGACCGGCCTTCTGGACCCGCAGATCGAGATCCGCCCCGTGGAAATGCAGGTGGACGACCTGCTGGACGAGATCCGCAAGGTCAGCGCGGCGGGGCTGCGCACGCTGGTCACGACCTTGACCAAGCGCATGGCCGAGGATCTGACCGAATATTTCCACGAACAGGGCATCCGTATCCGCTACATGCACAGCGACATCGACACGATCGAGCGGATCGAGATCCTGCGCGACCTGCGCCTGGGCGCCTTCGACGTGCTGGTGGGCATCAACCTGCTGCGCGAGGGGCTGGACATTCCGGAATGCGGTCTGGTGGCGATCCTGGATGCCGACAAGGAAGGCTTCCTGCGCAGCGAAACCTCGCTGATCCAGACCATCGGCCGCGCAGCACGCAACGCCGACGGGCGCGTCATCATGTATGCCGACCGCATCACCGGCAGCATGGAACGCGCGATGGCGGAAACCGAACGCCGCCGTGCCAAGCAGATGGCCTATAACGAGGCCCACGGCATCACCCCCCAAACCGTCCGCAAGAACGTCGAGGATGTGCTGGCGGGCCTGTGGCAGGGCGATACCGACCAGTCGCGCGTGACGGCGAAGATCGACAAGCCGATGGTCGGCGCCAACCTGGCCGCCCATCTGGACGCCCTGCGCGCGCAGATGCGCAAGGCCGCCGAGAACCTGGAATTCGAGGAAGCCGCGCGGATCCGCGACGAGGTGAAGCGCCTGGAAGCCGTGGAACTGGCCGTGGCGGACGATCCGCTGGCGCGTCAGTCGGTGATCGAGGAGGCGGCCGAGGATGCCGTCAAGGCCTCGGGCCGGTCCACGGCGGGCAGGGCGGGACAACGCGGCGGCAACAAGCGGTCCAAGCGGCGGCGCTAGGGCCGGAACCGGCTGCTTCCCTTCACGACTTCGTGCGAATCGGCGTCCGTGTTACGGTGCCAAAGCAGACTGGTCGGTTTGCTTTGGTTTAACGATACCGGGGGTTCCGCAGATGGACATCAAGCGAATGACGACTGCCTTCTTTCTTGCGATGGCAGCGACTCCTGCACTGTCCGCCACGATGCATGTGCACGATTCGAACGGCATGCTGGGCACGGTCGATACGACGACCGGCGCGGTGTCCGTCATCGGCGACATGGGCGTGGTGATGACCGATATTGCCTTCGATCCGACGGGCAACCTTTACGGGATGAGCTTTACGAGCCTCTACCGTATCGATCCCGGCTCCGGGGTCAGCACCCTGATCGGCGCCCATGGGATCAGCAGCGGAAACGCCCTTGTGTTCGGCGCTGACGGCACGCTGTACGGGGCTGGGAATGCAACGACCAATATCTATACCCTGAACACGATGACCGGGGTGGGAAGCTCGCTCGGCTCCATCGGGTTCTATTCGGGCGGCGATCTGGCTTTCGTGGGAAGCGATTTCTATCTCGCATCCAGCGCGAACCAATTGGTCAAGATCGATCTGGGCAATCCGGGCGGCACCGCGGCCGTTGGTTCGTTCGGCGTCAGCGATGTCTTCGGGCTGGCGACGGCGCCTGGGGGCAGGCTGTATGGCGTGGCCGGCACCTCGATCTATGAGGTGGACGTGACGACCGGGCTTGCGACGAATCCGCTGTCTTTCGCGGGGCACGGCCTGGGGATCGCCTATGGGCAGAGCTTCTATACGGAATCCGGCGCCGAACCCGCGCCCGTTCCGGTCCCGCCCGCCGGGGTGCTGTTGGCGGGTGGGCTTGTGCTGCTGGGCAGGGCCAGGCGGCGCGGCAAGGCCCTGGCCTGACCGCCTGTCACAAGGAACCACGGGCCGCGGCAACCCCGCTGCGGCCCGCGCCGTTCAGGCCAGCATCGCGCCGATCTTGCGCGCCAGTTGGTCGAAGCTGAAGGGTTTGGCCAGGAAGTTGCCGCCCGCCCTGATCCGTTCGTCGGTTTCCGAGGATTCGCCCGTATAACCGCTGGTGAACACGACCTTCAGATCGCCCCGGATCCGGCGGGCCTGTTCGATCAGCTGCGGTCCGGTCATCTGCGGCATCACCACATCCGTGAACAGCAGCGCGATGTCGTCGCGCCGCGCCAGGATGTCCAGCGCCGCCGAGCCCGACGCCGCCTCCAGCACGGTATAGCCCAGGTCGCGCAGCGCGGCGACGGTGAAGGCGCGAACGCGTTCCTCGTCCTCGACCACCAGGATCACCTGGTCGGGGCGTCCGGTCGGCACGTCGTCCGCCTGATCGCCCGACACCTGGTTCTCCTGGTCCAGGCAGCGCGGCAGATACAGGTCGACCGAGGTGCCCTGGCCGACCTGCGAACGGATCGAGACATGGCCGCCCGATTGGCGGATGAAGCCGTAGACCTGGCTCAGCCCCAGGCCGGTGCCGCGCCCGGTGGGCTTGGTGGTGAAGAACGGATCGAAGGCCTTGGCCAGAACCTCGGGCGTCATGCCGCTGCCGGTGTCGCGGACCCGGATCCGCACATAGGCCCCCGGTTCGGCCCCCAGGTCGCGCGCCGCACTGGCGTCCAAGCGGATATTGGCAGTTTCCAGCGCGACCTGTCCCCCGTCCGGCATGGCGTCGCGGGCGTTCACGGCCAGGTTGATGATGGCGTTTTCCAGTTGGTTGGGATCGACGCGCGTGGTCCACAGCGCCGGTTGCAGCCCGGTTTCCAGCACGACTGTTTCGCCCAGCGACCGCGACAGCATGTCCGACAGCCCGGCCAGCAGGGCGTTGGCATCGACCACCGCCGGTTCCAGCGGCTGCTGGCGCGAAAAGGCCAGCAGGCGTTGGGTCAGCGCGGCGGCGCGGTTGGCCCCGTCCAGGGCGCCCTCGATAAAGGGGCCGACATCGGCATTCCCGCGCGCAAGCTGGCGCTGCGTCAGGTTCAGGCCGCTGATGACGATGGCCAGCATGTTGTTGAAGTCATGCGCGATGCCGCCCGTCAACTGACCCACGGCCTCCATCTTCTGCAACTGGCGCAGCTGGCGTTCGGCGGCTTCGCGCCGTTCGAATTCCTCGCGCAGGACGATCTCTCGATGGGCCAGCGCGGCCTCTTGTTCCTCGACCCGGCGATTGAGGCTTTGCAGCGCCTCGGCCCGATCGATGGCAAGCCAGGTTTGCTGGACGATTTCCGTGGCCAGGGCGATCTCGGACCCGGTCCAGACGCGCACCGCAGCCTGGTGAAGATAGATCCCCGCCGCCCATTTGCCGTCCGTCAGCAGCGGCACGCAAATCCCCGCCAGAACGCCTTCGCGGGCATAGGGCAGCAGGCCGCCATCCGCATCGACGCGGCTGTCGCCGAAGACCAGAGAACGGCCTGCCCGGCGTTCGCGGTCGGCATGGCTGCCATAGTGATCGGTGGCCTGGTGTCCTTCCAGCGGGGGCAGGGTGCCGTCCGTCCAGGACGCCTGATGGCAGATGCTCTGCGGCCCGGTCAGCCGGTAGAAGCCGACGCGGTTCACGCCCAGCCGCTTGCCCAGAGCCTCGGACGAGGCGCGCAGGATCTCCTGCGGATCGGTCTGCATCCGCTGCCGGGCGATCTGGTCCAGGACGAATTCGCGTTCCTCTTTCGCGGCGCGCAGTTGCAGTTCGGCCTCTTTCAGGGGGGTGATGTCATAGCTGACGCCGGGCAGGCGGGCGCAGCGCCCGTCCGGTCCGGGAATGCAGCGCCCTTGGGCCGAGACCCACGAGACCGAGCCGTCCTGGCGCAGCAGCCGGTATTCCGACGCGAAGGTGCCGACGCTGCGCAGCGCCTCGGCGATCTCGGTCTCGACGCGGTGGCGGTCATCGGGATGGATGCCGCCGAAGAAGTCCTCGATTGCGGCGCCCTGGACGGCCAGGGCGGGATCGACCCCGTAAAGGCGGGCAAAGCGGCTGTCGGCGGTGACGCGGTTGGCGATCACGTCCCAGTCCCAGGTGCCGACGCTGTTGCCCGACGACATGGCCAGGTCCAGCCGTTCGTCCGCTTCGGCCCGCGCGCGTTCGGCTAGGATCCGGTCGGTGGTTTCCCCGGTGACGCAGAGCAGCCCGGCGATGCGTCCTCGGGCGTCGAAGGCGGGCGAATAGGTGAAGGTCCAGTAGCTTTCCTCGGGCAGGCCCCGGCGGCTGAGATCCAGCCGCATGTCCACGACCTGCTGGCTTTCCCCGCGCAGGCAGCCTTCGACCAGCGGCAGGATGTCGTCCCAGATGCTGGCCCACAGATCGCGAAAGGGCCGGCCCACCGCACCATCGGCCCGATAGCCCAGGATCGGCACATAGGCATCGTTATAGAACGAGATCAGCTGCGGTCCCCAGGCCAGATACATGGGCGTGGGGCAGGCCAGCATGGTGGCCAGGATCGCCCGCAGATCGGCGGGCCAGCCCGCCAGCGGCCCCAACGGGCTGTCCGACCAGTCGCGCGCCGCGATGTCGCGCGCCACACTGCTGATGCGGGCAGGCAGCCAGTCGCCCGAAGGCTGTTCGACATTCATCCGTTCTTCCAATCGCGCGCCTGCTGGCAGAATCGCCCGGTTCGAGGGGCTGCCGCATGGCGGCAATATTCGCGCTTGGTCGGTCCGCCGCAAGTCCCTGTCATTCCCCTGGCCGGGACGGCGGTGGGAACCCGAAGGTCCGGGTTCCCCCCTTGCAGGCCGTTACTGCCAGCTTTTCGCCAGTTCGTCATAGCTGATGGTGGGGCGGCAAGGTTGAAGGGAGCCTGATGCGGCGTCGTGCAGGGTCCAGGATGGAGGGGACGGATGAAGGACGAACGCGGCCCGAAGGCCGCGTTCCAGGGATCAGTCCTCGACGAAGATCTCGTCTCGGGATTTTCGGATCGAGGGCAGGACGGCGATCACCAGGGCTGCGGCGCCGACCAGCAACAGGCCCAGCGACAGCGGCGAGGTGACGAAGGTCGTCATGCTGCCGTCCGAGATGATCAGCGCCTGGCGCAGCTTTTCTTCCAGCAGGCGGCCCAGCACGAAGCCCAGGGCCAGCGGCGCCGGTTCGAAATGCAGCTTGTAGAGCGCGAAGCCCACCAGCCCCATGATGCCCGCCATGATGACCTGTGCGCCGTCGTTCGAGATCGAGAACAGGCCGATGCAGCAGAAGGCGACGATGGCCGGGAACAGCAGGCGGTAAGGCACCTTCAGCAGCTTCACCCAGACCCCGATCAGCGGCAGGTTGATGATGACCAGCATCAGGTTGCCGATCCACATCGAGGCGACCAGGCCCCAGAACAGGTCGGGGCTGTTCTGGATCACCTGCGGGCCGGGGACGATGCCCTGGATCATCATCGCGCCGACCATCAGCGCCATCACCGCATTGGGCGGAATGCCCAGCGTCAGCAGCGGGATGAAGCTGGTCTGCGCGCCCGAGTTGTTGGCCGATTCCGGGCCTGCCACCGCTTGCGGCACGCCGGTGCCGAAATCCTGCGGCCGGTCCGAGATGCGCTTTTCCAGCGCATAGCTGGCGAAAGGGGCCAGAATCGCGCCGTTGCCCGGCAGAACCCCCAGGACCGAGCCCAGGCCGGTGCCGCGCAGGATCGCGCCCAGGTTCTGGCGCAGTTCGGTAAGGGTCGGCAGCAGGCGGCCGATCTTGCCGCGCATCACGTCGCGCTTTTCGGGGTCGGCGAGGTTCTTGAAGATCTCGCCGAAGCCGAAGACGCCCATGGCCAGCACGACGAATTCGATCCCGTCGGTCAGCATGTAGATGTCGAAGGTCATGCGCTCGCGCCCGGTTTCCATGTCGGCGCCGACGCAGGACAACAGCACCCCCGCGACGATCATCGCCAAGGCCTTGACCAGCGAGCCATGCGCCAGGACCACCGCCAGGACCAGGCCCATGATCATCAGCGAGAAGTATTCCGCAGGCCCGAACAGCAGCCCCAGCCTGGTCATCGGCATCGCCAGCGCGGCGATCACGATGGTGGCGATGGTGCCCGCGATGAAGGATCCGATCGCGGCCAGACCCAGGGCCAGCCCGGCCTGGCCCTTCTTGGCCATCTCGTGCCCGTCGATGGCGGTGACGACCGCCGTCGCCTCGCCGGGGATGTTGACCAGGATGGCGGTGGTCGAGCCGCCGTATTGCGCGCCGTAATAGATGCCGGCCAGCATGATCAGCGCGCCGGTCGGGTCCAGCGACAGCGTCACCGGCAGCAGGATCGAGATGGTCGCCACCGGACCCACGCCCGGCAGCACGCCCACCAGGGTGCCGATCAGGCAGCCCAGAAAGCAGAAGAAGATGTTTTGCAGGGTCGCCGCGACCGACAGGCCCAGACCCAGATGTTCGAACATGGCCATCATGTCAGTATCCGATCAGCCAGGGCGCGACAGGCAGAGACAGCCCCAGCGCGTAACGGAACAGCCCGATGCAGACTGCGGTCAGGATCGCGGCGAAGATCACCAGCTCGCCCAGGCGGACATCCTTGGCGGCAAGGCCCGACAGGATCACCGCCAGCGGCGTGGCGACGGCCATGCCCAGGGTCGGCACCTCGAACGATCCGAAATGGTGGCCGCGGATGGTGATGGCGAACAGGAATACCCCGATCAGCACCGGCAGCATGTCGCGAATCGGCCAGCGGCCGGTGGATTCGGGCCGGTCCTTCCAGGTCACGGCCAACTGCACCGCGCCCAGCACGATCAGGATGATCGACAGCGCGCGAGGCAGCATCCCGGACCCGACGCCGGATTCGCTGCGGAAGGGCAGGTCGGCACCGGCATAGAGGGCGAACAGTCCAAAGGCCACAAGGCTAAGACCCGCGATCCTTTCGCGGCCGAGCCACGGATTGGACGGCGGCGGGGCCGGCGAGGTCGGATGCCCCGGCGGGACATCGACCTGGATCACCTCGGCGGTATCCTGGCTCATGGCTTATTCCACCTTGATGTCGGCGGCCTTGACGACATCGCCCCAGCGGGCGCGCTCGGCCGCCATGAAGTCCGCGAAGTCTTGGCCGACCAGATGCGACGGGACGCCGCCATCCTTTTGCAGGCTTTCGATGAAGGCCGGGTCGGACAGCGTTTCCGCCGTGGCGGCGGCCAGCTTGTCGCGCACGTCCTGCGGCAGGCCGGTCGGCCCCAGCAGGCCATACCAAGCCGAGGCGTTGTAGTCCGGCAGCGCCGATTCGGCGACCGTCGGCACGTCCGGCAGCCCGGAGAAACGCTCTTTGCCGGTCACGGCCAGGGCCTTCAGCGTGCCGTCCTGCACCAGCCCGATCACCGAGGGAACCGTCGTCACCATGAAGTCGACATGGCCGCCCAGCAGGTCGTTGATCGCCGGACCCGCGCCCTTGTAGGGAACATGCTTCAGCTTCACACCGGCCATCTGGCCCAGCAGCAGCGTGGCCACATGGCTGGCCGAGGCATTGCCCGCCGAACCGTAGACCAGTTCGCCCGCCTTGGCCTTTTCCAGCAATTCCTGCATCGAATTGACTTCAAGGCTGGGACCGGCGACGACCACCAGTTGCGCGTCGGCGATCATGGCGATGGGATCCAGCGTTTCCGCCGGGTCGTTGCGCAGCTTGAAGATATGCGGGTTGACGACCATCGGCCCCTGGTTGCCGATCAGCAGCGTGTAGCCGTCGGGCTGGGACTTGGCGACCACGTCGGTGCCCATGTTGGCGGCGGCGCCGGGGCGGTTCTCGACGATGACGCGGCCGCCCAGGGCTTCTTCCAGCCGGGCGGCGAAGACGCGGGCGATGGCGTCGGTGCCGCCGCCGGCCGCATAGGATACGACGATGGTGACGGGCTTGGACGGATAGTCCTGCGCGGCGGCGGGCAGCGCGGACAGCGCGAGGCTGGCGGCCGTGACGCCCAGCATGACGCGGCGGGTAAAGCTGAACATTGTTATAGTCCTCCCTTGGGGTTCAAACGGTCCGGGCGGTTCCTCGGCGCCCGGAATAGGGTCAGTTGCGGCGGCGGACCAGGGCAGCGCCCTCGAACAGGCGGCGGCAGGTCCGGGTGACGAAGACGATAGGCGTGCCCCCGGCGGCCAGATCGATCTCGACGCGGACATCCATCCGTCCGGTCGGGTGTTCAAAGGTCAGGTCGGCGGGAAATTGCAGTTCCGGCAGCGCCGCCCCGACGATGCTGTCGGGCAGGGTGGCGGCGATGGCGACCGACACCGCGCCGGTCGTCGCCAGGGACGTATGGCAGGCATGGGGCGTGAAATACCGCACCGCCAGCGTGCCGCCCTGCGCGGGCGCGCCGATCAGGACGGGCTTGGGCAGCACCGATCCGCCGACATCGCCCAGTCCCATGCGCCGCCCGGCCTCGATGCGGACCGCTTCCAGCCGGGCCAGGAAGGCCGCGTCCCCGTCCAGCCGGGCCGCGCTTTCCGATCCCGTCAAACCGAAGGTCTCGGCCCGCGCGATCACCACCGGGGTGGCCCCGTCGATCAGCGAGACCGGGACGCCCTCGATGATTTCCTGCGGTGTTCCCGACGGCAGCAGCCGCCCGGTCTTGGCGCCGATGGCCTCCAGGAAGGCCAGATAGACCGGCGCGGCGGTGCCCGGCACCCCGTCGATCGAGGCATCGCCCTGATAACGCAATTCGCCGCCGGGGGTCTGGATGCGGGCCTCGATGATCTTGCCGGTGTTCACGTTATGAACCTTGACGCGGGTTTCGCCGCTTTCCGCCGGGACCAGCCCCTGTTCGATGGCGAAAGCGCCCACGGCGGACAGCATGTTGCCACAGTTCGGGCCGGTATCCACCACCCGGTCAAGAACATTGACCTGGGCGAACAGGTAATCGACATCCGCCCCGTCCCGCGTGGACGGCCCGACGATGGCGACCTTGGACGACAGCGTGTTGCCGCCGCCGATGCCGTCGATCTGCAACGGATGGCCCGATCCCATGATCTCGACCAGCAGGGCGTCGCGCTGCCGGGGGTCCGTGGGCAGGTCGCGTTGCAGGAAGAACGGCCCCTTCGAGGTACCGCCGCGCATCATGACGCAAGGGATGCGGATCTGATCGTCCACGATGATTCTCCTCTGCGGCACCTCCTGCCGCCTTGGAGACCCGGAATGCGCTATCGGGACTGTGTTGTGAATTGCAAAGAATTCGTCTATTGTTGCGCAATGCGGAACAATTTCGAATTCTTGGACCTTCGCGCCTTTCTGGCGGTGCTTGAACTGTCCTCGTTCAACGAGGCCGCGCGGCACCTGAACCTGTCCACGCCCGCCCTGTCGCGCCGGATCAAGGCCTTCGAAGAGGCTGTCGGCGCGCAGTTGATCGAACGCACCACCCGGCGCGTCGCCCCCACCCAGATCGGGCGCGAGTTGATGCCCCTGGTCCGGCGGCTTGTCGATGAATTCGAGGAATCGATCCTGTCGATCTCTGACCTGCGCGGGCGGCACCGCGCGCAGGTGACGCTGGCCTCGGTCCCGACGGCGGCGTTCTATTTCCTGCCCCGCGTGATCGAGGCGTTCAACAGCCGCTTTCCCGGCATCCGCTTCCGCATCATGGACCTGTCCGCGAACGAGGGGCTGGACGCGGTGGCCAACGGAGAGGTCGAATTCGGCATCAACATCACCGGGGCGACCCGCGACGACCTGATCTTCACGCCGCTTCTGGAGGATCCCTTCGTGCTGGCCTGCCGCCGCGATAACCCCTTCGCAACCGCCAAGGCGCTGCCCTGGACGGCGCTTGAGGGTCATCCGCTGATCGGCGTGTCGAAGAAATCGGGCAACCGCGCCGTGCTGGACCAGGCCCTTGCGGCGGCCAACCAGCAATTGGACCTGAACTGGTTCTACGAGGTCAACCACCTGTCCACCTCGCTGGGCCTGGTCGAGGCGGGGCTGGGCGTATCGGTCCTTCCGCAGATGGCGACGCCACAGCGCGAACATCCGCTGATCGCCACCGTTCGGCTGGAAAAGCCGGTGGTCAGCCGGTCGATCGGCCTGGTCGAACGCCGGGGCGCGAAACTCTCGCCATCCGCCATCCGCTTCCGCGACATGCTGGTGAACGAATGGGGGCGGTCCTAGCCGTCACGAATCAACAGCGGCTATTCCACCCGCTGCCATGTCCCGGCGTTGCGGCAGATCATCATGATGCAGCCGCCTACCTCCAGCCGGTCGCCGCGCAAGGTGAGGCGCGCGGTATAGCTGCGGCCGGTTTCGGGATTGATGATGCGGCCCTTGCCATAGCCGCCGCTGCCCGTGGGCAGCACACCGGACAGGATGGCAGCCCCCAGATCACCTGCCGCGACCTCCTGGCCTGCGGCATCGAAGGTGCGGATGACCGTGCCGCACAACCCGCCGCCGCAAGGCGCGATCCGGACATGGCCGAAACCGCCGTCCTTGCCGGGCTGGGTTTGCCAGACGCCTGTCAGCGGATCGGCGGCCCAAGCGGGCAGGGCGAAGGACAGCAGGGCAGCCAGAACCGGGACAATGGCAGATTTCATGGCGCGACCCTGATGGCGCGGTTCAGCGATGTATCTGATCCGCATGAAAAAACAGGGCCGGTGCGAACCGGCCCTGCCTGAGGCCTCAATGGGCGACGGCGCTGCCGCCGGTGCGGTCGTCTCGCGGGGCGGCGACCCGGCGGGCGGCCTCGGCCGCTTCCTCGGCCGCCTCGTCCCATTCGACGGGTTCCGGCATCCGCACCAGGGCGTGCTTCAGAACCTCGCGGACGTTGCTGACCGGGATGATGGTCAGGCCGGTCTTCACGTTGTCCGGGATCTCGGCCAGATCCTTTTCGTTATCGGCGGGGATCAGCACCGTCTTGATGCCCCCGCGCAACGCCGCCAGCAGCTTTTCCTTCAACCCGCCGATGGCCAGCACGTTGCCGCGCAACGTCACCTCGCCCGTCATCGCCACGTCCTTGCGGACCGGGATGCCGGTCATGACCGACACGACCGAGGTAACCATGGCGATGCCCGCGGACGGCCCGTCCTTGGGCGTGGCGCCTTCGGGAACGTGGACGTGGATGTCGCGCTTGTCGAATTCCGGCGGCTTCACCCCGATTTCCGGGCTGATGGACCGCACGAAGCTGGAGGCCGCGTCGATCGATTCCTTCATCACGTCGCCCAGTTTCCCGGTCGTCTTCATCCGCCCCTTGCCCGGCAGGCGCAGCGCCTCGATCTGCAACAGATCGCCCCCGACCGAGGTCCAGGCCAGGCCCGTCACCACGCCGACCTGATCCTCTTTCTCGGCCAGGCCGTAACGGTGGCGCCGCACGCCCAGGTATTCCTCGGCCTTGGCGGCATCGACCGTCACGGACTTGACCTGACCCTTGAGGATCTCGGTCACGGCCTTGCGCGCCAGCTTGGCGATCTCGCGTTCCAGCGACCGC
The DNA here is from genome assembly GCF_052045125.1 of Paracoccus sp. 22332. Taxonomy (NCBI): domain Bacteria; kingdom Pseudomonadati; phylum Pseudomonadota; class Alphaproteobacteria; order Rhodobacterales; family Paracoccaceae; genus Paracoccus; species Paracoccus sp. 22332. Next base: position 163,948 of record NZ_JBQEOI010000006.1, read on the forward strand.
ACCCCGGCCTCCCGCGTGTAATAGCGGATCACATGGGTCAACGCCTCGTCCGTCACCTCGAACTCGCCCTTGCGAAGGCCGTTCGCCTTGATCTGCTTGGGCAGCAGGTGCTGGCGCGCGATCTCGCGCTTTTCGTCCTCGGTATAGCCGGACAGGCTGATGATCTCCATCCGGTCCAGCAGCGGGCCAGGCATGTTGTAGCTGTTGGCCGTGGTCACGAACATCACGTTGGACAGGTCGTATTCCACCTCAAGATAGTGGTCCACGAAGGTCGCGTTCTGTTCGGGATCCAGAACCTCGAGCATCGCCGAGGCCGGGTCGCCGCGGAAATCCTGGCCCATCTTGTCGATTTCATCCAGCAGGATCAGCGGGTTGGTGGTCTTGGCCTTTTTCAGCGCCTGGATGATCTTGCCGGGCATCGAGCCGATATAGGTCCGCCGGTGGCCCCGGATCTCGCTCTCATCGCGCACACCGCCCAGCGAGATGCGGATGAATTCGCGGCCCGTGGCCTTGGCGACCGACCGGCCCAGCGAGGTCTTGCCGACGCCCGGAGGGCCGACGAGGCACAGGATCGGGCCTTTCAGCTTCTGGCTGCGGGTCTGCACGGCCAGATACTCGACGATCCGTTCCTTGACCTTTTCCAAGCCATAGTGATCGGCGTCCAGGATCTTTTCGGCCGCGACCAGATCCTTGCGGGTGCGCGACTTCACGCCCCAGGGCAGCGACAGCAGCCAGTCCAGATAGTTGCGGCTGACCGTGGCCTCGGCCGACATCGGCGACATCGACTTCAGCTTTTTCAGTTCGGCCTCGGCCTTGTCGCGGGCCTCCTTGCTGAACTTGGTCTTGGCGATCTTTTCCTCAAGCTCGGCGATCTCGTTCTGGCCGTCCTCGCCGTCGCCCAGTTCCTTCTGAATGGCCTTCATCTGCTCATTCAGATAATATTCGCGCTGCGTCTTCTCCATCTGGGTCTTGACGCGCGACTTGATCTTCTTCTCGACCTGAAGCACGGACATCTCGCCCTGCATCAGCGAATAGACCTTCTCCAGCCGCTCGGCCACGTCCAGCGTGTCCAGCAGATCCTGTTTCTTGTCCAGGGCGATGCCCATGTGGCCCGCCACAAGGTCGGCCAGCTTGCCGGGTTCCTTGGCCTCGGCCACCGCGGTCACGACTTCCTCGGGGATGTTCTTGCGGACCTTGACGTAACGCTCGAACTCCTCGGCCACGTTGCGGACCAGGGCGGTCACGGTGGCCTGGTCGCCCGGCGTTTCGGCCAGCACGATGGCGGTGGCCGCGAAGTGATCGTCGTTCGGCACGAACTCGGTGATCTGCACCCGCTCACGCCCCTCGACCAACACCTTGACGGTGCCGTCGGGCAGCTTCAGCAGTTGCAGCACGTTGGCCAGAACGCCGGCGCGGAAGATGCCGTCCTCCTCGGGTTCGTCGACCGAGGCGTCCTTCTGGGCGGCAAGCAGGATCGGGCTGTCCGATTCCATGACCGCTTCCAGCGCACGCACCGATTTTTCGCGACCCACGAACAGCGGAACGATCATGTGGGGAAAGACCACGATGTCGCGCAGCGGCAGCACCGGATAGGTCGAAGATGCGAATTCGTTCATTATGCGTTCCTTTCTGCCCGAAGCCGTGGCCCCGTCATGGCGGCGCACGGCCCCTGCACCGCATCAATCTAGGGGGGTGTCATGCGACGTTCAATATCATGCGAAGAATACCGCATATTTCCCGCCCGCGCAGCGCCGCCACAACCTATCGCGGAATGACGATTTCCGCACGCAGCCCGCCCAGCCGCTGCCCGCGCCCCAGCCGCAGTTGCCCGCCATGGGCGCGGGCCACGTCCGCTGCGATGGCCAGGCCAAGCCCCGCGCCGCCGCCGCTGTTGCGCCCCCGCGCCGGATCCAGACGGGTGAAGGGCCGCATCGCCGTATCCAGGCTGTCGTCGGGGATGCCGGGGCCGTTGTCCTCGACCCCGATGCGCAGGCTGCGCGGACCCAGGGCGGCGTCCAGTTCGGCGCGTGTGCCATGGCGCGCGGCATTGCCCAGCAGGTTTTCCAGGGCGCGCCGCAGCATGTCGGGCCGGAACGTCGCCCGCCCGCCCGCATCTCCCTCCAGGCTGCGCAACGCGACCCGCTGGCCCGCCCGCTGCGCGTCGGCGACGATGCCGTCCAGGAAGTCGGCCACCGATGTGGGTTGGGGCGGGCTGTCCTGCGCCTCGTCCCGCGCATAGTCCAGGAAAGCGTCGACCATGCGGTTCATCTCGGCGATGTCGGCCTCCATCGCGCGCAGATCCTCGTCCTCGGGGGGAAGGTCGGGCGACATCATCGACAGGCCCAGCCGCAGCCGCGTCAGGGGGGTGCGCAGGTCGTGGCTGATCCCCGACATCATCAGCTTGCGCTGTTCGTTCTGGCGTTCCAGCCGGTTACGCATGTCCAGGAAGGCGGTGCCCGCGCTGCGCACCTCGGACGCGCCCGACGGGCGATAGGGCACCATCCGGCCCTTGCCGTATTCCTCGGCCGCCTCGGCCAGGCGGCGGATCGGGCGCAGTTGGTTGCGCAGGAACACCGTGGCGATCCCGGTCATCAGCAGCGAGGTGAAGACCATCAGCACCAGCAGCTGATGCGGGTTCGAGGCGCTGACCCGACTGCGGTCGAAGGCCAGCGTATAGGGACCGGCCGCGCCGTCCACCGTGACGATCACCCGCTTGTCGTCGCTGGCCAGATCGATGGCGGCGATGTCGCCCAAGGCCTCGCGCAGAACCTCGATCACCACACGCCCCGAGAAGTCATAGAACAGGCGCCGGTCGCCCTGGCCTGGACCCGCGGGGGCCCCGATGGTCACCCCCAGGGGGGCCGCGATGTCCTGGCCCGCCGCAGGCCGGCCGCCCGCCTGGTCGATGCGCGCGGCGACAAAGGCCAGTTCGCGCGCCATGCTGCTGCTCATCTGCCGGGTCACGCCTTCGAAATGGCGTTGCAGGAACATGACGCTGACCACCAGCGTGACCACCACCACCGGCAGGAACAGGATCAGCGCCGCGCGCCCGTAAAGCCCGCGCGGCAGAACCCCCTTCATCCAGCCGCCGTCCGCCTGGTTTGCCATGGCAATCCTTTTTCGTCGTGCTAAGGCTAATGGCATGGACGGACGAACGAAAGACCCCCTGCGCATCCTGGCCCCGAACCCCTCGCCCCTGACGGGACCGGGCACGACGACCTTTCTGCTGGGCGAACGGGATGTCGCGGTGATCGACCCCGGTCCCGACGATCCCGGCCACCTGGCGGCGATCGTCGAGGCGGGGCAAGGGCGGATCAGCCATATCCTGGTGACCCACGCGCATCTGGACCACAGCGCGGGCGCGCGAACGCTGTCGAAGATGACCGGGGCGCCCGTCCTGGCCTTCGGAGACGCGCTGTCAGGACGCTCACCGATGATGCGGCGGCTGGCGGACGAAGGCGTCGGCGGGGGCGAGGGACTGGATCTTCGCTTCGCCCCCGACCTCACCCTGCATGACGGGCAGGTCATCCAGGGCGAAGGGTGGGATCTGACCGCCCTGCACACCCCCGGCCATTCCGGCGGCCATCTCAGCCTGCTGTGGGGCGACCGGATCTTTTGCGGCGATCTGGTGATGGGCTGGTCCTCGACCATCATCTCGCCGCCTGACGGGGATCTGGCGGATTACCTGCGATCCCTGGACCGCCTGGCGCAGATGCGCCCCCGCCGCCTGCTGCCCGCCCATGGCGACACCATCGAGGATCCGCTGACCCGCTTGACCGAACTTGCCGCCCACCGCCGCCAACGCAGCGGCCAGATCCTGACGGCATTGCGCGACGGCCCCGCCGACGCGGCGATGCTGGCGGGCCGCATCTATGACGTGGCCCCGGTCCTGCTGCCCGCCGCCGCCCGCAATGTCCTGGCCCATCTGCTGGCCCTGACCGACCTGGGCGCGGTCGCCGCGCTTGATCCGCTTGGCCCCGGAACAAGATTCATGTCTTTGTGAAAAAATCCTCTTCCGCCCACTGGACGGCCCCCGATGGCATTGCTATACGGCCCCCGTGTTCCGGCGTAGCTCAGCGGTAGAGCAGTTGACTGTTAATCAATTGGTCGTAGGTTCGATCCCTACCGCCGGAGCCAAAACTTTCCAAGCTACGAGATTTGTTGCGTAATTCCACCCTTCGGGGGCTTTGTTGCGCTATCCCTCGGTTGTCGGATTCATGTCTGTGCGTCGGCGGGTTAGATTGACGGCATGAGCAGGCCTGACCCGCTATTTCGCACGACGAACTGATCCAGTTACAGTCAGGCACCGAAGCGGCGTGGCTCGCTGATCGTGTGGTTTGACCCTAAGATGTCGTGGTTCGTGGCGCTGAAGGGCAGGCCTGGCCATCCTGAGAGGTTCTCGGCGGCGGCCATTCCGTTCTGCCTCTCGATCACGGTGCTGTTCGGGCTGCCGCTACGGCAAACGACGAGGTTCGTGGAGAGCCTGCTGAGCCTGCCCGGGCTCACTGGCAGGTGCCGGATTACACGACGCTTTGCCGCAGGCAGAAGCACGCGAATGTTCAGATCCCGTATCGTGCATCATCCGGACCGTTGCACTTGCGAGTGGACGGCACGGGTATCAAGTTCTCTGGTGAGGGTGAGTGGCAGGTGCGCAAGCACGGAGCCAGCCGCCGCAGGCCATGGCGCAAGATCCACATCGGTATCGATGCCGAAACCCTTGAAGTTCGCGCGGTGGAGATGACGGGCAACCGCATCGGTGAGGCGCCCGTTCTGCCGGACCTGCTGGCGCAGGTCCCGCTGCAAGAGCGGATCGGCAGCGTTACCGCCGACGGCATCCATGACACCAAAGGATGTCACACCGCCATCGCGGATCGAGGGGCCATGCCATCATACCGCCGCGACGGAATGCCAGGGTCTGGAAGGGCCACGATCCCGGCCTGCAGGCGCGAAACGAAGCGCTACGTGCCTGCAAGCGGTTCGGGCGGGCCAACGGGAAGAAAGGTCCGGATATCACCGACAAAGTCGCGTCGCGGCCAAGATGAGATGCCTCGAGCTCCTGGGCGAGCGTATCATGGCCAGAGACTTCGACAGGCAGGATGCGGAGGTTCGGATCCGCATCGCACTCATGAACCGCTTTACATCACTCGGGACGCCCGAGACCGTCCGTATGCGCTGAAGATAGACGGGAAAGGGACACTTCCGACCTCATCCCGAATAGCGCAACAAAGCCATCATAAATTAAAAAAATCAAATGGTTAAATTAATATTAGCAGGCGTAAAGCGCGTGCTTGCACGCACGTTCTCACCCCGCCTCCCTTACCCGTTCCTCGACCACCTCGAAGGGCACCCCCGGCTGATCCTTCGCCGCCCGGATCACCAGCGAGGTCTTGACGCTGGCGACGTTCGGCGCCGCCGTCAGCGATTGCGTCAGGAACCGCTGGAAGGTCGATAAATCCGGCGAGACGCATTTCAGGATGAAGTCGATCTCTCCGTTCAGCATGTGGCATTCGCGGACCAGCGGCCAGTTCTGCACAAGCGCCTCGAAGGCCGAGAGGTCGCGTTCGGACTGGCTGGCAAGGCGGACCATGGCGAAGACCTGCACTTCGAACCCCAGTTCGCGCGCGTCGATGTCGGCGTGGTATCCGCGGATGAAGCCCGTCTCCTCCAGCGCCCGGACCCGGCGCAGGCAGGGCGGGGCCGAGATGCCGACACGGCGGGCAAGCTCGACATTGGTCATTCGGCCGTCGGCCTGCAATTCGGCCAGGATCTTGCGGTCGATGTCGTCCAGTTTCGCGCCGGCCATGCTGTTCTTTCTTGATCGGGTTCTTGGCGTTGCCAGAAACTACAATGCGGGCATCGCGCCCGCAACATTCTTTCCGAGCGCGTCCTGCGTTGCAGAGTCGGATGGGAAGGACTACCTCATGCACAAACACCGGATGGGACGCAAGATGACCGATACGACGCATGTGAAACTTCTGATCATCGGCTCTGGCCCGGCGGGCTATACCGCCGCCGTCTATGCCGCGCGGGCCATGCTTAAGCCGATGCTGATCCAGGGGATGCAGCCCGGCGGCCAGCTGACCATCACCACCGAGGTCGAGAACTGGCCCGGCGAGACCGAGATCCAGGGCCCCGAGCTGATGGTCAAGATGGAGGAACACGCCCGCGCCATGGGGGCCGAGATCGTCGTGGACATGGTGACCTCGCTGGACCTGCAACGGCGGCCCTTCACCGCCACCTGCGACAGCGGGCGCGTGGTCACGGCGGATGCGGTGATCCTGGCGACCGGCGCGCAGGCCCGCTGGCTGGGCCTACCGTCCGAGGAGAAATTCAAGGGCTTCGGCGTGTCCGCCTGCGCCACCTGCGACGGCTTCTTCTATCGCAACCGCGAAGTACTGGTGATCGGCGGCGGAAACACCGCCGTCGAGGAAGCGCTGTTCCTGACCAAGTTCGCCAGCAAGGTGACGCTGGTCCACCGCCGTGACAGCCTGCGGGCCGAGAAGATCCTGCAACAGCGCCTGTTCAAAAACCCCAAGGTCGAGGTGATCTGGGACCACGAACTGACCGAGGTTCAGGGGGTGGATACGCCGCTGGGCGTGACGGGCGCGGTCCTGACCTCGACCCAGGACGGCAGCACGCGCACGGTTCCGGCGGACGGCATCTTCGTGGCCATCGGCCATGCGCCCGCCAGCGACCTGGTGCGCGGCCAGCTGGACCTGCACAACGGCGGCTATGTGAAGGTGGAACCGGGCAGCACCCGCACCTCGATCCCCGGCGTCTTCGCGGCGGGCGACCTGACCGACCACATCTATCGCCAGGCGGTGACAAGCGCGGGCATGGGCTGCATGGCGGCGCTGGATGCCGAACATTGGCTGGCCGAACACGACGCGGCGGGCGAACCCGATCCGGAGCATGGGGAACTGCCCGAAGCGGTCGCGGGGTAGGCGGGGCCTATCGACTGGCCGGATCACGACTGTTCGGCTTGGTGGCACCCCCTTCTTGCCTTCGTCTTCCGGCTTTGAGCAATTGGTCCGGGCGAATGTCCACTGGACATTCACCTGCCGGACCTCTGGTCCCGTTGTGCCAGACACAAAAAAGCCGGGGTCGTTGCCCCGGCTTTTCCTGTCATGCGCGGAATGCGTTTTACTGCGTCAACGTGAACGGCGCCGTGATCTGGTCCACGTTGTCGGCATTCACCAGCACGCAGTCGAACAACTGCTTTTCGGTGTCCACACCGGTCGAGCCGGTCTTGATGAAGTTGTCGGCCTGGCGCACGGCTTCCTCGGCGAAAACCGCGACGGGTTGCAGCACGGTATACTGCATCTCTCCGGCCTTCACTGCCTCGACCGCGTCGGGAGATCCGTCGAAGCCGCCGACCTTGACCTGGTCCAGCTTGCCCGCCTCTTTCAGCGCGGCGATCGCGCCGAGCGCCATTTCATCGTTGCCCGAGATCACGCCGATGATGTCGGGATTGGCTTGCAGCAGCGACTGCATCTTCTGATAGCCCTGAGTGCGGTCCCAGTTGGCGACCTCTTGCCCGACCTTCACCAGGTCGGGATACTGGGTCAGCACGGTCTCGAACCCGTTCGAGCGTGTCTGGGCGTTGTTGTCGGACGGCGCGCCGAACAGTTCGACATAGTTGCCGGCATCGCCCACCGCCCCGACCCAGGCCTGCGCGCCAAGGGCCGCGCCCTGGGCGTTGTTCGACACCAGCTGCGCCTTGGCCAGGCCTTCCTGGTTGATCTCGGCATTGATCAGGATCACCGGGATGCCCGCGTCGACGGCCTTCTGCACCGCGCCCACTGACCCGTCGGCATTGGCCGGATCCATGATCAGCGCCACCGACTTGTTGGTGATCGCGGTGTCGACCAGGGTGCTTTCGGTATTGGTGTCGCCCCGGTGGGCGGCGACGTTGGCGGTATAGCCCAGTTCCTCGGCGGTCTTCTTGGCGACCTCGCCCTCGGTGAACCAATAGGGGTTCGCGGGGTCGTTGACGATGATGGTGATCAGCCCCTCGGCCTGGGCCGCGGCAGCCATCAGCGGCAGCGAGGCGGCGGCGGCAAGCAGCGCGCGGCGGGTCAGTTTGAACATGGTTTCTCTCTCCCTTTGGGTTGGTTGACTGCCTTGAAGCAGGGATGGGCCGCCCAGGCCCCCTGGCCCGGACGGAAAGGAATGGTCGTCAGGACTTGCGTCCGCCGCGCCCGTACTGGATCGAGTTCATCAGCACCGCCAGCACGATCACCGCGCCGGTGAACACCGTCTGCCAGTATGAACTGACGCCGATGATCACCAGGCCCGCCGACAGGAAGCCGATCACGAAGGCCCCCAGCATGGTGCCGCGCACGCCGCCGCGCCCGCCGGTCAGGGCCGCGCCGCCGATCACCACCGCCGCAATGGCGGTCAGCTCATAGGTGGTCCCCGCCGTCGGCCCGGCCGAGGTCAGCTGCGAGGCCAGCACCAGCCCCGCCACCGCCGCCAGCGCGCCCGAGACGGTATAGACGGTGATCTTGACCAGCCGCACCGGCACGCCCGACAGTTCCGCCGCGCGTTCGTTCCCGCCCGAGGCGTAAAGCCACCGCCCGAAGGCCGACCGCGACAGCATCAGCCCGGCCAGGATCGCCACCACCGCCAGCACGATCACGCTGATGGGGATGCCCCACAGCCGGTTGAAGCCCAGCCAGTTGAAGCCGGTGTTGCCAAGCGCCTCGGAGCCCCGCAGATTGTTGTAGGTCAGCCCGTTCGTCATCAGCAGCGCGACGCCGCGCGCCACATACATGACGCCCAGGGTGGCCACGAAGGGCGGCACCTTGAAGAAGGCGACCAGCACCCCGTTCAGCGCGCCGACCAGTGCGCCCACGGCAACGGTCAGCACCACCACGGCCCAGACCGGCGGGTAAAGGATCACCCCGGCCCATTCCAGCGTGACGCCCTGCATCATCGCGCCCGCCACGACGCCGCACAGCGCCAGGATGGATCCGACCGACAGGTCGATGCCGCCGTTCAGGATCACCAGCAGCATCCCGATGGACAGGATGCCATAAATGGCGACCTGCGACGACATGATCAGGAAATTGCTGACCGTGAAATAGTTCGGCGACAGGAACGAAAACACCGCGATGATGGCGATCAGCGCGAAGAAGGCGCGGCCTTCCAGCAGCAGGCGGCCCAGGCTGAAGCCGTCGGGCTTGGCGGCGGCGGTCGTGGCGGACATCAGGTTTCCTCCCTCACATGATCCGTCAGGCAGCCACGGACTCGCCCGAGGCGGCCATGATCTTTTCCTTGGTGACGGTGGAATCGAATTCGGCCGAGATCCGGCCCTTGTGCATGACCACGATCCGATGGGCGACGGACAGGCATTCGCCGACCTCGGAGGTGGAATAGATCACCGCAAGCCCCTGGCGCGCGCCCTCGGCCAGCAGGCGGAAGACCTCGGCCTTGGCGCCGATGTCGATGCCGCGCGAAGGTTCGTCCAGCAGGATCACGCGGGGTTTCGTGGCCAGCATCTTGCCGATCACCACCTTCTGCTGGTTGCCCCCCGACAGCGACCCGATGGGCGCAGCGCCGCCCGCCGTCTTGACGGTGACGCTGCGGATGCTGTCCTCGATCAGTTTGCGTTCCGCCCGCCTGTTGGTGAACAGCCCGCGCGTGAAGTCGCGGATGGATGCCAGGGACAGGTTCTGGCCGACGCTCATCGTCTGGACCAACCCGTCGCGCTGCCGGTCCTCGGGGACCAGGGCCAGGCCGCGGGCGATGCGTTCGGCGATCGACAGGTGGCTGATCTCCTGGCCCTCCAGCACGATCTCTCCGGCGCTGGCGCGCAGCCGTCCGGCGCAGGTTTCCAGCAGCTCGGTGCGCCCGGCGCCCATCAACCCATAGATGCAGACGATTTCCCCGGCGCGCACGTCCAGCGACAGATCGCGGACCAGATCCTTGCCGGTCGCGTCCGGCACCGACAGGCCCCGGATCGACAGGGCGACGCCCTGCCCGGCGCTGTCGGGCGGGCTGCCCAGGTCGTAATTCTCGCCCACCATGTTGCGCACGATCCAGTCCAGGTCGATTTCGGCGCGCGGCGCATAGGCGGTCATGGTGCCGTCGCGCAGCACCACGGCGTGGTCGGTGATGGTCAGCGCCTCTTCCAGGTGGTGCGAGATATACACGATGCTGACCCCCTTGGCGGTCAGGTCGCGGATCACCTTGAACAGCACCTCGACCTCGGATGCCGACAGCGCGCTTGTGGGTTCGTCCATGATCAGGATGCGGCTGTCCACCGACAGGGCGCGGGCGATTTCCACGATCTGCTGCTGGCCCAGGCGCAATTCCTCGACCGGGGTGAGGGGGTCGATCTCTTCCTCCAGTTCCTCCATCAGCAGCCGGACCTGGCGTTCCTCCTCGGCGAAATCGACGCCCATCGGGCCGTGGATTTCGCGGCCCATGAAGATGTTGTCGCGCACCGACAGGTTCGGGGCCAGGGACAGTTCCTGGTGGATGATGGAAATGCCCCGGTCGCGCGCCTCGTTGGCGCTGGCAAAGCTGACCGGCTGGCCGTCCAGGATGATCTGGCCGCTGGTGGGCCGGATCACGCCCGACAGGATCTTCATCAGCGTGGACTTGCCCGCGCCGTTTTCTCCGAACAGCGTCGTGACCTGGCCGCGATGGATGTCGAAGTTCACGCCCTTCAGCGCGTGGACGTTGCCGTATGACTTGGCGACGTTGCGGGCGGCCAGCACGACCTCGGCCGCGTCGGGGGCGCCTTGGATCTGCGCGCTCATTGGACCGACAGCTCCACCGGGGTGATCATCCAGTTCTTGGGGTTGATCAGGCGGAAGGCGCCGGTGACGGTCACGGTCTTGCCGGTCAGGTTCGCCGTGTCGATCCCGTCCAGAACGGCAGCCTTCATGGCGCGGTTGATGCCCGATCCGGCGTCCTGGTATTCGATCTGGTTCTTGAAATTGCCGAAGGCGATATCGCCCGGCGCGTCGCGCAGGTCGGTGCCGTTGATCGCCGGGCCGGTCTGGACGCGGACCGTGATGTCCGGGGGGACGCCCTCGACCGCCACCGGATAGACGCCCGATCGAGGCTCGCCCGCGACGCCGGTCAGGGTCACGAACAGGATCGCCCCGGTGGACGAGGCGGTGCCGTATTTCGCGGCGGCCGCGTCCTTGTCGGCCAGAACCTCGGGCGCCAGCGTCGCGGCGTCCACCGCCTTTTCCGTCACGAAGGCCTGGATGCGCGGAAACTCGGTCTGGCCGTAGGTATCGGCGGAAAAGGCCTGCGCTCGCACGTCCGATTCGGATCCGATATGGACCACGGTGGTATCAAGCGCGATGCCGCCGACCAGCAGAACGGCAGCCGCAATGCCGATCAGCAGGCCGCGCCGCGAGGATGCGGGGGCCTTGGGCGCGGGAGAGGTGATGGTCTGCGTCATGGATGATCCCTTGGGCCAAAGATGCGGATCAGCGGGCGCGGAACCGGGACCGCGCGGAACCCCGGCGCGGCGCCGGGCATTCACGGATCGAGTGATGCATGTCCGATTCTCCCCCCTGCTTTCCCTGCGGCGCTGCCTGCGATTCCCGGACCGCGATGGACAGGCCAGGCAGTGGCGCCTCCTCATGATGCCCGTGCCCTGATGCACACCCTAACTGAAAATAATTTCGGTGTCTGCAAAAAAATGCATTCCCGATCCCTGTCCTTTCGTGTATGGATTTCGGACGGGGCGTGGTCCTGCGATGGACCTGCGCAGGAGGAATTGGAATGAACGCCGACGCATTCGGCCCGGCTGGCAGGGGCTTTGTCCATGGCCGGTCGTGACATCCTGATCGGCGTCGATGCCGGAACCTCGGTCATCAAGGCGGTGGCCTTCGACCTGGCGGGTCGGCAGGTCGCGGCGGCCTCGGTGCCGAACCGCTATCATTCGGGGATGGACGGATCGGCCACGCAGTCGCTGTCCCAGACCTGGGACGATTGCGCCGCCGCCCTGCGCGGGTTGGGCGCCAAGGTGGACGGGCTGGCGGGCCGCACGGCGGCGCTGTCGGTGACGGCGCAGGGCGACGGGACGTGGCTTGTGGGCAAGGGCGGGCCGGTGTCCGATGCCTGGCTGTGGCTGGACGCGCGCGCCGCCCCGACGGTGGCGCGGCTGGCGGGCGGACCCGCCGATCGCGCTCGGTTCGAGGCCACGGGCACGGGGCTGAACACCTGCCAGCAGGGCGCGCAGATGGCGCATATGGATGCCCAGACCGACCTGCTGGACCGGGCCGAGGTCGCGCTGCACTGCAAGGACTGGCTGTATCTGAACCTGACGGGCGTGCGCGCCACCGATCCGTCCGAGGCCAGCTTCACCTTCGGCAATTTCCGCACCCGCCAGTATGACGATTCGGTGATCGCCGCGCTTGGCCTGACCCACCGCCGCAACCTGCTGCCGCCGATCATCGACGGCAGCCAGGTCACCCATCCGCTGACGCCTGACGCCGCGCGCCAGACCGGGCTTCTGGCGGGCACGCCGGTCGCCTTGGGCTATGTGGACATGGTGATGACGGCACTTGGCGCGGGTGTCTATGGCGGCGCGGCGGGCGACGTGGCCTGTTCGACCGTGGGATCCACCGGCGTCCATCTGCGCGCCGTCCGCGCCGAGAACGTGCATCTGAACGACCAGGGCACCGGCTATGTGATCTGCCTGCCGATCCCTGGGATTGTCACGCAGGTGCAGACCAACATGGCGGCGACGCTGAACCTGGACTGGGTGCTGGGGCTGGCGGCGGGGCTGCTGTCGGACATGGGCCATGCCGTCACCCATCGCGATCTGGTCGCCCATATCGAGGGCTGGCTGGCGCAGGCCCGCCCCGGCCAGATCGTCTATCACCCTTATATCTCGGAGGCCGGGGAACGCGGGCCGTTCGTCAATGCCGATGCCCGCGCCGGATTCGTCGGCCTGTCGGCGGGCCACCGCTATCCCGACCTGATCCGCGCCGTGGCCGAGGGGTTGGGCATGGCCATGCGCGACTGCTATGCCGCCATGGGTCCGCTGCCGTCCGAACTGCGCCTGACCGGCGGCGCGGCGCGGTCTCGCGGGTTGCGCGGGATCCTGTCGGCCAGCCTGAACGCGCCCGTTCGCGTGTCGGATCGCGACGAGGCCGGCGCCGCGGGTGCCGCGATGATGGCCGCCGTCGCCATCGGCGCCTATCCCGACATGGACGCCTGCATCGCCGAATGGGTCACGCCGCTGCTGGGGGAACCCGAAACCCCCGATCCCGCCCTTGTCGCCGCCTATGATGCGCTGTTTCCTGCCTTCACCGCGTCGCGCCGGGCCTTGCCGCCCGCCTGGGACGCGCTGGCCGCGGCCCGATCCCTGAAAGGACACTGAGATGAGCCATGACACCGACATGATCGACCTGTTCGTCATCGGCGGCGGCATCAACGGCGCGGGCATCGCGCGCGATGCGGCGGGCCGGGGCCTGAAGGTCGTGCTGTGCGAAAAGGACGACCTGGCACAGGGCACCTCGTCCCGGTCGGGCAAGCTGGTCCACGGGGGGCTGCGCTATCTGGAATATTACGAATTCCGCCTAGTCCGCGAGGCGCTGATCGAACGCGAGATTCTGCTGAACGCCGCGCCGCACATCATCTGGCCGATGCGCTTCGTGCTGCCGCATTCGCCGCAGGACCGTCCCGCCTGGCTGGTCCGGCTGGGGCTGTTTCTCTATGACAATCTGGGCGGGCGCAAGAAGCTGCCCGGCACCCGCACGCTGGATTTGCGCCGCGACCCCGAGGGCGCGCCGCTGCTGAACCAGTATCACAAGGGATTCGAATACAGCGACTGCTGGGTGGACGATTCCCGCCTGGTGATCCTGAACGCCCTGGGCGCTGCGGAGAAGGGCGCGACCGTCCTGACCCGCACCCCCTGCATCTCGGCCCGCCGCGAGAACGGCGCCTGGACCGTCCAGACCCGCGACGAGGCGACCGGAGAGATCCGCAGCTTCCGCGCCCGCTGCGTCGTGAACTGCGCGGGGCCGTGGGTCAGCGACGTGATCAACAACGTCGCCGGGTCCAATTCCAGCCGCAACGTCCGTCTGGTCAAGGGCAGCCATATCATCGTGCCGAAATGGTGGGCGGGGGCGAACGCCTATCTGGTCCAGAACCACGACAAGCGGGTGATCTTCATCAATCCCTATGAAGGCGACCTGGCGCTGATCGGCACCACCGACGTGGCCTATGAGGGCCGGGCCGAGGACGTGGCGGCGGGCGAGGACGAGATCGCCTATCTGCTGGCCGCCGTGAACCGCTATTTCAAGGAAAAGCTGCGGCGCGAGGACGTGCTGCATTCCTTCTCGGGCGTGCGGCCGCTGTTCGACGACGGCAAGGGCAACCCCTCGGCCGTCACGCGGGATTACGTCTTCGACCTGGACCAGACAGGCGGCGCGCCGCTGCTGAACATCTTCGGCGGCAAGATCACCACCTTCCGCGAACTGGCCGAACGCGGGATGCACCGCCTGCGCGGCATCTTCCCCAGGATGGGACCGGACTGGACGGGCGAGGCCCCCCTGCCGGGCGGAGAGATCGCCAATGCCGATTTCGAATCCTTCGTGGAATTGCAGCGCGAACTGAACCCCTGGATGCCGCGCCCGCTGGTGCTGCACTACGCCCGCCTCTATGGCGCGCGGACCAAGGACGTGATCGCGGGCGCGATGGGGATCGACGGGCTGGGCCGTCACTTCGGCGGCACCCTGTACGAGGCCGAGGTCCGCTATCTGGTCGCGAAGGAATGGGCGCAGACGGCCGACGACATCCTGCTGCGGCGCACCAAGCATTACCTGCACCTGACGCAGGCCGAACGCGACGCCTTTGCCGACTGGTTCGCCGGATCCGGCCTGGCCGCCGACCTGAACCGGGCCGCGTGACCGCCATGTCCCTGACCCTTTCGCTGAACACCAACCCGCTGGTCAACCGCTTCGCCGACCCGGACGACCTGATCGACACCGTGGCGCGCGACCTGCGCATCCGCGACCTGCAACTGACCCACGAATTCATCAACCCGTCCTGGCCCGCCCCGGTGATCCGCCGCCTGACGCGCCGGATGGGCGCGGCCCTGGACCGGACCGGCGTCCGCGTGACCAGCGGCATGACCGGGCCGTACGGGCGGCTGAACCATTTCGGCCATCCCGACCGCGACGTGCGGCGATACTATGTGGACTGGTTCAAGACCTTCTCCGACATCATCGGCGACCTGGGCGGCAGCAGCGTGGGCACGCAGTTCGCGATCTTCACCTATCGCGACTACGACGACCCCGCGCGGCGCGAATCGCTGATCCAGACCGCCATCGACGCTTGGGCCGAGGTCGCGGACCACGCCAAGGCCGCCGGGCTGTCCTATGTCTTCTGGGAACCGATGAGCGTCGGGCGCGAGTTCGGCGAAACCATCGCCGCCTGCATGGACTTGCAGGACCGGCTGACAGCGGCAGACATGGCCGTGCCGATGTGGATGATGGCCGATATCGACCACGGCGACGTGACCAGCCCCAACCCCGACGACACCGACCCCTATGCCTGGGCGCGGGCGGTGCCGCGTGTCTCGCCCATCATCCACATCAAGCAGTCGATGATGGACAAATCGGGCCACCGCCCCTTCACCGCCGAATACAACGCCAGGGGCCGGGTCCAGCCCGAACCGCTGCTGGCGGCCCTGGCCGAAGGCGGCGCCGTGAACAACGAAATCTGCCTGGAGCTGTCCTTCAAGGAACGCGAACCGAACGACCGCCAGGTGATCGCCCAGATCGCCGAAAGCGTGGCCTTCTGGGCGCCGCATATCGACAGCGGCGCCGGGGATCTGAGGGTGTGATGCAGCCCTTTGCCTTCGCCACCGCCACCCAGATCCTGTTCGGCAGGGGGCAGGCGGATCATGCCGCCCCGCGCATCGCGGCGATGGGGCGGCAGGTGCTGCTGGTCCATGGCCGCGACGGCGCGCGCGCCGCATGGCTGGCCGAGGCTCTGGCGGGGCAGGGATGCCGTGTCGCTCGCTTCGCCGTGCCGCGCGAACCGGACATGGATCTAATCGGCGACGGCATCGCGGCGGGGCGGGGCGCGCAGGTGGTTGTGGCGCTTGGCGGCGGCGCGGCGATCGACACGGGCAAGGCCGTCGCCGCGCTGATCCCCGCCACCCGCCCGATGCTGGATCATCTGGAGGTCGTGGGCCAGGGCCTGCCGCTGGACCACCCGCCCTTGCCCTTTGTCGCCATCCCCACCACGGCAGGCACCGGGGCCGAGGTCACGCGCAACGCCGTGATCGGCGTGCCGGAACACCGCCGCAAGGTCAGCCTGCGCGACGCCCGGATGCTGCCGCGCCTGGCCATCGTCGACCCCGTTCTGACCGATGGCTGTCCCCGCGCGGTGACGCTGGCCTCGGGGCTGGACGCCATCACCCAGGTGATCGAGCCGTTCACCTGCACCCGCGCCAACCCCCTGACCGATGCGATCTGCCGCGACGCGATCCCGCGCGGGCTGGCGGCGCTGCGGCGGCTGATGGAGGCCGAGGATGCGCATGCCCGCGACGACATGGCCTGGGTGTCGCTGGCGGGCGGATTGGCCCTGGCCAATGCGGGCCTTGGCGCGGTTCACGGCCTGGCCGGGCCGCTGGGCGGGTTGACCGGCGCGCCGCATGGGGCGATCTGCGGGGCGCTGCTGCCGCCCGTGCTGATGGCCAACCGCTGCGCCGCGACCGACCCTGCCGCCGTCGACCGGCTGGATCAGGTCGCCCGCTGGATCGGCGCCGCCTTCGACACCCCTTTCGCATCGGTGCCCGAGGCCGCCCGCGCCCTGGCCGACTGGTCCCACCGCGCGGGACTGCCCGCCCTGTCTGCCTTGGGCATCGGCCCCGAGGCGCAGGCGGCAGCCGCCGAAGCCGCCGCGACCTCCTCTTCGATGAAGGCCAATCCCGCGGCCCTGACCCCCGGCGACCTGCGCCGGATCATGGAGGATGCGGGCTGATGGCGCGCGGCGATCCCGAACAAAGCCTGGCGATCCGCGCGGCCTGGCTGCATTACGCGGGCGGGCTGACCCAGGCGGCGGTCGCCAAACGGCTGGGCGTGACCGGCGTCAAGGCCCATCGCCTGATCGCCCGCGCGGTGGCGGACGGCGTCGTGAAGGTCAGCGTCGATGGCGAGATCGTCGAATGCGCCCTGCTGGAGGACCGCCTGTGCCAGCAATACGGCCTCGAATTCTGCGAGGTCGCGCCCGATCTGGGTGAGGACGGGGCGCCCTTCCGCGCCCTGGGTCTGGCCGGGGCCAGCTTCCTGCGCCGCCAGATCGAAAGCGGCGAACATCGCGTCATCGGCCTGGGCCACGGCCGCACCCTGGCGGCGGCGGTGGAACAACTGCCGCGCTTCGATGCCAACGGGACGCATTTCGTGTCGCTGCTGGGCGGGCTGACGCGGCATTATTCGGCCAACCGTCATGACGTGATGCACCGGCTGGCCGAAAAGACCGGCGCGCAGGCCTATGTCCTGCCGGTGCCCTTCTTCGCCAATTCCGAATCCGACCGCGCGGTGCTGCTGGCCCAGCCGGGCGTGGCCGAGATCTTCGATCTGGCGAATGGCGCCGGGCTGAAGGTCGTGGGCATGGGCACCGTCGATCCCGGCGCCCAGCTTGTCGCCTCGGGCATGATCGAGCCGCGAGAGATCGACGAAATCCGCGCGGGCGGCGGCGTGGGCGAGATGATGGGCCATTTCTTCGATGCCGACGGGCGGGTGCTGGAAACCATGCTGTCGGCGCGCACACTGTCGGCTTCGCTGGACGGCCCCGACGACAGCCGCACCGTTGTGATCGCGGGCGGCGCCGACAAGGTTCAGGCGATCCGGGCCGCGCTGCGCAGCGGACGGCTGCGCGGGCTGATCACGGACGAGGCGACAGCGGAAGCCCTGGTCGGCTGACCCGCGCGCCCTCTCCTTCTTCTTTGAAAAAATACCCTCGGTGGGCGTTGCGGCCTCGCCGCAACCGGGGGGCAGACAGCCCCCCGCCTTGGGCGCAACGAAAACGGCCCGCGCAAGGCGGGCCGTCCTTCACGACTCGGGTCGTCGGTTCATTTCCCCGTCAAGGCCTTGGCCCGCGCGACGATGGCGTCCGTGGTGATCCCGAACTCCTGATACAGCCGGTCGATGGGGGCGGATGCGCCAAAGCCGGTCATGCCGATCACGTCATCCTCGGAGGCGACATAGCGGGTCCAGCCGAACTTGCCTGCGGCCTCGACCGCGATGCGCGGCGCGTCGCCCAAGGTGGCCTTGCGATAGGCCTCGGGCTGGGCGTCGAACAGCTCCCAGCTGGGCATCGACACCACGGCGACGTTCAGCCCCTGGGCGTGCAGCGCCTCGCCCGCCTGCACCGCAAGCTGCACCTCGGTCCCGGTCGCGATTAGGGTCACGTCGCGGCCCTCTCCGAACTGGCGGATCACATAGGCGCCCTTGGCGGTCAGGTTCTCGTCGCCCGCCTCCAGCCGCAGTTGCGGCACGTCCTGGCGCGACAGCGCCAGCAGCGACGGCACGTTGCGGTTGCGGATGGCGATGTCCCAGGCTTCCAGCGTCTCGACCGTATCCGCCGGGCGCAGCACCGTCAGGTTGGGGATGGCGCGCAGCGATGCCAGATGCTCGATCGGCTGGTGGGTCGGGCCATCCTCGCCCAACCCGATGCTGTCATGGGTCATCACGAAGATCGTGCCCACGCCCATCAGCGCCGCCAGGCGGATCGCGTTGCGGGCATAGTCCGAAAACACCAGGAACGTCCCGCCATAGGCGATGAAGCCGCCATGCAGGTTGATGCCGTTCATGGCCGCCGCCATGCCGAATTCGCGCACGCCATAGCCGATGTAACGGCCCGGCGCCTCGCGCGTATACTGGCTGTCCACGGCCTTCACGCGGGTCAGGTTCGATCCGGTCAGGTCGGCGGAACCGCCGATCATCTCGGGCAGGGCGGCGGTCAGGGGTTCCAGCGCCATCTGGCTGGCCTTGCGGGTCGCGGCCTTCTTGGGATCCGCGAACAGGGCATCGCGCGCGGCCTTCAGGGCCGAATCGTAAGCCTCGGGCAGGGTGCCCGACAGGCGGCGTTCGAACTCGGCACGGACATCGGCGCTGCGATCTTTCAGCCGCGCTTCCCAGGCCTCGCGGTCGGTGGCGCCGCGGGTGCCGATCCGGCGCCATTCCGACAGCAGATCGTCCGGGATCACGAAGGGATCATGAGGCCAGCCGATTGCCTCGCGGGTCAGCGCGGCCTCGTCGCGGCCCAGCGGCGATCCGTGGACCGCATAGCTGCCGGCCTTGTTGGGCGACCCGAAGCCGATCACCGTCTTCATGGCGATCAGCGAGGGCTTGCCGGTCTCGGCCTTGGCCGCCGCAATCGCGGCATCCAGGGCCTTGCCGTCATGGCCGTCGCAGGATTGCACATGCCAGCCGCAGGCCTCGAACCGGGCGGGCACGTCCTCGGAGAAGCTGATCGAGGTCGGCCCGTCGATGGTGATCGAGTTGTCGTCATACAGCACGATCAGCTTGCCCAGGCCCAGGTGGCCCGCAAGGCTGATCGCCTCTTGCCCGATGCCCTCTTGCAGGCAGCCGTCGCCGGTGAAGACATAGGTGTGATGATCGACCAGATCGTCGCCGAATTCGGCGGCCAGGCGGCGTTCCGCCAGCGCCATGCCGACGGCGGTGGCGATGCCCTGGCCCAGCGGGCCGGTCGTCGTCTCGATCCCCTTGGCATGGCCGTATTCCGGGTGGCCCGCCGTAATCGATCCCCACTGGCGGAAGTTCTTCACCTGCTCCAGCGTCATGTCCTCGTACCCCGTCAGGTGCAGCAGGCTGTAGAGCAGCATCGAGGCATGGCCGTTCGACAGCACGAAGCGGTCGCGATCCGGCCAGTCGGGGTTCTTGGCGTCGAATTTCAGGTGGTTGCGGAACAGCACGGTGGCCGCGTCCGCCATGCCCATCGGCGCGCCGGGATGGCCCGAATTCGCCGCGTTCACCGCGTCGATGGACAGCGCGCGGATGCAGTTAGCCAGCGCGAAGTTCTGCGGGTCCAGGTCGGCCTTGGCGGCGATCTTGGGGTCTTTGGGCGAATCTAGGGGCATGTGGTCCTCCGACGGTTTGGGGCTGAATACCCCGGACGGCCCGCCACCACAACAATAATCACAAAATGCCGTCACAATGTCACAAAAATCATGTTGCGATTTTCGCAACAAGTGTTACAAAGCCCCCAACCCAGGAGGATCAGGTGAAGCGCGAGGAACGCAGGCAGGCGATCATGGATCTGCTGGTCGGGGCGCGGGCCGTCGATCTGGACGATCTGGCCGACCGTTTCGCCGTGTCGCGCATGACCATCCACCGCGACCTGGACGATCTGGAGCAGGCGGGCCTGCTGCGCAAGGTGCGGGGCGGTGCCACCATCGAGGCGGGCACGCAGTTCGAATCCGACTTCCGCATCCGCGCCTTGCAGGACAGCGACGCCAAGGCCCGCATGGCCCGAGCCGCGCTGGATCTGGTCGAACCCGGCATGACGGTGATGGTCAATGACGGATCCATGGCCGCGCTGTTGGGGGCCAACTTGGTCGACAAGGCGCCGCTTACCGTCATCACCAACAACGCCGCCGTGATCGACCGGCTGAAGGATGCCCCGCGCGTGACGCTGATCGCGCTTGGCGGCGCCTATAGCGCCAAGTTCAACGGCTTCTTCGGGGTGGTGACCGAGGATGCGCTGGCGCGGCTGCGCGCCGACCTGGCCTTCATTTCCACCCCCGCCGTGGCAGGGCTGCGGGCGTTCCACATGGACGACGACGCCGTGCGCGCCAAGCGCGCCATGATCGCCGCCGCCGACCGGTCCGTGCTGCTGGTCAACCATACCCGCTTCGGCCGATCCGCCCTGCACGCGCTGGCGGATCTGACCGATTTCGACGCCATCATCACCGATGCCGCCCCCGCGCCGGACGATCGCGCCGCGATCGACCGCGCCGGGCTGCGGCTGACTATTGCACGAGATTGAACGGGGGACTGACATGAGCGATTTCTGGATCGGCACAAGCTGGAAGATGAACAAGACGCTGGATCAGGCGCGCGTCTTTGCCGAGGGGCTGGCAGCGGCGGACCGGGACCGCGACCCCCGCATCCAGCGTTTCGTGATCCCCCCCTTCACCGCCGTGCGGCAGGTCAAGGACTGGCTGGCGGACACCAGCGTCAAGGTCGGCGCGCAGAACATGCACTGGGCGGATGAGGGCGCCTGGACGGGCGAGATCTCTCCGGTGATGCTGCGCGACTGCAACCTCGACATCGTGGAACTGGGCCACAGCGAACGCCGCGAGCATTTCGGCGAGACGGACGAGACCGTGGGCCTGAAAACCGAGGCCGCCGTCCGCCACGGGCTGATCCCGCTGATCTGCATCGGCGAGACCCTGGCCGAGCGTGAGGAAGGCCGCGCCCAGGACGTGCTGGAAAGCCAGGTGCGCGCCGCGCTGTCCCGCGTGGCGGGCAGCGATGCGACGATCCTGCTGGCCTATGAACCTGTCTGGGCCATCGGCGTGAACGGCATCCCCGCGACTTCGGACTATGCCGACGCGCGGCAGGCGGAAATCATCGCGGTCGCGCAGAACGTGCTGGGCCGCAAGGTGCCCTGCCTTTACGGCGGCTCGGTCAATCCGGGGAACTGCGAAGAACTGATCCAATGCCCGCATATCGACGGGCTGTTCATCGGCCGGTCGGCCTGGACCGTGGACGGCTATCTCGACATCCTGGCGCGCTGCGCCGCAACCATCGGAGACAAGACATGAAACTGGCAATTGCAGGCGACAGCGCGGGTGAAGGTCTGGCCAAGGTGCTGGCCGACCACCTGAAGGACAAGCATCAGGTGGCCGAGATCAGCCGCACCGACGAAGGCCCGGACGCCTTCTATGCCAACCTGTCCGACCGGGTGGCATCGCAGGTGATGGACGGCACCTATGACCGCGCCATCCTGGTCTGCGGCACCGGCATCGGCGTCTGCATCGCGGCCAACAAGGTGCCGGGCATCCGCGCCGCGCTGACCCACGACACCTATTCCGCCACCCGCGCGGCCCTGTCGAACGACGCCCAGATCATCACCATGGGCGCCCGCGTGATCGGCCCGGAACTGGCCAAGGCCATCGCCGACGCCTGGCTGGCGGAAACGCAGAACTTCGACAAGGCAGGCAAGTCGGCAAGCAATGTCGATGCCATCAACGCGGTCGATGCCAAGTACAACAAGGCGTAAGATGCTGAAACTGCCCAATGACGGCCCACCCACGGGCCGCCTGCTGTCCGATGTGCTGACGGGGGACGGCCCCGCCGCCATCGTCCACGCCATCGCCCGCGCCCAGGCCCCGCTGATGGAGCGCCTTGCCGCCGGGCGGCTGCACGGCGATCCGACCGAGATCGTCGGCGTCAACGACAGCGGCGACCGGCAGAAGGCGCTGGATGTCGGCGCGCATCACCACATGATCGCGGTTCTGCGCGAGGCGGGCGTCCGCCAGGTCCTGTCCGAGGAAGCCGAGGCGGTGATCCTGCTGAACCCCGACGGTGCCTGGGACGTGGCGATGGATCCCATCGACGGATCGGGCAGCATCGGCATCGGTGCGCCTTTGGGGATGCTGTTCAGCATCCTGCCCGCCGCGCCCCAGGGCTTCCTGCGCACGGGCGAAGCGGTCGTCGCGGCCGGCTATGCCTCGTTCGGGCATTCGATGGACTTCGGCTGGTCGCTTGGCGACGGCACCCATATCGCCGGTTGGGACGCCGAGGCGGGCGAATTCCGCATGGTGCGCGAGAACGTGACGCTGAAGCCCGCCGCTTCGACCATCGCCTATAATGCGTCCAACGAACGCCACTGGGACGCAGGCCTGCAAGCCTGGGTCGCCGATCTGCGGGCGGGCAAGGACGGGCCGCTGGGCAAGAACTACAACATGCGCTGGCTGGCGGCCGCAGTGGGCGAATTGCACCGCATCCTGCTGAACGGCGGGGCGTTCCTGTACCCCGCCGACCGGCGTCCGGGGTATGAGAACGGGCGGCTGCGGCTGGTCTATGAGGCGATGCCCATCGCCTTTCTGGTCGAACAGGCGGGCGGGCTGGCGTCCGACGGCGCCCAACCGATCCGTTATCGCAAACCGTTAGCGGTACACGACATGACGCCCCTGATATTCGGCGCTAAGGACGAGGTCGAGACGATCCTCGGCTATCTTGCCGGGCCAAGCAAAGGATGACGATTTCATGGCTATGATTACCCTGCGCCAGCTTCTCGACCACGCGGCCGAGAACGGCTACGCTGTCCCCGCCTTCAACATCAACAACATGGAGCAGGGCCTGGCGATCATGACGGCCGCCCAGGCCACGAAATCGCCCGTCATCCTGCAGGCCAGCCGGGGCGCGCGCGCCTATGCCAACGACCTGGTTCTGGCCGGTCTGATCCAGGGCTTCGCCAAGGCCTTCCCGGACATCCCGCTGTGCATGCACCTGGACCACGGCAACGGCTTGGCGACCTGCGCCACCGCGATCCAGAACGGGTTCACCTCCGTGATGATGGACGGCAGCCTGAAGGCCGACGGCAAGACGCCCGCCGATTACGACTACAACCGCGACGTGACCGCCAAGGTGGTCGAGATGGCCCATGCCTGCGGCGTCTCGGTCGAGGGCGAGCTTGGCGTGTTGGGTTCGCTTGAAACCGGCATGGGCGACCAAGAGGACGGCCACGGCGCGACCGAGCAGCTGGGCCACGACCAGCTTCTGACCGACCCGGACGAGGCTGTGCGCTTCGTCAACGACACGAACGTGGACGCGCTGGCGATCGCCATGGGCACCTCGCACGGCGCCTACAAGTTCTCGCGCAAGCCCGACGGCGACATCCTGGCGATGCACGTGATCGAGGAAATCCACACCCGCCTGCCCAACACCCATCTGGTGATGCACGGATCAAGCTCGGTCCCCGAGGATCTGCAACAGATCATCAACAGCTATGGCGGCGACATCAAGCCGACCTGGGGCGTCCCGGTCGAGGAGATTCAGCGCGGCATCAAGCACGGCGTCCGCAAGGTCAACATCGACACCGACAACCGCCTGGCCATGACCGCCGCGATCCGCAAGGTCTTTGCCGAGGAACCGTCCGAGTTCGACCCGCGCAAATACCTGAAACCCGCGATGCAGATGATGTCGCAGGTCTGCAAGGACCGCTTCGAGGCGTTCGGGACGGCAGGCAATGCCGACAAGATCGTGCCGCTGCCGCTGTCGGTGATGGCCTCGCGGTATTGATTCCGCCCTTTGGATGCGATTGCGGCCACCCGGAGGGGTGGCCGTTTTCATTCAGGGATATGCCTTTCGCGTTGCAATGCCTTGGTCTGGGCGCGATCCAGATGGGCCAGGGCATCGGCGGGCGAGGCACCGCGCGCGATGGCCTGCGCCCAAAGCCTGCGGCACGAGGCGGGCGACCACGGCAGCGCCGCCTGCGCCAGCCAGCGCCGCAGTGGGCCGGGCAGGGCGTCGAACGCCGCCATCGGATCCGTGGTGCGGCGCCGCGGCCTTCGCACCGTCGCCCCCAGATTGCCGCAGGCCAGGCGGTCGCGCGTCATGCCGCCATCCCGTCCGCGCGCCGCCAGCCGGGGAAAGGGTCAGCCATGGTCGGCCATCGCGCGGGATCGTCGCCCCATTCCTCGCCCAGCAGGCAGGCATCCAGGCGCAGCCGCAGCCGGTCCTCGTCCATGCCGGTGCCGATGAAAACCAGTTCCTGCCGGCGGTCGCCCCATGGCTCGGACCAATGCTGCGCCAGATAATCGCGGGCCTGACCGTGATCCGGCCAGCGGTCGCGGGGCACCGAAGCCCACCACTGACCCAGCGGCCGGACGCTGGACAGCGCCCCCGCCAGCGAAAATTCGGCCACCCAGTCGGGTCGCGTGGCGATCCAGAAATGGCCCTTGGCCCGGATCACGCCGGGCAGCGGTCCGTTCAGCAATTCATGGATCTTGCGGGGATCGAAGGGCTGGCGGGCGCGATAGACAAAGGATCTGATGCCGTATTCCTCTGTCTCGGGAACGTGGTCGGCGAAGCCGTAAAGTTCCTTCGCCCATTGCGGATGGCTGTGGGCGCGGTCGAAGTCGAACAGCCCCGTGTTCAGGATGTCGCCCGGCGCGACGCGGCCATGGTCGGTCTCGATGATACGGGCATCGGCGTTCAGCGCGCGGATGATGCGGCGCGCGGCATCCGTGCGGTCGCGCCCTGCGTCGCCGACCTTGTTCAGCACCACCACATCGGCGAATTCGATCTGGTCGGTCAGTAGATCGACCAGCCTGCGCTCGTCGGTCTCGCCCATGACCTCGCCGCGGTCCGACAGAAAGTCATGGCCCGGGAAGTCCGACAGCAGGTTCACCGCATCGACAACGGTGACCATCGTGTCAAGCCGCGCCACGTCCGAGAGGCTGTTCCCGTCCGCATCGGCGAATTCGAAGGTGGTTGCGACCGGCAGAGGTTCCGAGATGCCGGTGGATTCGATCAGCAGGTGGTCGAAGCGCCCGGTCTCGGCCAGCTTGCGAACCTCGACCAGCAGATCCTCGCGCAGGGTGCAGCAGATGCAGCCGTTCGACATTTCGACAAGGGTCTCGTCCGTGCGGGTCATTCCACCCTCGGCCCGGACCAGATCCGCGTCGATGTTCACCTCGGACATGTCGTTCACGATGACGGCGACGCGGATCCCGCTTCGATTGTTCAGGACATTATTCAACAGCGTGGTTTTTCCGGCGCCCAGAAAGCCGGACAGGACCGTGACAGGCAGGCGGGTGTCGTCTTGCATCGATAAGCCTCCAAATGACGGCATAAAAGATATAATATAACATAACATATGGCAAGACTCCGGACGCCCCTTGACGCGCCCCCTCCCGTCCTTCATCCCCCACCCATGCTACGCATCGACGAGATCTCTTATTCCATCCAGGGCCGCCCTTTGTTCGAAGGCGCCTCGGCTACCATTCCCGAAGGCCACAAGGTCGGCCTTGTCGGCCCGAACGGAGCGGGCAAGACCACGCTGTTCCGGCTGATCCGGGGGGAACTCAGCCTGGATGGCGGCGACATCAGCCTGCCGTCCCGTGCGCGGATCGGAGGCGTCGCGCAGGAATCTGCGGCGACCGATACCTCGGTTCTGGATACGGTGCTGGCCGCAGATACCGAGCGCGCGGCGCTGCTGGCGGAAAGCCACGTTGCCACCGACGCGCATCGCATCGCCGAGATCCAGACCCGGCTGGCCGATATCGACGCCTGGTCGGCCGAGGCGCGGGCGGCGTCCATCCTCGATGGCCTGGGCTTTTCCACCGCCGACCAGGCGCGGCCCACCGCCGATTTTTCCGGCGGCTGGCGGATGCGGGTGGCGCTGGCGGGGGTGCTGTTCGCGCAGCCCGACCTGCTGCTTCTGGACGAACCCACGAATTACCTGGACCTGGAAGGCGCGCTGTGGCTGGAAACCTATCTTGCGCGCTATCCCCATACCGTCATCATCATCAGCCACGACCGCGACTTGCTGAACCGCGCGGTGGGCCATATCCTGCATCTGGAAAACCGCAAGCTGACGCTGTATACTGGCGGCTATGACGACTTCGCCCGGATGCGCGCGGAACGCCGCGCGTTGCAGGCGGCCGAGGCGAAGAAGCAGCAGGCCCGGCGCGCGCATCTGCAAAGCTTCGTGGACCGTTTCGGCGCCAAGGCCACCAAGGCCCGCCAGGCCCAGGCCCGCGTCAAGATGCTGGCCAAGATGGAGCTGATCACCGCCCCCGAGGAGGCCAAGTTCCACCGTTTCGGATTCCCGCAGCCCGAGGAACTGTCGCCGCCGATTGTCGCGATGGAGGGGGTCAGCGTCGGCTATGACGGCCGCGCGGTGCTGCGCAAGCTGACGCTGCGGATCGACCAGGACGACCGGATCGCGCTGCTGGGCCGGAACGGGCAGGGGAAATCCACGCTGTCCAAGCTGCTGGCCGAACGCCTGTCCGCGATGGAGGGCAAGGTCACCCGGTCCTCGAAGCTGCGCATCGGATACTTCGCCCAGCATCAGGTCGATGAACTGGACCTGAACGAGACGCCTCTGGCCCATGTCAGGCGCCTGCGCCCGGCCGAGGCGCCACCCCGGTTGCGCGCGCGCCTTGCGGGCTTTGGCCTGATGGAGGCGCAGGCGGAAACCAAGGTCGGGCAATTGTCCGGTGGCCAGAAGGCGCGGCTGTCGCTGCTGATTGCCACCATCGACGCCCCGCATCTGCTGATCCTGGACGAGCCGACCAACCACCTGGACATCGAATCCCGCGAGGCGCTGACCGAGGCGCTGAACGACTATACCGGCGCGGTGGTGCTTGTCAGCCACGACATGCACCTGCTGGGCCTGGTGGCCGACCGGCTGTGGCTGGTGCGCGACGGCGCGGTGGCGCCCTATGAGGGCGACCTGGACGATTACCGGCGCTTCCTGCTGGGCGGGGACGAGCCGAAGCAGGTCGAGGAAAAGCCGAAAGCCGCCCCGAAGCGCGCGCCCCGCGACGAGATCCTGGGTCTGCGCGCCGAGGCGCGCCGGGCCGAGGAGCGGGTCCAGAAACTGACCGAGATGCTGGCCAAGCTGGACGTGAAGCTGGCCGATCCGGCGCTGTACAACGACCCCTACGAAGCCAAACGCTGGACCGCCAAGCGCGCCGAGGCGGTGCAGGCCATGGCGCGGGCCGAGGAGATCTGGATGACCGTCCTTGAGAACCTGGAAGGGGCGGAGCGCGGCTAGGCTGTTGCCCAAATGCGCCGCCCCCTGAACGAAGGTCAAGGAAGGGCGCGGCCCGCCTTGTACAAAGGCGCGATTCGACCCTAGGAAGCATTTACATTCCGCCGACCCCCTGAAGGATCCGACCATGAAGATGACGCTGGCCCTGGCCGTTCTTGCCGCATCCGCTGCCACGGGTGCCCTGGCGCAGGATTTCGGCTTTGCCGGCCGCGAGTTTTCGGTCGATCTGGGGGTCGGCGTGGATGTCGGGCCGGATTATCCAGGATCCGACGATGCCGAGGCAGGGCCGTGGCTGATCTGGCGCAACGCGGGCTTCACTCAGCCGGGCAGCGACCTGCGCGAGGGCTTCGCGATCTCGCCGTCCTTCAACATGGTGGGCGAACGCGAGGCGGCGGACAATGCCGACCTGGCGGGCATGGCCGATATCGATGCCGCCTATGAACTGGGCCTGCGCGTCAGCTATGGCGCCGGTCCCTGGACGACCTTCGGTTCGGTGCGCCGCGGTTTCGACGGGCACGAAGGCCTGACCGGGGAAATCGGCGCCAAGTACCGCACCGACCTGTCGGATCGCCTGTCGCTGTGGTCGGGCCTGTCGCTGGGCTATGGCAACGGCGATTACAACGACACCTATTTCGGCGTGAACGCCGCCGAGGCGATTCCCGGCCGCCCCGCCTATGACATCGGCGGCGGCTTCAACAAGGCCACGATCAGCTTCGAGGCGCGCTATTCCCTGACCGAGAACGTCGCCCTTCTGGGCGAGGTCGAATACGGCAAGCTGATCGGCGACGCGGCGGATTCGCCGGTCGTGCAGGACGAATACCAGCCCGCGCTGAAGCTGGGCATCGTGCGGAAATTCTCGTTCGGCTTCTGATCCGACCGCAAGGCCCGACCGGATCCGATCAGGGCGGTCAGGTCGCCTTGCGCCGCCGCCGCAGCCCGGCCAGAAGCCCGGCGCCGCTGACCAGCAGCAGCGCGGCAGGCGGCACGGGGACAGGGGCGGGGTTCACCGAAACCGAAGAAATGCCATAGCCGTCATAGCCGTTGCCGGTCTTGGTGGTGAAGCGGAATTCGGCTTCCGTCACGGCCTTGCCGAAGTCGACCGTCAACCAGAAGATATTGCCGTTCGCCATCCGCGTCGGGATGTCCCAGATCTGTTTCCAGATGCCGCCGTCGTTGAAGAACATCTCGAAATGGCTTCTGGCCTGATCATGGGCATCGGTCAGCGCGAATGTCAGCGAGGTGAAGGCCACCGGCGCTGTCGCGGTCCATTTCAGATCGTCGATATCCTGGCTGTCGACCCAGGCCAGGCTGGACGGCTCGTACCGGCCATAGGCATCCGTCGCGGCGGGATCGCTTTTCATGACGACTGAACAACCGTCGTTCACGACCGACCCGCCGCCGCCGCAATTGCCGACGCGCGAGAAATCTTCGGTTTTCAGGGAAATCGCCAGACCTTCGACCGGTGGACCGGCCAATTCGGTCACTGTGGCGGCAAAGACAGGCACGGCAGAAAACACCGCGAAAAACGCGGCGACCATGGGTCCGTACGTCATAAACAAAGTCCTCATTACTGACGGCCGAAAACACCGACCGCCATTAATAAATGTAAACGAATCGTTAAATTCTTCTAGCTGTCCGAATGGACAGGTCGTCCCACCACGCGCAGCATGACGACGCGCCGCCGTGGGAGGCAACAGCAGTCAGCAGGATCAGGGGTAAGGGAATCGAACCCTCGTATTCAGCTTGGGAAGCTGACACGTTTACCCGCTTTTCCCAGCTATCGTCGAGGAAAAGCATCATATTTGGCCCCATTCTGGGGCGATGGGTACGGGTCAGGCGGTAGTCTGCCAAGGCGTCCTTTAGATCCCGGTCCATTACATGGCGTAGCGCATCGTCGTCTCAACCGACGAGTGTCCCGCCAGCCGGGAAACGAACTTCAAGTTCTGCGACCGACGCAGCATGCGGGGAGCGAGCGAGTGCCGGAGGTTGTGAAAAACGAAAGTCCTGGAGCTCGGCCTCGGCGAGGGCCGAGCAGAAGTCTTCCCATAGGCTGCCGACCGCCGGATGGATGCGGGTGAGGGGAGGGCCTTTCCCGCGACGGTCACGGTGTTCATGTGCCTCTTACGCTCGAATGGGTAGACTTGTTCAACAACCGCCGCCTGCTCGAACTGGCCTGCCACTGGTCTTTCACCCAGTCGCGACCGTCTTGGAGTGATGCCGAGTTCCCGGCTCAGAGTCGCGAGCGAAGCTTGCGATCGCCGTATTGCTGCCCGGACAGCCTGCGGGGTCGTGGCGCTTCCGTGACACACTTGGCCCATGACGCTTCCTTCCATTCCCGAGAAAGGATCGCACCATCAAACCACGGGATCAAACAGATCGCGACATGCGGGGCGGTCCCGAATCGCGGGCGATTGGTGCGGGCGCGCGGATCGGTTAAGCCTGCCGCCAGAATCACGATCCCGAAAGAGAAGACGATGGGCTATTTCCCCCACTGGCGCCCCGCCACCGGCACGACGGTCCTTCCCGACGAAAAACTGCCCTGGGCCGCCGCCGTCCCGATGAGCTTCCAGCATCTGCTGGCCATGTCGGGTTCCACGATCCTGGCGCCGCTGATCATGGGGTTCGATCCCAATGTGGCGGTGTTCTTTTCCGGCATCGGCACGCTGCTGTTCTTCGTCATCACCGGCGGGCGGGTGCCCAGCTATCTGGGGTCGTCCTTCGCCTTCATCGCGGTGGTGATGGCCGCGACCGGGTTCGCAGGTGGCGGCGCCAACCCGAATATCGGCGTGGCCCTGGGCGGGATCATCGCGGCGGGGCTGGTCTATGCGCTGATCGGGTTGGTGGTGATGGCCATCGGGTCTGGCTGGGTCGAGCGGCTGATGCCGCCCGCCGTGACCGGAGCCATCGGGGTTGCCATCGGACTGAACCTGGCGCCCGTGGCCGTGGGTCAGTTGAAGGGCAGCATGGCGCATCTGGCCATCGCCCTGGCGACGGTGCTGTGCATGGCAATGGTGTCGGCCTATGGCGGGCGGGCGACGAAGCGAGTGGCGGTGCTGATCGCCCTGGCCTTCGGCTACGGGCTGGTTCTGCTGCTGGGCAACGGCGCGGGCATCGTGCCGGGGATCGACTTCGCTCGCGTGGGCGCCGCGCCCTGGTTCGGCATCCCCAACTTCACCGCCCCGCAATTCGACTGGACCGCGATCAGCATGATCGCCCCCGTCGCGGTCGTGCTGGTGGCCGAGAATCTGGGCCACATCAAGGCGCTTGGCGCCATCACCGGGCAGAACATGGATCGCTATATCGGTCGCGGCTTCCTGGGCGACGGGCTTGCCACGATGATCGCCGGGGCAGGGGGCGGCACCGGCGTCACCACCTATGCCGAGAATATCGGCGTCATGGCGATGACCCGCGTCTATTCGACGCTGATCTTCCCGCTGGCGGCCGGGATCGCGATCCTGCTGGGCCTGTCGCCCAAGTTCGGCGCGATCCTGCAAACCATTCCCGCCCCGGCGCTGGCGGGGCTGGCGGTGTCGGTCTTCGGACTGATCGCCTCGGCCATGGCGCGGATCTGGGTGGACAACCGGGTGGATTTTTCCGACCCGAGGAACCTGTTCACGGTGGGGGTCGCGCTGATCCTGGGGGCGGGCGATTTCACGGTGAATATCGGCGGCTTCGCCCTGGGCGGGATCGGCACATCGACCCTGGCCGCCCTGGTCCTGTATCAGCTTCTGGGGATCGGCCGCGACCGGCGCGCGGCCTGACTGCCTCAGCTCTCGGCAAGCTGCGTGACCAGCAGCTTGTCGATCCGTCGGCCGTCCAGGTCCACGACCTCGATCTGCCAGCCGGACACGGCGATGCGCGCGCCGATGTCGGGCAGCACGCCCGCGCGGTCCAGCACCAGCCCGGCGACCGATTGATAGTCGCGGTCCTCGGGCAGCGAGATGCCGATCATCTCCGCGAATTCGTCGGCAGGCATCCAGCCCGCGACCAGCCAGCTGCCATCGTCCCGCTGGACGGCCTTGGGCTCGTCGTCGCCGGGTTCCGGGAAATCGCCCGCGATGGCCTCCAGCAGGTCCATCGCGGTGACGACGCCTTCGAAATGGCCGTATTCGTCATAGACCAGCAGCATATGCGCCGGGCTGGCCTTCAATTCCTCGATCACGTTCAGCGCGGGCAGGCCCTCGCGGATCACCGGCACCTCTTGCACCAGGGGGCGCAGGTCGGTCACGTCCTCGGACAGCAGGTCGCGCAGGGTGATGACGCCGATGATGTCGTTGTCCGACCCGTCGCGCACCAGCAGGCGCGACCGGCGGCTGTCGCGGAACTTCTGCAAGACATCCGCCGCCGGGTCGCCGACATCGACCGTCTCGACCTCGTGGCGCGGCGTCATCAGGCCGCGGGCGGATCGGTCGGCGATGCGCATGACGCCTGCGATCATCTCGGTCTCGGCGGGTTCGATGACGCCCGCGGTGCGGGCCTCGGACAGCATGACGCGGATCTCCTCGTCCGAGATGCCGCGTTCGGATTCGCCCGATTGCCCCAGTAGCCGCAGGACGACGTTGCCCGACTTGTCCAGGATCCAGACGATCGGCGCCGCGATGCGCGAGATGAACAGGATCAGCGGCGCGATCCGGCTGGCGACCCCTTCGGGCGAACGCAGGGCGATCTGCTTGGGCACCAGTTCGCCGATGATCAGCGACAGATAGGTGATCAGAACGACCACGCCGCCGACGCCCAAGGCCTGGGCCAGGGCTGGCGACAACCCGCTGTCGATCAGCGCCGCCGACAGCCTCGACCCCAGGGTGGCGCCGGAAAAGGCGCCCGACAGCACGCCGACCAGGGTGATGCCGATCTGCACGCTGGAGAGGAAGCGGCCGGGTTCGGCCCCCAGGTCCAAGGCAATGTCGGCGCCCCGGCTGCCTTCGGCGGCCATCACCTTCAGCCGCGCCGGGCGGGCCGAAACGATCGCCAGTTCCGACATGGCAAGGACGCCGTTGAACATCGTCAACAGCAGGACGATGAGAATTTCCAGAAGCATCGGTTCACTTTGTCCAACAAGTCAGGCTTTCCGCAATCTGCACGAAGCGCGCGCCGGTGCAAAGGCATGAAGGCCGCCTGCGGGCCGGAATCGGCAGGCAAGGCGCCGTCGCGGGCGCCTTGCCAAGGGATTTTTGCTTATTTTCCCGTGTTGTGCGAGGTCAGCGGCTGGGGCTTGTTGCCGTTGGTTTTCCACAGCGAAAACAGGATGCCGGCGCCCAGGATCGCGAAGGTGATGCCCAGCGACCAGGTCGGCGGGAACTTTTCCCAGCCCATCAGGTCGGCGATGAAGATCTTGGACCCGATGAACACCAGCAGCAGCGACAGCGCGTATTTCAGATAGCTGAAGCGGTGCAGGATCGCGGCCAGGGCGAAATACAGCGCCCTCAGGCCGAGGATCGCGAAGATGTTCGAGGTATAGACCAGATAGGGATCGGTCGTGATCGTGAACACCGCCGGGACCGAATCCACGGCAAAGACCAGATCGGCGATCTCGATCATCACCAGGGCCAGCAGCAGGGGGGTGGCATGGCGGACCAGCTTGCCCGTGCGGGAATCGGGCAGCTTCACGATGAACCTGTCGCCATGGAAATCGTCGGTGACGTGGAAGCGGCGGCGCATGAACTGCACCAGCTTGTTGTCGTGCAGGTCGTGGTCGCCTTCCTTGGCGAACAGCATCTTGATGCCGGTGAACACCAGAAACAGCGCGAACAGATACAGCACCCAGTGATAGTTCTCGACGATGGTCGCGCCCAAGCCGATCATGATGCCGCGCAGCACGATCACCCCCAGGATGCCCCAGAACAGCACCCGGTGCTGGTATTCGCGGGGCACGGCGAAAAAGCCGAAGATCAGAGCGATGACGAAGATATTGTCCATCGCCAAGGTCTTTTCGACCACGAAGGCGGTCAGGTACTGGGCGGTCGCCTCGGTCCCCATCTGCCAATAGACGAAGCCCGAAAAGCCCAGGCCCAGGACGATATACATCGCCGACATGCGCAGGCTTTCCGCGACGCCGATTTCGTGATTGTCCTTGTGAAGCACGCCAAGGTCGAACGCCAGAAGCGCCACGACCAGGGTCAGGAACAGCAGCCACATCCACAGCGGCTTGCCCATGACCAGAAGTAACAGAATTTCCATCTTGCCCTCATCGTTGCTGTAGTGCTTCGATGCCAGGGGCTTCGCCGGGACAGGGCCACTTGCATCGAGGCACGCTCGATGCGGTTCCGACATCACGACATTGCTGTCGCCAGAGGGGCCCGGTTCCGCTGGGGAAACAGGTGGCGCAGCCCGGCGCGGATTGCAAGGGGCCGACCACGAAATTCCTTGCAAGTCGCTGTCGCAACTGAAAACTTTTGCGCAGATATGCGCCGGTGCAAGGGGGATCAAAGGTGGAACAGGCGTGGCTTGGCAGGGATCGTCGACCCTGGCTGCACGATTCGGCGCACCGGGCCTATCTGGCCGACGACGCGCGCCGGTCGCTGGATTTCTTCGACGCAAGCGCCGGGCCGAAGGGCGGGCTGGTCCCGCTGGACAACGCGGGCCGCCCCCTGCCGGGGGGCCTCCAGGAACTGCATGCGACGACGCGGCTGGTCCATTCCTATGGCTTGGGCCAACTGGCGGGACGGCCCGACCGGGCGGGCATCGTCGACCGGGGGATGGCGGCGCTGTGGCGCGGGCATCGCGACGGCCGTCACGGCGGCTATGTCTGGGCGCTGTCGGAGGGGGCAGTGGCGGAGGGGGCGGTGGCGGACGGCACCAAGCTGGCTTACGGCCATGTCTTCGTGCTGCTGGCGGCCTCGACCGCCAAGCTGGCGGGCCATCCCGATGCCGACCGGCTGCTGGACGACATCGCGCAGGTGCTGGAGGATCGCTTCTGGGACGCCGATGCGGGGCTGTTCCGCGACGAATTCACCCGCGACTGGCAGCCGTTTTCCACCTATCGCGGCATGAACGCCAACATGCACGGGGTCGAGGCGCTGCTGGCCGCGCATGAGGCGACGGGCGACAGCGAATACCTGCGCCGCGCGGGCGGCATCCTGAAGTTCTTCATCGCGGGCCAGGCGGCGGCGCATGGCTGGCGCATCCCGGAACATTACGATGCCGACTGGCGCCCCGATCCGGGGTATGAGGGCAATCCGATGTTCCGCCCGGCGGGCACCACCCCAGGCCATTCGTTCGAGATGGCGCGTCTGCTTCTGCAATATTGGGATCTGGCGGGGCGGCCCGACCCGGACGCGCCCCGGCAGGCCCGGCTGCTGGTCGAAACGGCGCTGTCCGACGCCTGGATGGGACAGGGCGGGCTGGCCTATACGCTGGGCGCGGATGGCACGGTGGCGCGCCCCGACCGATACTGGTGGCCCGTGACCGAGGCGATCGGCGCGCTTGCCGCCCTGATCAAGCTGGACCCATGCCCCGAGGACGAGGACTGGTATCGCCGGTTATGGCGCTTTGCGGACGACGCCCTGATCGACCACGACCGGGGCGGCTGGTTCCCCGAATCGGGCGGACCCGTTGCCGCGGGGCAGTTCCAGGGCAAGCCCGATATCTATCACGCCTTGCAGGCCGATCTGTTCCCGCTGGCGCCCGGCCTGTCGCGCCTTTCCGCCGCCTTGGCGCAAACCGTGCCGCTGAAAGCCTGATCCGGGGTGCATTTCCGACACAAGCGCCTATCTAAGACCTCGAACGTACAGGCAGGGACAACACGAACCGATGGTTCAGAATGACGGTTTCGCGGGTCCGATCCTGCATTTCCGGGGCTGCGATGGCGATGGCATGCGCCTGGCGGCGATTTCGGTCCGGCCCGAGGCGGCGCCTCCGCCGGGCGCGCTGACCACCTTGGCCGGGGCGGTCGCGCCGTTGCTGCTGGCGCAGGTGGCGGGGCTGTCGGTCTGGCGGCACGATTTCGTCCTGGCTGCGGGCGAGGCCGGATACAGCCTGGACGGGCGCGATCATCCGGTGGAGACCTGTCTGGACGCCGACATCCGCATCGCCTTCGTGTCCTGCAACGGAGAGGAGAACGGCGATCTGGACCGCGACGGGTCCGAGCGCAACCGGATGTGGGCGCGGCTGGCCCAGGATCACGCCCGCGCGCCCTTCGCCCTGCTGCTGCAAGGCGGCGACCAGATCTATGCGGACGAGGCGACCCACGGCCACCCCCTGTCCGAGGGCTGGCCCGACCGGGTTCCCGACCACCCCGCCCCTGCGGATCTGAAGGATCTGACCCGTCACCTCGAGGCGAAATTCGTCCAGCGTTACCTGATGGTGCTGGCGGCGGAAGGATGCGCCGGCCTGTTCGCCAGCCTGCCCTCTCTGTCGGTCTGGGACGATCACGACATTTGCGACGGGTGGGGGTCGCTGCCCGAAAGCCGCACGGCCTCGGCGGTGGGGCAGGCGCTGTTTTCGGTGGCGCGGCGCATGTATCTGCTGTTCCAGCACGGCGCGACGGATGCTGACGTGCCGGCGCTGTTCATGGACCCCACCGGCAGCAATCTGGGCTGGCGGCGCGACCTGCCGGGGGTGACGCTGTTCGCCCCGGACCTGCGGTCGGAACGCCACCGCCGCCGGGTGATGGGCGATGCGGGCTGGGCGGCGGTCGAATCGCTGCGGCCCTCGGGCGATCACGTCTTCATGGTGTCCAGCGTCCCGCTGTTGGGGCCGCGCCTGTCGCTGCTGGAATCGCTGATGATGGTGATCCCCCGGATGCAGCATTACGAGGACGACCTGCGCGACCAATGGCAAAGCCACGCCCATCGCGACGAATGGCGGCGGATGCTGGGCCAGATCCTGCGGATGCGGCAGGCGGCCCCGGTCACGGTCCTGTCAGGCGAAATCCACCTGGCCACGCGGGCCGAGATGGGACCGGAGGACACGAAGATCCACCAGCTTGTCGCCTCCGGCATCTCGCATCGCGCCCCGCCCGGTGCCTATGCCCGCGCGCTTGGGCTGTTCGCGGGGCTTGGCGATGCGCCCTTGCGGGGGCATCCCATCGCGATCCGACCCCTGCCGGGCCAGAAGCACCGCTATGTCGCCGAACGCAATTTTCTGACGCTGGATCGCCGGGACGGGCGATGGCAGGCGGTCTGGCATCTTGAGAACAGCGGCCTGACGCCGCCGCTGGCGCTGGACTAGCGTTCCAGGACCAGCAGGTCGCCCTCGAAGCTGACGCGGGCGAAGGTGCGCAGATAGGACATGCCCAGCAGCGATCCGTCCAGATCGGCGCCGATCACCCAGGCGCGGACATTGCGGTCCACAATGTCGCCGATGGCGATTTCCTTGATGGTGACCGGGGCGGTCTGGACCCTTCCGTTCGCGGTCATCGCCGTGCCGACATAGGCCAGCCCGTCGGGATCCAGCCCCACGCGCCGCGCATCCGCCGGGCCAAGCGCGATGGATGACGCGCCGGTATCGACCATGAAGCGCACCTCCTGTCCGTTGACAAGGGCGGTCAGGTGGAAATGGCCGTCGCGGCCCACCGGGATCTCGATCCGGCCCCCTTCCAGCACCTGCTGGCGCGGGGCGTTGCCGTCCAGATACCAGTTCGCGGCCAGCGTCGCGCCCGCGAAGATCACCGCCCACAGCATGATCTGGCGCAGCACCTGCCCGCCGCGTCCCGCCAGTTCGAAGATCATCGCGCCGCCGATCACCAGCAGAAGCAGGCCATAATAGACAAGCTGCATGGTGTCGTCCCCGGTCATCAGAACAACCCCGATCCCTTCAGCCCGTCGATCACGAACTGCACCGACAGCGCCGCCAGCAGCATCCCCAGCAGGCGCGTCACCACCATCACCCCGGTGCGCCCCAAGGCATGGGCCAGCGGCGTGGCGATCACGAACAGCGCCATGGCGATGGCCAGCACCGACAGCATCACCGCATTCACCATGACCATGTGTCCGATGCCGGGCGATTCCCCCATCAGCAGGATCATCGAGGCCAGCGCTCCCGGACCCGCCAGCAGCGGCATCGCCAGCGGAAAGACCGACGGGTCGTGATGCAGCGGATCGGCCTCTCCCTGGTTCTCGCGCCGTTCGGTCCGGCGTTCGAACAGCATGTCCAGCGCGGTCAGGAACAGCAGCAGCCCCCCGGCGATGCGGAAGGCGGAAATCGAGATGCCGATGGCCCCCAGGATCGATTCGCCCGCGAAGCCGAAGATCATCATCAGGACGGCGGCGATGGCCAGGGCGCGAAAGCCGATGCGGCGGCGCTGCGCGGCGCCCATGCCGGGCGTCAGGGCGATGAACACCGGCGCCAGACCGATCGGGTCGATCACCACGAACAGCGTGACGAAGGCGGTGACATACAGCGACAGGTCCATTCCGTCTTATGGCCCGCACGCCCGGCCCTGCCAAGCCGGGCGGCCGGGGGCAGGGCTTTCAAAATACCGTCAGTTTGTCGCAGATTAATGACGAGCGCCCCGAATCATGGCAGTTGGGGTTTCGCTGCGGAGGCTAAGACCCTATATTCCGCAGATTGGTTTTATCCCAGGTCACTGGCCTGACCCTGGAACTGGAGAACTGCAATGCACGCACCGTCCCCCATGGCACTGCTCGTCATCGCCATCGTGGTCCTGGTCCTGTTCGGCCGCGGAAAGGTATCCTCGCTGATGGGCGAATTCGGCAAGGGCATCACCGCCTTCAAGAAGGGCATCAACGACGGCAACGCCGAAACGAACGCCGAACGCAACGCCGCCCTGGACAAGCCCGTCCAGCCCACCACCCCCGTCCAGCCCGTGCCCGGCGCCGAGGCGCGCGACGTCACCCCGCAAAACGAACCCCGCGTCTGATCCCGCGACCGGGACAGGGGTTCCAGAATGCTTGATGTCGGGTGGAGCGAACTGCTGCTGATCGGTGTCGTCGCGCTGATCGTCATCGGTCCCGAGGATTTGCCGAAGCTGTTTCACACGCTGGGCCGGATCACGGCGCGGGCGCGGTCCATGGCGCGCGAATTCACAAGCGCGATGGAGGATGCCGCCAAGGGCAGCGGCATCAATGACGTGACCAAGGATATCAGGGACTTGAAGAACCTGACCTCGAAAAAATCGCTGGGCCTTGACGCCCTGGACCGCGCCGCGACCCGGTTCGAGCAATGGGATCCCAAGGCCAGCCTGGACAAATCGACCCGCGCCACGCCCGACCCGGCGGCGCCCGCCGCGCCGGTCGACACGCCACCTGCCGATACACGCCCCATGGACGCGCCGCCGGTGCCTGCCGCCTTGCAGGCCGCGAACGAACCCGCCGCCGCCCCGATCCCGGCCCCGATGGCTGCGGCGAACGACAGCCCGCGCCGCATTGCCGGTGTCCGCCGTTCGGACATGAAGGACCATTAAGTGTCATCGCAAAACCTCGATGAGCTGGATGACAGCTCGGCCCCGCTGATCGAGCATCTCAAGGAACTGCGCACCCGCCTGGTCTGGTCGGCCCTGGCCTTCGTGGTGGCGATGATCCTGTGCTATCTGGTCTGGAATCCGATCTACAACTTCCTGACCCGGCCGATCTGCGCCGCGCTGGAAGATCGCGGCCAGGAATGCGGGCTGATCCTGCTGAAATTGCAGGAAGGCTTTACCGTCGCCATCCGCATCTCGTTCTTCGGCGGCTTCATCCTGGCCTTTCCGGTGATCGGCTATCAGTTGTGGCGCTTCATCGCGCCCGGCCTGTATCGCAGCGAAAAGCGGGCCTTCCTGCCGTTCCTGGTAGCCTCGCCGGTGATGTTCGGCTTGGGGGCGGCCTTCGCCTATTACGTCATCCTGCCGATGGTGTTCTCGTTCTTCCTGGGCTTCCAGCAGGGGCCGCTGGCGCTGCCCGATGATCCCGCGGGGGCGGCGGCCGGGAACAGCCACCTGGCCGGGATCGTCTTCCAGGGGTCGGTCAGCGAATACCTGAACCTGACGACGCGCTTCATCCTGGCCTTCGGGCTGTCCTTCCAGTTGCCCGTGGCCCTGGCGCTGATGGGCCGGGCCGGGCTGGTCTCGGCCGAGACGCTGGCCAGCACGCGCCGTTACGCGGTGATCATCATCCTGACCCTGGCGGCCTGCCTGACGCCGCCGGATGTGGGCAGCCAGCTTGTGCTGTTCTCGGTCATCTACGGGCTTTACGAGATTTCGATCCAGATCGTCCGGCGCATCGAAAAGACGCGCGAAAAGGAACTGCGCGCCCAAGGATTGTGGGACGAGGACGCCTGATGCCCGACGATCTGCGCCGAATCGCCGAGGCGTTGGAGCGCCTTGCCCCGCCGCCCATTCCCGCGCCCAGCTTTGCCGAGGCGGATGCCTACGTCTGGAATCCCGATCCCGACCGGCTGGAACCCGTGGCCACCGTGGCCCGCGTCGATCTGGTGCAGCTGATCGGCATCGACCGGGCCAAGCAGATCCTGCTGGACAACACGCTGCAATTCGCGCGCGGCTTCGGCGCGAACAACGCCCTGCTGTGGGGCGCGCGGGGGATGGGCAAGTCATCGCTGGTCAAGGCCGTCCATGCCGAGGCCGTCGCCCAGGGCCTGCCCCTGGTGCTGGTGGAAATCGCCCGCGACGACCTGGGATCGGTGGGACGGCTGCTGGCGATCCTGGGTCAGGCCAGGGACAAGCGGTTCCTGCTGTTTTCGGACGACCTGTCCTTCAGCCATGACGACACGCAGTACAAGTCGCTGAAGGCGGTTCTGGACGGCGGCATCAGCGGGCGTCCCGCGAACGTGATCCTGTACGCGACCTCGAACCGCCGCCACCTGATGCCCCGCGACATGATCGACAACGAACGCGCCACGGCCATCCATCCCGGCGAGGCGGTCGAGGAAAAGGTTTCCCTGTCGGACCGCTTCGGGCTGTGGCTGGGCTTCCATCCCTGTTCGCAGGACGAATACCTGGCGATGGTCCGGGCCTATTGCGACGCTTATGGCTTGGTCATCGACGCCGACAGCCTGCGGGCCGAGGCGATCGAATGGCAGGCGACGCGCGGCGGACGGTCGGGCCGGGTGGCCTGGCAGTTCTTCACCGATCTGGCAGGGCGTCACGGGGTGGCTGTCTAGGGTTTGATCCGCAGGGCTGGCTGGGCCATCGCCCTCGCCCCGCCATGCCCAGCCGGTCCAGGGCCGCTGGGCGCCCCGGCCGGAAACCGGCAGCGCCGACCCTATTCTTCCTGCTTCGCCAAGGCCGCTTCCCGCATCTGGGTCAGGGTTTGGCGCGGGGTCAGCGCCTCGGGCGAGATGTCCAGATCCAGCAGCGCGCCGGTTTTCGATGCCATTGCCTGCGCGAAGGCGGCCGCGAAATCGCCGGTTGCGGTCACCCGCTCGGCATGGAAGCCATAGGCTTTCGCCAGCATCACGAAGTCGGGGTTCTGCATGGTCGTGCCTGACACGCGCGCGGGATAGGTCCGTTCCTGATGCGCGCGGATGGTGCCGTAGATGCCGTTGTTCAGAACCAGCACGATGGGCTGCGCGCCCGCCTGCGCGGCCGTCGCCAGTTCCGCGCAGGACATCTGGAAATCGCCGTCGCCCGCGAAGCAGACCACTGTCCGCGCGGGATGGGCGATCTTCGCGGCGATGGCGGCGGGCAGGCCATAGCCCATCGCGCCGGATTGCGGCGCCAGCAACCGCGTCCTGGGACCGAAGGCGAAGAACTTGTTGGGCCAGACCGCGAAGTTTCCCGCGCCGTTGGTCAGGATCGCGTCCTCGGGCAGGGTCTGGCGCAGGTGGTCCATGACCGCGACCATGTCCACCGGCGACGGCTGCGCGGGCGCCTGCATCGAGGCCAAATAACCCGACCGCGCGGCCTTGCGCCAGTCGGCCCACGGTCCCGTGACGGGCCGCAGCGCATGGGCCAGCGCGTTCGGCCCCGCCTGGATGCCCAGGCGCGGCTGATAGATCTTGCCGATCTCGGCATCCGAGGCATGGGCGTGGATCAGCACCTGTTCCGGCTGCGGCACCCGCAGCAGGGTATAGGCGTCGGTCGTCATTTCCCCGAAGCGCACGTTGATGGCCAGCAGCACGTCGCATTCGGCGATCAGGCGGCGGACATGGGGCGGCATCCCCACGCCCGCCTCGCCCGCGTAAACCGGCGAGGTGTTGTCGAAGCAGTCCTGGAACCGGAAGGCGGCCAGGACGGGGATGTCGGACGCCTCGGCAAAGCGTTGCAGGGCGGTCTTGCCCTCGGCCGTCCAGGTGCAGCCTCCGGTCAGGATCAGCGGGCGCCTGGCCTGGGCCAGCAGGGCAAGGGTCTGGTCCAGGGCGGCGGGCAGGGGGGCCGGTTCGGCGATCCGGGACGGGCCGGTCAGGGGCTGCGCGTCGGTGGTCGCGGTCAGCATGTCCTCGGGCAGGGCGATCACGACGGGGCCGGGGCGGCCGGTCGTCGCGGTTTTCCAGGCGCGGGCCAGGATTTCCGGGATGCGGCCCGCGCGGTCGATCTGGACCGCCCATTTGGC
This sequence comes from Paracoccus sp. 22332, assembly GCF_052045125.1. Classification (NCBI taxonomy): domain Bacteria; kingdom Pseudomonadati; phylum Pseudomonadota; class Alphaproteobacteria; order Rhodobacterales; family Paracoccaceae; genus Paracoccus; species Paracoccus sp. 22332. Next base: position 206,136 of record NZ_JBQEOI010000006.1, read on the forward strand.
CATGCTGCCGAAGACGGCGGGATAGTCGATTTCCTGGAACGCCTCGCGCCCGGTCATGCAGGTCGCCACCTGGCCCACCAGCACCAGCATCGGCGCGCTGTCCTGCATCGCGGTGTGGATGCCGATGGCGGCGTTGGTGACGCCCGGCCCGCGCGTCACCATGCAGATGCCGGGCTGCCCGGTCAGCTTGCCCCAGGCTGCGGCCATGAACGCGGCGCCGCCTTCGTGGCGGCACAGCACGAAGTCCAGCCGCCCCTGCGTGTCGTGCAGCGCGTCCAGCACCGCCAGATAGCTTTCGCCCGGTATGCCGAAGGCCTTGGTCGCGCCAAGCGCCATCAGGCAATCCACTAGCAATGCGCCGCCGTTCCGTGTCATGTCTCCCCCCGTGTTCGGGCCAGCTTACCGGCGGGGCGGTGCGGCTTCCAGCGTCAGTTCGACGCACAGGCCGGGGCGGGTATTGGTCAGCGACAACTGTCCCCCGGCGGCGTCGGCGATGTCGCGCACGATAGCCAGGCCGATGCCCTGGCCCTCGCTGGTCTCGTCCAGCCGCATTCCGCGTTGCGGCAGAAGGGACAGCGCGTCCTCGGGCACGCCCGGCCCGTCGTCGCAGATCGAGATGGCGACGCCGCCGTTCTTCCGGGCCACGACCGCCTCGACCCGGCTGTCCGCGTGCTGCATGGCGTTTTCCAGCAGCGCGCCAAGCGCCTCGGTCAGGTCGTCGGGGTCGATGCGGGCGCGCGGGGTGGGGTCGGCAACGCGGGTCCGCCAGTCGATCCCGGCGCCCCTGGGGGTGCGTTTCAGCACCTTGACCAACCGGGCCAGGACGGCGGCCGGATCAGCCTCGGCCGCGTGGCGGTCGGACTGGATGCGGGCGCGGGCCAGTTCGCGGTCGACCAGCCGCCGCATCGCGGTGACGACGGTTTCGATGCTGCCCGCGATTTCCGGCTCTCCTCGGCGGCGCAGGGTGCCGGCATCGCCCAGCAGTGCCTGGAGGGGGGTCTTGAAGCCATGCGCCAGATCGCCCGCCCGGTGCCGCGCGCGCAGCAGTTCGGCGTCGCGCGCGTCCAGCAGGGCGTCCAACTGTCGCGACAGGGGCAGCATCTCGTCCGGCAGGTCGGTGCCGATGCGCGACCGCTGCCCCTGGCTCAGGGCCCGCACACGGTCCGCGACCTCGGCCAGGGGGGCCAGGCCGATGCGGATTTGCAGCCAGGATCCGGCCATCAGCAGCAGGGACAGGAAGGCGAGATAGGGCATCAGGTCGCCCAGGAAACCCCGCCGCGCCGCCGTCAGCACCGCCCTGTCCGAAGCGACGATGATGCGCATCGTCAGGGGCCGGGGGCCGCGCCCGACCAGCAGGCTTTGTTCCACCGCCAGCAGCCGTTCGCCCTGCGGGCCGGGCAGATCCAGCACGTCGCTGCGTCCCGGCGCGGGGGCGGGGCGGTCCATCGGCAGGGTATAGTCCCACAGCGACCGCGACCGCTGCACCTGATCCGCCAGGGCGACCTGCCAGTACTGGCCCGAGAATGGCTGTTGATACAGCCGGTCCGTCGACGGCGCAGTCAGGCGCGGCACACTTTCTGCGTCGTATTCCACGATCCCCGCCAGTGTCAGGGCGCGCGCTTCCAGGTCGTTCACCGCCACCCGTTCCACATGGCGTTCGAACAGCAGGGCCAGCCCCAACGCCGCGCCCCCCAGGGTCGCCACGATGGCGCAGGCGCCGACGACCAGCAGCCGCAGCCGCAGCGACCGCCGCATCAGCCCGCGGCACCCAGGTCATAGCCGAAACCGCGCCGGGTATGGATCACCCCCGGCCCGATCTTGCGGCGCAGCCGGGCGATCACGGCCTCCAATGCGTTGGCGTCGCGCGAGTCGTCGTCGCCATACAGGTGTTCCAGCAGTTCCGAGGGCGGCACGGTGCGGTCGCGGTGCAGCGTCAGATAGGACAGCAGCCGGTATTCCAGCGGGGTGACAGCCACCGGCACGCCCGCCACAGCGACCGACATGCGATTCAGATCCACCGACACGTCGCCCACCTGCTGGACCGAGGCCGCCCGCCCCCCCGACCGCCGCACCAGGGCGCGGGCGCGGGCGATCAGCTCCTCCATCCGAAAGGGCTTGGGCAGGTAATCGTCGGCGCCCGCGTCGATGCCCTCGACCCGTTCGGTCCAGGCGCCGCGCGCGGTCAGGATCAGGACCGGGCTTTCGCAGCCCTCGGCGCGCCAGCGTTTCAGCACAGTCAACCCATCCAGGCGCGGCAGGCCCAGATCCAGGACGATCAGGTCATAGTTCTCGGTCCCGCCGCGGAACCAGGCGGTTTCGCCGTCCTCGACATGCTCGACCCGGAACCCTGCGGATTCAAGCGCGCGGGCCAGGTCGGCGGCGATACGACGGTCATCCTCGACCACAAGGGCGCGCATCAGTCGTCGTATTCCTCCTCGATCTTCAGGATCTCGCCGGTGGCGGCGTCGATGTCGACCTCGATCAGAAGGCCCTCCGGGGTGATCAGTTCGACCTCATAGACACGGATTCCGTCTTCATATTCAAGCTCGACCTCGACCACGGTGCCGGGATGTTCGCTGTCCAGCTGCCGCAGGATCTGCGCCAGCGGCAGGATCTCGCCGCGTTCGACGGCGGTCTGGGCGGCTTCGAAATCGGGCAAGGGATTCTGCTGCCCGCCAGCGGCGGCGGGGATGGTCACGGACAGGGCAAGGGCGAGCAGGTGTCTCATGCCGCCGATCGTAGCCGAGCGGGCCTGACAAAACCCTGACATTCGCGGTCAGGGGCCTGTCAGCACGCATAAGTTAATCCTGATTCTCATCACCGGGCCGCACCCGTCGGGCGCGCGGCCCCCTGGAAGAAAAGGAACAGGCATATGGCACGCAAGACGGGCACCAACGCGGCGGACATCATCAACGGCACCTCTCTGTCGGACTGGCTGGCGGGGCTGCGCGGCAACGACGTCATCAATGGCCATCGCGGCAATGACGACATCTTCGGCGGCGACGGCCACGACCGGCTGTATGGCGGCGACGGCAATGACGACATCGAGGGCGGCCGCGGCAACGACCGCCTGTGGGGCCAGGCCGGCCATGACGAACTGGACGGCGGCGACGGCAACGACTCGCTGTCTGGCGGCGCGGGCCGCGACGAACTGGACGGCGGGCGCGGCAACGACCGCCTGCAAGGCGGAGCCGACAACGACGACCTGGAGGGCGGCAGCGGCAACGACCTTCTGTGGGGCGACGCGGGGAACGACCGGCTTGAAGGCGGCACGGGCAACGATATCCTGAACGGTGGCGCGGGCGCCGATGTGTTCGAATTCGAACGCGGCGACGGGCGCGACCGTATCGTCGATTTCCAGAACGGCCTGGACCGGATCGAGCTGGACGATTTCAGCCGTGCCCAGGTCAGCCAGGTGATCGCCACGGCCCGCCAGCAGGGCACCGATCTGGTGCTGACGCTGGACCGCAACACCACGATCACTATCGACGACATGCAGCGCAGCCAGTTGGATCTGAGCGATTTCACCTTCTGATTGCTGTCTGCGGGGCGGCCCGGCCCGGCCGCCCCGATTTATTTTGGTTCACCGTCCGTCCTGTCGGGTCGTCGCCGCTTGCAGCCTGCGCGATCCGTGCCTAATTTCCGGCCTCACATCTGGATTTGCGGTGCGCGATGACGACGACAGACCTGCCCCTTCCGTCCTGGCCTGTCGGCGGCGGCCTTTGCGGAGAGCTGGTGCGCCGGTTCGACTGGTCGCGCACGTCCCTGGGACCGATCCAGGACTGGCCCGCCAATCTGCGGATCAAGGTCAACTCTCTGGTCAACTCTCCGATCCCCCAGGTTCTGATGTGGGGGCCGGATCATGTGATGATCTATAACGACAGCTATATCGAGATCGCGGGCAATTATCATCCGCGCGCCTTGGGCGGCACGGTGCCCGACATCTGGCCGGAAATCTGGGACTTCAACCGCGCCGTTCTGGAACGGGGAATGCGGGGCGAGGTGCAGGCCTTCCGCGAGCAGCCGATGGTGCTGAACCGCAACGGCCAGCCCGAGGACGTGATCTTCGACCTGTTCTATACCCCCATCTACGGCGAATCCGGCGTGGGCGTGGACGGCGTCCTGTGCACCGTGCTGGACATCACCGGAACCGTGCGCGCCCGCGATGCGCTGGCCGAAAGCCGGGCCGAGCTTTACCACCTGTCCGACGCGCTGCCGATCCTGGTGGCCTTCCTGGACAAATCGCTGGTCTTCCGCTTTGCCAACCAGTGCTATCTGGAAGTGTTCGGCGTCACCCATGAGCAGGTGATCGGCAAGCGGATCGAGGATATCCTGGGCGCGGGGCAGGCCGCCCAGACCCAGGACATGCTGGACCGCGCCCTGCTGGGCGAGACGGTGAATGTCGATGCGGTCGTGCATCTTCCCGGCGACCGGCCCCGCCACCTGGAAATGCGCTGCCTGCCGCGGAGGTCGCGGGACGACCGGATCGACGGCGTCTACATGATCCTGATCGACATCGAGGATCGCAAGCTGACCGAAAACCGGCTGCGCGACAGCAACAACCGCTTCCACGCGGCGGTCGAGGCGATCCACAGCGTCTTGTGGACCAACTCTCCCGATGGTCGGATGGAGGGGGAACAGCGCGGCTGGGCGGCGCTGACCGGCCAGGATTTCGATGCCTATCAGGGCTATGGCTGGGCCGATGCGGTCCATCCCGACGACCGCGCGCCCACGATCCAGGAATGGCGGCAGGCGCTTGCGGCGCAATCGACCTTTGAATGGGAACACCGGCTGCGCTGCGCGGACGGCGAATACCGCATCTTCAGGATCCGCGCGGTGCCGACGCGCGACGATGCGGGCCGGATCAGCGAATGGGTGGGCGTTCATACCGACATCACCGAACAGCGCCTGACCGAGGCGCAGTTGCAGGCCCAGGCCGAGGATCTGCAACGCCAGATCGCCCATCGCGAGCGGGCCGAGGATCAGTTGCGCCGCCTGAACGAGACGCTGGAGGCCCGCGTCGCGGACGAGATCGAACAGCACCGCAAGACGGAACAGGCGCTGCATCGGTCGCAGAAGATGGAATCCATGGGGCAGCTGACCGGCGGCGTGGCCCATGATTTCAACAATCTCTTGCAGGTGATCGCGGGCAGTCTTCAGATGCTGGCAAAAGATTGCGACGGCAATGCCAGGGCCAGCCAGCGGGTCGAAAACGCGCTGTCGGCCGTCGCGCGCGGCGCCAAGCTGGCCAGCCAGCTTCTGGCCTTCGGGCGCCGTCAGCCGCTGGAGCCTCGGGTGATCCAGCCCGCCCGTCTTGTGACCGAGATGGACGACCTGCTGCGCCGGTCGCTGGGCGAGGCGGTCGAGGTCCAGGTGATCGTGCCGCAGGGGTTGTGGAACATCTGCGTGGACCGCGCGCAACTGGAAAGCGCGCTTCTGAACCTGGCGATCAATGCCCGCGATGCGATGGACGGCCCCGGCCAGTTGACCATCGAAATGGCGAACAAGCGGCTGGACGAGATCTATGCCCTGGCTGCGGGCGATGTCTCGGCCGGGGATTACGTGATGCTGGCCGTGACCGACACCGGCTGCGGCATGACCCCCGAGGTGCTGGAGCGGATCTTCGATCCCTTCTATTCCACCAAGCCGGAAGGGCGGGGGACGGGCCTGGGCATGTCCATGGTCTATGGCTTCGTCAAGCAATCGGGGGGGCATGTGTCCGTCTACAGCGAACCGAACGAAGGAACGACCGTGCGCATCTATCTGCCGCGATCGGACAGCGACGAGGATACCGACGCCCCGCTGTTCGACGGCCCCATCGTCGGCGGCACGGAAACCATCCTGGTGGTCGAGGATGACGAGGCCGTGCGCGCCACCGTGGTCGATCTGCTGGAATCGCTGGGATACGAGGTGCTGACGGCGCGGGATGCGCAGGCGGGTCTGGCGGTCGTGGAAAGCGGGCTGCATATCGACGTGCTGTTCACCGACGTGGTGATGCCCGGCGGGCTGTCCAGCCGCGACATGGCGCGGCGCGCGCAGCAGATCCTGCCGGGGCTGGGGGTGCTGTTCACCTCAGGCTATACGGAAAACTCGATCGTCCATGGCGGCAGGCTGGATCCGGGGGTCGAACTGCTGTCGAAACCCTATCCGCGCGAGACCCTGGCGCGGCGCCTGCGCCATGTCATCGCCAACGCCCGGCAGGCCCGCCAGGCGGCTGATGCCGAACGGGCGTCCGAACCGCGCAGGGACGCGGATCCGGCGGGCGACCGCCCCGTCTCGATCCTGCTGGTCGAGGATAACGCCCTGATCCGCGCCGACACCGCCATCATGCTGGAGGAGATGGGCTATACCGTCACCCAGGCGGGCAAGGCCGCGCCCGCGCTGTCCAGCCTGGAGGGCCAGGCCTTCGATCTGCTGCTGACCGACCTGGGCCTGCCCGACATGAACGGCAACGACCTGGCGCAGCGGGCGGTGGACATCCGGCCCGGCCTGGCGGTGGTCTATGCCACCGGCGACAGCACCCTGCCTGCGGCCTGCCCGCCGCAGACCGTGCTGCTGTGCAAGCCCTATGGCGAGGACGACCTGCGCGCCGCGGTCCGGCAGGCCCTGTCCCAGGTCGGGTGAACGCCAAGCCTCTTGGCGGACGGGTCGGGGCGTGTTATTCAAAATCCGTTCTCAGGGCGGGGTGCAATTCCCCACCGGCGGTGACAGCCCGCGAGCGCCCCTTGGCAACAGGGGGGTCAGCAGATCCGGTGAAACTCCGGGGCCGACAGTATAGTCTGGATGAAAGAGAACCGTGGCCGCGTTCGCCCCTTGGCACGGTCATGGCTCGATGTCCTGGGACCATACGCAAGCTAACGTAAGGTTCCTGAAAGATGACCCACAAGACCCCCCGTATCGCCTTCATCAAGGCCCGCTGGCATTCCGATGTCGTGGATCGCGCCTATGACGGTTTCCTCGCCGAACAGCAGCGCCTGATTCCCGGCGCCGAGGTTGTGGCCTATGACGTGCCGGGCGCGTTCGAGATGCCGCTGCTGGCCAAGAAGCTGGCCCAGACCGGCACATACGACGCCGTGGTCGCTGCCGCCCTGGTGGTCGATGGTGGCATCTATCGCCACGATTTTGTCGCCGCTGCCGTGGTCAACGGCCTGATGACCGCAGGGCTGGAAACCGGTGTGCCCTGCTTTTCTGTCTCGCTGACGCCGCATAACTATCAGGAAACCGAACTGCTGACGGGCTTTTACCGCGATCATTTCGTTAAAAAGGGTGCCGAGGCGGCCAATGCCGTCCATCAGGTGCTTGAACTGGACGCCCGCATCGCTGCCGAAGGCCGCGCCGAAGTGGCATGAGGACAGGGCGCGCGGGACCGGCCCGCGCGCCTTCCGGTCATTCCACCGTGACCGATTTCGCCAGGTTGCGGGGCTGGTCCACGTCCGTCCCCTTGGCGACCGCCGTGTGATAGGCCAGATACTGCATCGGGATCGCATAGAGGATCGGCTGGAAAACCCCGCCGCCCGAGGGCATCCGCAGGCTTGCCTGAACCCCGTGGCTGGCCGAGGCAAGGCCCGCCTCGTCCGAGACCAGCAGGATCGGGCCGTGGCGGGCCATCACTTCCTGCATGTTCGAGACGGTCTTTTCGAACAGCGCGTCATGCGGGGCCAGCACGATCACCGGCACGTCGCGGTCGATCAGCGCGATCGGCCCATGCTTCAACTCGCCCGATGCGTAACCTTCCGCGTGGATGTAGCTGAGCTCCTTGAGCTTCAGCGCGCCCTCCAAGGCCACCGGATACAGCGCGCCGCGTCCCAGAAACAGCACGTCGCGGGCCTGGGACAGCCATTCCGACAGCGCCCGGCAGTCGTCCGACAGGTTCAGCACCTGCTGCATCAGCGCGGGAATGCTGCGCAAATCGGCCAGGTGACGGCCAAGCGCCGCGTCGTCGATGCGGCCCCGGTCGTGGGCGGCCTTCAGGGCCAGGATCGCCAGCACCGTCAACTGGCAGGTGAAGGCCTTCGAGGACGCCACGCTGACCTCGATCCCTGCAAGGGTGGGCAGGGCGACATCCGAGTCCCGCGCGATGGCCGAGGTGCCGACATTGACCAGCCCGACGGTGCGGGCGACGTGATCCTTGGCATAGTGCAGCGCGGCCAGCGTATCGGCCGTCTCGCCCGACTGGCTGACGGCGATGAACCAGCTTCCGGGCGACAGGGGAGGTTCGCGATAGCGGAACTCGGACGCCACGTCGATGTCGCAGGGCAGGCCCGCCAATTGTTCGAACCAGTATTTCGCGACATGGCCCGCCAGATGCGCGGTGCCGCAGCCGACCAGGTTGATGCGGTCGACATCGCGGAAATCCAGCCCGTCGGGCAGCACGATCCGGTCACCCTTGACGTAATGGTTCAGCACGTCGCCGATTACCACCGGCTGTTCGGCGATCTCTTTGGCCATGAAGTGGCGATAGCCCCCCTTATCGATGGCGGTCGCGCCGGTGTCGATGCGGGCCTCGGGCCGGTGGGTCTGGTTGCCCTCGGCATCGAAGACCTGCACCCCGGCGCGGGTCAGGATCGCGTGGTCGCCGTCTTCCAGATAGGTGATCCGGTCGGTGAAGGGCGCCAGCGCCACGGCGTCCGATCCCAGGAACATCTCTCCGTCGCCATGGCCGATGGCCAGCGGGCTGCCCTTGCGCGCGGCGACCATCAGGTCGCCCTCGCCGTCGAACAGGAAGGCCAGCGCGAAGGCGCCGCGCAGCCGGGCCAGCGTCTTGCGCGCGGCCTCGACCGGGGGCAGGCCCTGGTCCATGTAATGCGCGGTCAGCAGGGCCACGGTTTCGGTGTCGGTCTGCGACTGCGGCTGGATGCCCAGGGCCGACAGTTCCTCGCGCAGGTCGCGGAAATTCTCGATGATGCCGTTATGGACCACCGCCACCGGGCCGGACTGGTGCGGATGGGCGTTCACCTCGGTCGCGGCGCCGTGGGTGGCCCAGCGGGTATGGCCGATGCCGATATGGCCGGGCAGGGGATCGTGGACCAGCCGGTCGGACAGGTTCACCAGCTTGCCCACTGCGCGCCGCCGATCCAGCCGCCCGGACGCATCGACCGTCGCCACCCCCGCGCTGTCATAGCCGCGATATTCCAGCCGCCGCAGCGCATCGACCAGTTGTGGGGAAACCTCGTGCGATCCGAGGATGCCGATAATGCCGCACATCAGCGGGACTCCTTTTTCGCGCGCAGGGCTTCCATCAGGCGTGTGGCAAGGCCGGGCTTGTTCTCTTGCCGGGCCCGGCCCAGGGCCAGGGCGCCGGCGGGCACGTCGGCGGTGATGACGGACCCCGATCCGGTCATGGCGTCGTCGCCCACGCGGACCGGCGCGACCAGCATCGTGTCGCTGCCGATGAAGGCGCGCGCGCCGATGTCGGTGCGGTGCTTCATCACCCCGTCATAATTGCAGGTGACGGTGCCCGCGCCGATATTCGTGCGCTCGCCCACATGGGCGTCGCCCAGATAGGTCAGGTGGCCGACCTTGACGCCCTCGTCCAGCACGCTGTTCTTGATTTCCACGAAGTTGCCGACATGCACGTCGCCGCCCAGTTCCGCGCCGGGGCGCAGGCGGGCGAACGGCCCGACCGTCGCGCCGGACGAGATATGGCAGCCTTCCAGATGGCAGAAGGGCAGGATCTCGGCCCCCGATTCGACCGTGACGCCGGGGCCGAAAACGACGTTCTGGCCGATCACCGTGTCGCGGCCGATCACCGTGTCCAGGGCGAACCAGACCGTCGCCGGATCGCACAGCGTCACACCGTTTTCCAGCGCCTGACGGCGGGCGCGGTCCTGGAAGGCGGCTTCGGCGCCGGCCAGTTCCGCGCGGGTGTTGATGCCCAGCGTTTCGGATTCGTCGCAGGTGACGACATCGGTGCTGCGGCCTTCCGCGCGGGCAAGCGCCACCAGGTCGGTCAGATAGTATTCGCCGGAGGCGTTCTCGTTCGTCAGCCGCACGATCAACTGGCGCAGCAGCGACGCCTCAAGCGCCATGACGCCGGAATTGCACAGGGCGATATCGCGCGTCGCGGCGTCGGCGTCCTTGTATTCGACGATCCGTTCCAGCCCGCGGCCCGAGACGATCAGCCTGCCATAGCGGCCCGGATCCTCGGCTTCGAATCCCAGCACAACCAGGTCCGAGGGGTGCGAGGCAAGGGCGGCCAGCGTATCCTCTCCGATAAAGGGGGTGTCGCCGTAAAGGACGATCACCTTGCCCTCGAAGCCCTCCAGTTCCGGCAGGGCCTGGCGGACGGCATGGCCCGTGCCCAGCTGTTCGGCTTGCAGCACGATCCGGGCGTCGGGGTCGATCTTGCCCACGGCCTTGGTCACCTGATCGGCGCCATGGCCCGCGACCACGATCACCTGTTCGGGTTCCAGCGTCCGCGCCACCGCCAGGGCATGGCCCACCAGCGGCGCGCCGCCCAGCCGGTGCAGCACCTTGGGAAGGTCCGACTGCATCCGGCTGCCCTGACCGGCCGCCAGGATCACGATCGCCACCGGATTGTCCGCCATGCTGCCCCTCATTCGCTGTTCAAATTCCTTGCCGGGCGTTCTAATCGGGGCCGGGCGCGGGCGAAAGCCCCCGGCGTTCACCTTTGGTGTCGGATCGTTGCGGAAAGGGACAGGCGCATGGCGGGAACGGTGGTCTTCGATCTGGACGGGACGCTGGCCGATACCTCGGCCGACCTGATCGCGGCGGCGAATGCCTGCTTCGCCTCGCGCGGGATCGAGGTCGCCCTTGACCCGGTGGCCGACGCGCTGACGGCGTTCCATGGCGGCCGGGCGATGCTGCGGGCCGGATACGGCCGGATCGGCGCCGACATGCTGTTGCCGCCGGGGGCCGAGGACGAGGATTATCCCCGCCTGCTGGAGTTTTACGGGCGGAACATCGCGGTTCATACGACGCTGTATCCGGGGGTCGAGGAGTGCCTGGACCGCTTGCAGGCCGACGGGCATATCCTGTCCGTCTGCACCAACAAGCCCGGTTCGCTGGCCGAGACCCTGCTGGATGCCCTGGGGGTGCGCGGGCGGTTCGCGTCCATGATCGCCGCCGACACGCTGCCGGTCAGAAAGCCCGATCCGCGTCCCTATCGCGCGGCGGTCGAGCGGGCCGGGGGCAGCCTGGCCGCGTCCTTCCTGGTGGGCGACACCGAGACCGACCGCAAGACCGCCGCGGCGGCGGGCGTCAGGGTGGCGCTGGTATCCTTCGGACCCGAGGGCGAGGCGATCTCTCGCCTGGCCCCGGATGCGCTGATCGGCCATTTCGACGAACTGCCGGATCTGGCGCGCCGCTGGCTGGACTGACCCTCCGCAGGGCGGACGCGGCGCGTTAATGACTTTTTAGACATATTTACGACACCGACCCGACCAGTTATTAACGAGTCGTTAACAATTGTTTATGTTTGTCGGTGCCGCAGCCGGTCCGCTTCAGGCGGTCTGCATCCCTGCCCGCCGACCTGTTGTCTAGGGTGTCACGATGCAGCCGCATTTCACGGTCGAGAACCAGTGCCTGTATTTCTTTCCCAATATCGGATTTCGCCCCGCCGTTCATGTCGTTCAGCGTGACCAATACGGGGACCACATGACCTTGGTCATAGGCGACGACAGCCCGATGCAGGGCAAGGTGCCGCCGGGCTATGCCAATTACAACCTGCTGGTCGATCCCTATGCGACGTGGGGCGACCCCGCCGGTCCCGTTATGGCGGCGCTGAACCAGGGGGCATCGGGCGCCACTCCCACCGTGGCCCGGACGGCATCCTTCTGGGGCGGAAGCGGAGGGTCGTCCAGCAGCGGCAGCTCGGGCGGGTCGTCCGGCGGCGGGAATACGTCGGTGCCCGGAATCGACGACTCTTCCTCGACGCGGCCGGACACCGGCTATCCGTCCAAGCCCGTCGATCCGACGAAACCCACCCATCCCATCATCGAAGTTCCGGGGGATCCCGATCTTCCCCCGCTGGCGCCCGTTCCGGTGCCCGACGCGGCCCCCATGCTGATCGCGTCGCTGCTGGCCTTCGCCGTGCTGCGCCGCGTCCGGGGATAGGGCCGCCCCCGGCAGGGGACGGCCGCGCCGATCACTCGGCCTTGTCGGCAGGCTTGGCGTTCAGCTGGCCATAGTTCTGGGCGCCGATCGTGTCGAACAGCTGCAACTGGGTTTCCAGGAAGTCGATATGGCCTTCCTCATCCTCGATCAGGTCGTCGAACAACGACTTTGACACCTGGTCGTTGACGCTGGAGCAGTATTCCCGCGCTTCCAGATACAGGGTGCGGGCGTCGTGTTCCGCAGCCAAGTCGGATTCCAGCGTTTCCCGCAGGTTCTGCCCGATCCGCAGAGGATCCAGCTTTTGCAGGTTTGGATGGCCTTCCAGGAAGATGATTCGCTGGATCAGCCGGTCGGCATGATGCATCTCTTCGATGGACTCGGCGCGCGACTTGTCGGCGATGCGGCCGAAGCCCCAGTCTTCCTGCAACCGATAATGCAGCCAGTACTGGCTGACGGCCGTCAGTTCAGACCGCAGCGCCGCGTTGAGATACTCGATAACCTTTGCGTCGCCCTTCATGGTGGGTGTCCTTTGCGCTATCTGATTTTGCCCGCAAAATCGGCGGGGCTACGCCCAGATTATCGCAGTGACGCATGGTGTCCAGAAAGAGCGGCATACATCCACCGCAATCGGCGCGTTTACCGAGTGCGTGGTATATTTTTCCCGGAGTGATGATCGTCTGGGGATCCGCGTTCCGCATCCAGTCGATCGCTGCCTTGATCTCATGGTCCGAGATTTGCGTGCAATGGCAGACAATCATCACGTTGCTCCTGTTCAGGGAAACATAGCGATTCTGTCGGAAATGTAAAGCTGAGTTTTTTTCTTGGGCACCTGGGACTTGACCGGCGGGCGGGGCGGACGCAGAAGCGCGCGCATGAAGCTGTCCGATTTCGATTTCGACCTGCCCGCCGATCTGATCGCCACGCGCCCGGCCCGCCCGCGCAGTTCCGCCCGGTTGCTGCTGGCGGAAGGCGGGACGATTGCCGACCGACGGGTCGGTGATCTGCCCGGCATTCTGCGGGCGGGCGACGTGCTGGTCCTGAACGACACCAAGGTGATCCCCGCGCGGCTGACCGGCACCCGCGCCCGCGCCACCCCCCAGGGCGAGGCCACGGCCCGGATCGAGGTGACGCTGCTGGAACCCGCCGCCGACGGCTGGCGCGCGCTGGCCAAGCCATTGCGCAAACTGCGGGTCGGAGAGGTGATCCGCTTCGGCGACGCCCTGTCGGCCGAGGTCGCCGCGATCGCCGAGGGCGAGTTGACGCTGCGCTTCGATGCGCAAGGCGATGCCTTCGACGCGGCCCTGTCGCAGGTGGGCGCGATGCCGCTGCCGCCCTATATCGCCGCGCTGCGGGCGCCCGATGACCAGGACCGGCAGGATTACCAGACCGTCTGGGCGGCTCGCCGGGGCGCCGTCGCAGCGCCTACCGCCAGCCTGCATTTCGACGACGCGCTGCTGGCCGACCTGGCCGCGAAGGGTGTCGAATTCGTCCATGTCACCCTGCATGTCGGCTTGGGCACCTTCCTGCCGGTCAAGGTCGAGGACGTGACCACCCACCGGATGCACGCCGAATGGGGCGAGGTCGGCGCCGATGCCGCCGCCGCGATCAACCGCGCCCGCGCCGAGGGGCGGCGGGTGATCCCGGTCGGCACCACGGCGCTGCGGCTGATCGAATCGGCGGCCGCACCCGACGGCACCCTGCGGCCGTTCCAGGGCACGACCGACATCTTCATCTATCCCGGCTATCACTTCCGGGTGACCGATGGGCTGATGACGAATTTCCACCTGCCGAAATCCACGCTGCTGATGCTGGTCTCGGCCTTGATGGGGCAGGAAAAGATCCGGGAAATCTATGCCCATGCGGTCAATTCGGGTTATCGCTTCTTCAGCTATGGCGATGCGTCGCTGTTGATTCCCTAGGGTCGCTTTCCGGGTAGCCTGCCGGCGACGGATGGGCCACAGAAGGGGCGTTCCTTCCCCAAGTTCGAGACGATCCATGCTTTCCGTGCTGCGAACCACATGGCCGTTGTTCCTGGGCATCCTGCTGCTGATGGTCGGCAACGGGATGCAGGGCACGCTGCTGGGGATCCGCGGCGGGCTGGAGGGGATCCCGACCTTGCAGATGTCGGTGGTCATGTCGGGCTATTTCGCGGGCTTCCTGCTGGGCAGCCTGACGGTGCCGGGCCTGATCAAGAACGTGGGCCATGTTCGCGTCTTCGCCGCCCTGGGGTCGATGATCTCTTCGGTGCTGGTGCTCTATTCGGTCGAGCCGAACTGGATCTGGTGGACGCTGCTGCGCTGCGTGATCGGGTTCTGCTTCTGCGGCGTCTACATCACGTCGGAAAGCTGGCTGAACGCGCGGTCCACCAACGAAAACCGGGGCCAGACGCTGTCGGCCTATATGATCGTGCAACTGCTGGGGATCGTGGCGGCGCAGGCGCTGCTGAACACCAGCGATCCGGGCGGATACACGCTGTTCATCATCGCATCCGTGCTGGTGTCCTTCGCCTTCATGCCCATCCTGCTGTCGGCCCGGCCCGCGCCGCAGTTCCAGACCATCAAGCGCATGTCCTTCGGCCAGCTTTATCGTGCCTCGCCGCTGGGCTGCGTGGGCATCTTCCTGATGGGCGGAGTGTTTGCCGTGCTGTCGGGCATGTCCTCGGTCTGGGGGGCGGTGATCGGGCTGTCGGTGGCCGAGATCTCGGTCTTCGTCGCGGCCAGCTATGCGGGCGGGCTGGTGCTGCAATACCCCATCGGCTGGATTTCCGACCGTTACGACCGGCGCAAGCTGGTGCTGATCCTGGCGGCGGTCGGCACGGCGACGGGCGTCGCGGTCGTGTCGGCCCAGCCCGGAACGCTGGGGCTGGTGATCGCGGGGGCGCTGATGGGCGGCATCGCCAACCCGATCTATGCGCTGCTGCTGGCCTATACCAACGACTACCTGGACCAGTCGGACATGGCGGCGGCCTCGGCCGGGCTGCTGTTCATCTATGGCATCGGATCGATGGGCGGGCCGGTCATCACCGGCTGGCTGATGGAGGTTCTGGGACCGGACGGCTTCTGGGTCTATATGGCGGTGCTGTTGGCGATGCTGACCGTCTATGCCGGGTGGCGGACCACGCGCCGCCGGGCGCTGACGCCGGATGAACAGGGCAACTTTGCCGTCATCACCCCCAACGCCACCACCATCGCGGTCGAGGCCGCCCTCGACGAGAAGCAGTCGAACCCGTCCTGAGCGGCCTTCTTGTCCGCCCGCCGGGAATGGTTTAACGCTGAACTATCGTGACCAGACGGGGGAGCCTATGGCCCAGAATTTCGACATGGTGGTGATCGGCGCAGGTCCGGGCGGCTATGTCGCCGCGATCCGGGGCGCGCAACTGGGCCTGAAAGTCGCCTGTATCGAGCGCGAGCACCTGGGCGGCATCTGTCTCAACTGGGGCTGCATCCCCACCAAGGCGCTGCTGCGGTCCGCCGAGGTGTTCCATCTGATGCACCGCGCCAAGGATTTCGGGCTGACGGCACAGGGCATCGGCTTCGATCTGGACAAGGTCGTGGCCCGGTCGCGCGGCGTGGCCAAGCAGCTGACCGGCGGCATCGGCCACCTGTTCAAGAAGAACAAGGTCACGACCATCATGGGCGAGGCCCGGCTGGTGGCCCCCGGCAAGAT
Organism: Paracoccus sp. 22332; assembly: GCF_052045125.1. Taxonomy (NCBI): domain Bacteria; kingdom Pseudomonadati; phylum Pseudomonadota; class Alphaproteobacteria; order Rhodobacterales; family Paracoccaceae; genus Paracoccus; species Paracoccus sp. 22332. The sequence continues at coordinate 221,877 of NZ_JBQEOI010000006.1, forward strand.
CAGCGTCATCACGGACAAGGGGACCGAGGAGGTCACCGCCAAGAACATCGTGCTGGCGACAGGCGCGCGGGCGCGCGAACTGCCGGGGCTGGAGCCGGACGGCAAGCTGGTCTGGAATTATAAGCACGCGCTGATGCCGCCGCATATGCCCAAGAAGCTGCTGGTCATCGGATCGGGCGCCATCGGCATCGAATTCGCCAGCTTCTTCAACACGCTTGGCGCCGATACCACGGTGGTCGAGGTGATGGACCGCGTGCTGCCGGTCGAGGACGCGGAAATCAGCGCCTTCGCCAAGAAGCAATTCGTCAAGCAGGGCATGAAGATCCTGGAAAAGGCCACGGTCAAGAAGCTGGACCGCAAGGGCAGTATCGTGACCGCCCATATCGAATCCGCCGGCAAGACCGAGACGCAGGATTTCGACACGGTGATCTCTGCCGTGGGCATCGTCGGCAACGTGGAAAACCTGGGGCTCGAGGATCTGGGCGTCAAGGTGGACCGCACCCATGTCGTGACCGACGAATATTGCCGCACCGGGACCGAGGGGCTGTATGCCATCGGCGACGTGGCGGGCGCGCCCTGGCTGGCGCACAAGGCCAGCCATGAAGGCGTGATGGTGGCCGAACTGATCGCGGGCGGGCATCCGCATCCGGTCAAGCCCGGCAGCATCGCGGGCTGCACCTATTGCCACCCGCAGGTCGCATCGGTCGGGTTGACCGAGGCCAAGGCCAAGGAACTGGGCCACGACATCAAGGTGGGCCGTTTCCCCTTCGTCGGCAACGGCAAGGCCATCGCGCTTGGCGAGCCCGAAGGGCTGATCAAGACCGTCTTCGACGCCAAGACCGGCGAATTGCTGGGCGCCCACATGGTCGGGGCAGAGGTGACGGAACTGATCCAGGGCTATGTCATCGGCCGCCAGCTGGAAACGACCGAACAGGATCTGATGGACACCGTGTTCCCGCATCCTACCCTGTCCGAGATGATGCACGAATCCGTGCTGGACGCCTATGGCCGGGCGATCCATTTCTGATCGCCGTTGCGCGGGGCCGGGCTGCAACGCCCGCCCCGTCAAGGCCGCGTTAACCGTTTCGTAACTATCCCTTCGCCCATGCGCCTGCCGCGGGCTGAAGGAGATAGGTCATGAACATCGCGATCACCAACGGGCTTTTGCTGATGCCGCCCGCGTTCCGGGGCGGGCTGAACGCCTGGTCCATGACGAACGGCACCCCCGGCAGCCCGACCTGGGGATCGGCCGACAACGGCGCCCTGGTGCCCGCGGACCAGGATTTCGGCACCTGTCTCGAGGTGATGAAGCAGCAGACCACCACCAGCATCCGCTTCATGGGCGAGACGCCGTTGATTCCAGGGGTCTATCTCCGCGTTTCGGCCCGGATCAAGGCGGTGGCGGGGGCGCTGTGTTCGGCGCGCATCGCAGGATGGGCGGGCAACGGGTCGCGCGCCCATGTCGACGGGCTGGTCGAGGTCGGGCCGACCGTGCCCATGACCGCCTATGGCGACGTGATCGAGGTCAGCGCCATCGTCGGCGTCGGGTCGCGGCAGGGCGTGAACATGGCCTGGGGCACGGCGCCGGTCTATGGGCATTTCGGCCTGGATCTGGTCGGCGCGAATGGCGGCGCCTTCCGCATCGAATCGATACGGATCGAGGACGTGACGGCGGCCTTTATCCCGTCGCTGATCGACTGGGTGGACGTGCGCGATTTCGGCGCCAGGGGCGACAACGCCACCAACGACCGCGCGGCCTTCGTGGCGGCCGACCAGGCGGCCAAGGGCGGCTGGGTGCTGGTGCCGGAAGGCACGTTCTTCATCAGCGGCGACCTGGGGATCAACAGCCCGATCCGCTTCAAGGGCACCATCCGCACCCCCGCCGATACCCGCGTGTCGTTCCTGCAAAGCTTCGATTTTCCGACCTATGCCGATGCCTTCGGGGACGAGACGCTGGGCATGAAGAAGGCGTTGCAGGCGCTGTTCGGCTATACCGACCATGTATCGCTGGATCTGTGCGGGCGCCGCGTCGACCTGACCGAGCCGCTGGTCGTGGATGCCTTGGCGCCCAGCCTGACCGGCTTTTCCAACCGCCGGGTGATCTGCAACGGCAGCATCCTGGCAGCGGCGGGCCCCAAATGGGACACCGGCCGGTGGACCAGCACCGCGACCTACAATCCCGCCCAGCCGCTGCGCCTGTCGGCGGTCGCCAATGTCGCCGCCATCGAGGTCGGCAGCCGCATCAGCGGCCCCGGCGTCGGGCGCGAGGTCTATGTGAACGGCAAGGATGTCGCGGCCAAGACCCTGACCCTGTCGCAACCCCTGTATGGCGGGGCGGGAACGCGCAGCTACAGCTTCGAACGCTATCGCTATCTGTTCGATTTCTCGGGCGTGGAACAGCTGTCGCGGCTGAACTTCGTCGACCTGGACCTGAATTGCGAGGGTATCGCCAGCGGCATCATGCTGCCGCCCAAGGGCGAGATGATCGCGCTGCGCGACTGCTATGTGACCAAGCCCAGGGATCGGGGCATCACCTCGATCGGGCGGGGCTGCCAAGACATGCTGATCGACCGCTGCCAATTCCTGTCGAACGAGATCGACCTGCCAGCCCAGCAGCGCAATACCATCGCCATCAACGTCAACGCCAACGATGTGAAGATCCGCGACAACCGCTTTGTCCGCTTCGCGCATTTCATGGTTGCTGATGGCGGAGGGCACATCATCTCGGGCAACCACTGGTTCCAGGGCGACGGCTCGGGCGAGGGGCTGCGCTATGCGGGGCTGGTGCTGACCCAGCCGAATGTGCAGACCACGATCAACGGCAACTATATCGACAATGCCTCGATCGAGTGGACCAACGAACACAGCGCCGAGCCGAATTTCACGGGATCGGAATTCAGCTTCGGCGGGCTGACGATCACCGGCAACACCTGCCTGTGTTCCAATACCGCCGCCTGGTTCACCTGGCTGACGGTCAAGCCCTACGGCACCGGGCACTTCATCCATGGGCTGACCGTGACCAGCAATGTCTTCAAGGCGCTGTATGGCGAAGTCGACCGGATCGAGCGGGTCGATACCTCGATCGCCGACCTGAACTACAACAACATGCGGAACCTGCAATTCGAGGGGAACACCTTCAACGGAATTCTGAATTACGTCTCCAACCCATTGATGGTGCAGCATAACCAGATTTCGGCCGCGACTGCCTGGACGCTGCCCGTGATCGAGGGGCTGCCCTTCAAGGGCTGGGCCAAGTCGGTGCAGTCGGTGATTGCGGAAACCGCGATCACCGATGCCGCAGGCGCACGCGTCGATGCCGCGCCCTGGACGCAGGTCGAGGTGGGAACGTCCCGCCGGCAGATCCGGCTGAACTGGCCGACGGCCGCGCGGGGCAGGGTCTGCGTCTATGCCCGGATGGACCGCCCGCAGTAGCGACCCGAACTGCCGCGCCTCGCCGCGGCGGTTTTTTCATGCGATGTCCAGATCCGCAGGCGTCAGCCGGAAGGCCGCGCCGAAGCCTGCGTTCAGGAAACCCGACTGAGGCGCCAGCCGCCAGAACCGGAAATCGGGCAGGTCGATGAAGGCCGCCGCCTTGGGATGCGCCTCCAGCCAGCGGGCGCGCAGACCGGCGGCATCGTCGATCATCGCGGCCTTCACCTGCAAGGACAGGCGGGGCCAGGTCATCGGATCGCCCTTGCCGCCCTGCGTTTCCACCAGCAGCGCGGCGCGCGGATCGGCGGAAAGCGCCCGGCTGTGGACCGCCAGCCCCGACAGCAGCGCGATGGGCGAACCGGACGGGTCGATCTGGCAGGCGATCTTGGAAAGATGCGGATGGCCGGTGGCGGCATCGTTTACCGCCAGAACGGCATGGCGCATCGCGGCCAGCATTTGCAGCGCCTTGTCGCGGGCATCGTCGGTGGTGGTGCGGATGGGATCTTTTGTCATTGCCGGAGGCTGGCGCGGGATGCAGGGATTTGCAAGGCTTGTGAATTCTTTACAAACGTCCTTCATAATTCGTCAATAATTTTACTAAATGGTTGTTTTCATAAAAATATTTACCAGACTTCGTGTGATGTGATTAACTTGACCGAGGGAGCGTGCCCAAGCCTGCCGCCTTCGGGTCGAAAGACCCCGGACGCAGCGGCGAGGGCGTGAGGAATAAGGCAAGCTGATGACGATTGAAGCGATTGAAAAGCATCCTGTTCCGGCGGGTTTCGGGGATGCGCATGTGGGGGCTGGGGATTATGCGCGGCTTTACGCCGAATCGATCGCGGACCCCGAATCGTTCTGGCGGCGCGAGGGGCTGCGGCTGGACTGGATCCAGCCCTACGGCACCGTCAAGAACACCGACTTCACGCTGGGCCGGGTCTCGATCAGGTGGTTCGAGGACGGGGTGCTGAACGCCTCGGTCAACTGCATCGACCGCCACCTGCCCGCCCGCGCGAACCAGACCGCGATCATCTTCGAGCCCGACGATCCCGCCACCCCCGCCCAGCACATCACCTATGCCCAGTTGTCGGAAAAGGTGAACCGCTTCGCCAACGTGCTGCTGTCCCAGGGCATCATGCGCGGCGACCGGGTGGTGATCTATCTGCCGATGATCCCGGAAGCCGCCTATGCGATGCTGGCCTGCGCGCGGATCGGGGCGATCCATTCGATCGTCTTCGCGGGCTTTTCCCCGGATGCGCTGGCCAACCGCATCAACGACTGCGGCGCCAAGCTGGTCATCACCGCCGACACCGCGCCGCGCGGCGGGCGGCGCACCAACCTGAAGTCGAACACCGACGCGGCGCTGCTGCACTGCTCGGACCGGGTGCGCTGCCTGGTCGTCAAGCATACCGGCGACCAGACCACCTGGATCCAGGGCCGCGACGTGGACGTGAAGGCGCTGATGGAGGCGGCCAGCCCGGACTGCCCGCCCCGGCCGATGGGGGCCGAGGATCCGCTGTTCATCCTGTACACCTCGGGGTCGACCGGCAAGCCCAAGGGGGTGGTGCACACGACCGGCGGCTATCTGGTCTATGCGGCGATGACGCATCAATACGTCTTCGACTACAAGGACGGCGACGTGTTCTGGTGCACGGCCGACGTGGGCTGGGTGACGGGCCACAGCTATATCGTCTATGGCCCGCTGGCCAACGGCGCCACCACGGTGATGTTCGAGGGGGTGCCCACCTATCCCGACGCCGGCCGCTTCTGGGAGGTCTGCGCCAAGCACCGGGTGACGCAGTTCTATACCGCGCCGACCGCGATCCGGTCGCTGATGGCCAAGGGCACCGATCCGATCCAGGGCCACGACCTGTCGTCCCTGCGCATCCTGGGCACCGTGGGCGAACCGATCAACCCCGAGGCCTGGCACTGGTACAACGACAACATCGGCAAGGGCCGCTGCCCGATCGTCGACACCTGGTGGCAGACCGAGACCGGCGGGCATCTGATCACGCCGCTGCCCGGCGCCATCCCGACCAAGCCCGGCTCCGCCACGCTGCCCTTCTTCGGCATCAGGCCCGCGGTGCTGGACGCCCAGACCGGCGCCGTGCAAGAGGGCAACCCGGCCGAGGGGGTCTTGTGCATCGCCGACAGCTGGCCCGGCCAGATGCGCACGCTGTGGGGCGACCACCAGCGGTTCGAAGAGGCCTATTTCCAGCAATATCCGGGTTACTACTTCACCGGCGACGGCTGCCGGCGCGACGAGGATGGCTATTACTGGATCACCGGCCGGGTGGACGACGTGATCAACGTGTCGGGCCACCGGATGGGCACGGCCGAGGTCGAATCGGCCCTGGTCGCCCACGAGAAGGTCGCCGAGGCCGCCGTGGTGGGCTATCCGCATCCGCTGAAGGGGCAGGGCATCTATGCCTATGTGACGCTGATGAACGGGGTCGAGCCCTCGGACGCGCTGCGGGCCGAGCTGGAGAAATGGGTCCGCACCGAGATCGGCCCGATCGCCAAGCCGGACCTGATCCAATGGGCGCCTGGGATGCCCAAGACCCGCTCGGGCAAGATCATGCGCCGGATCCTGCGCAAGATCGCCGAAAACGACTACGCCACCCTCGGCGACATCTCCACCCTCGCCGAACCAGAGGTCGTCGACGACCTCATCAAAAACAGAATGAACAAAGGGT
>NZ_JBQEOI010000007.1:0-148333 GCF_052045125.1 Paracoccus sp. 22332
ACATCTCATGAATCAGACGGTTCATGAGGGGCCGAGACTTCCGGTCATTGTTGCGCAGCAGAACGGTGTAGCGGGTCTTGCGTTCGACCAGCGTCGCCACATTGGCATCGCCTTGAGTTCGCTCAAAGATCATCAAGTCGCCTTCCCAATTCCCAAACTGGCTGCGATCGTTGATCTCGGACGGCCGGTTATGGATGCTTGTTTCCGCAGGAAAAACCCGGTTGCGGGGCGTGCGGGCATAGCGCGGCTTCCGCTTTCGGCGCCGCTCGGGCAGGAGGCGCGCCAATTGCGCTGACTGGCCTTCGGCAGAATAGACATACTGGTAGATTGTCTCATGGCAGAGCCGGTGCGGGGCACCGGGTTCTATCCTGAGCCGACCTGCAATCTGTTCGGGAGACCAGCCTTCCTGAAGGCAGTGGATCACTTCGGCGCGTAAGTCCGGAAGACGCTCGAGCTTGCGCCGGCGGGAACGCCTGCGGTCGGCCTGGGACTGAGCCGTCACATGCCAGTAGCCATCAGCCTGCGGGACATCCTTGTCATGCCACCAGTTCCTTTTGACCTCGCGGGTGATGGTCGAGCGACTGCGGCCGAGCATCTGCGCAATCTTCGTCTTCGGCACCTTGGCCTGCAACAAACGCGCAATCACGCGGCGTTCGTCCAGCGTCAGGTTGGTGAAAGGGCACCTCATCACATCCTCCTGAATAGCTTCAGGAAACTATCGAGTGATGCATTCCAGAATGGAATGTGCCTCCCCAAGTTGCTTATCGTCAATAATCCGTATTATGGAATTTATATCTCTGCGACCATTGCCCGTCTTGCTGCGGGCGCTATCTTGCGGAAACCTTGACCCAGCCCAATCGGAGGATTCATGGCAGTCTCACCCCCCGTATGCGATTTCGGCGCCCCCTGGAATGATTTCGAACTGCCCGGCACGGATGGCCGGATCTATCGCCTGGCTGATGTCACGGGTCCGCGCGGCACGCTGGTGATGTTCATCTGCAATCACTGTCCGTATGTTCAGTCGATCATCGACCGGATCGTCCGCGACGCCAGAGAGATGCAGGCTGCGGGTATCGGTGTGGTGGCGATCTCGGCCAATGACGTGGCCGAGTATCCGCAGGATGGACCGGACCAGATGAAGACCGAGGCCGCGCGACACGGCTTCACCTTTCCCTATCTCTATGACGAGACGCAGGCTGTGGCGCGGGCCTATGGGGCCGAATGCACACCCGATTTCTTTGGCTACAACGCCGACGGAGAATTACAGTATCGCGGTCGTTTCGACGCTTCGGCCCGCACGCCGGGACCGGCCGAGGCGCGCCGCGAGCTGCTCGAGGCGATGCTGCAAATCGCGGAAACCGGAAAGGGACCGGAAAACCAGGTTCCCTCAATGGGTTGCTCGATCAAGTGGAAAACCGCATGAATGTTTGCCTTGCCCCCTGCCCGATTGTCTTCGATCTTGACGGAACACTGATAGACAGCGCCCCCGACATCCATGCCTGCGTGAACCATGTCCTCGGCCAGCATGGCACGCCGCTGCTGACGCTGGATCAGGTGCGCAGCTTCATCGGCGGCGGCGTGGACGTGTTGTGGCAAAAGGTCATCGCCGCGCAAGAGCTTCAGGACGCCCGGAAGCCCGACTATATCGCCGCCTTCATGACCTGCTATCAAGACGCGACGCAGTTGACGCGGCTGTTCCCGAATGTGACCCAGACCCTGGAGACGCTTGCCGATCGGGGGCATCCGCTGGGCATCTGCACCAACAAGCCGCTGGCGGTAACACGGGCCATCCTGGCGCATTTCGGCATCGCGCAGCTGTTCGGCTGCGTCATCGGCGGCGACTCCGTTCCCGAACGCAAGCCGCATCCCGCACCCTTGCGCGCGGCGCTGCAAGGGTTGGGCGCCGATCCTGCGCGGCCCAAGGCAATCTATGTGGGCGACAGCGAATTCGATGCGGCCTGCGCGGCGGCAGTGCCGGTGCCGTTCCTGATCTATACCCAGGGGTATCGACAGACGCCCGTCGAGGATCTGCCGCATCTGGCGGCGTTCGACGATTTCGCCGACCTGCCCGCCATGGTCGAGATGCAGGCGGCGTGATCCCCGACCGCTGACCCCGCCTTGTGCGCTTGACATTGCGGGCGCAGATGCGCCAATCCGGGACAGCGTTACGGAAGGGCCTTGCCATGGATCTGCGCCAGCTTACCCCGAATCTCGCGGTCTCTCCGCAGATCGACCTGTCTGACGTGGCCGTGCTGGCCCGGTCAGGCTTCAAGACCCTGATCAACAACCGCCCCGACGACGAGGACGGGGCCGTCGATCATCAGGCCATGGCCAATGCCGCGGCGGATGCGGGGATGGAATACCACTATCTTCCCTTCCGTCCCGGACAGGTCACGCCCGATCTGATCCAAGGCTTTGCCGCCGCTCTTGACGGAGCCAAGCCTGCGGTCGCCTATTGCCGGTCAGGGAATCGGTCCACCGTCCTGTGGGCGCTTGCCCATGCCGGAAAGCTGTCCGAGGCCGAGGTGCTGAACACCGCCTCGCAGGCGGGCTATGACCTGTCGGGCGTGGTGCCGCTGATGCGGTCGCTGGCAGGCGCCAGCCGGTAGTTCAGGCCGGGACGTTCAGCGCCCGTTTGACATTCGCGGTCCAGCCCAGCAGGCGCAGGTCGCCCGCGACGATGGCCGGCCGTTTCATCACGCTGGGCTTGGCGCCCATCATCGCCACCGGATCCGCTGCCCGTTCCTGATCGGACATCGCGCGCCATGTCAGGCTGGCGCGATTGATGATCTTGTCGCCGAAATCCGCGACCAGGCGGGCGCGTTCAGATTCAGACAAGGGTTGCTTCTGGACATCGCGGAAATCGACGGTCCAGCCGTGCTGTTCCAGATCGGACTGGGCCTTCTGGCAGGTCGAACAATGCGCCAGACCATACAGGGTCAGGGATGTCATGGCAGGCCTCGGATCATACAAGAGGGACAAGCGGCACGCCGCAGGCCGCCAGGGTCAGGACGGCCGCAAGGGCAAGGAACAGTTTCACGATCGCTCCGACGACAGGATACCGGCCGGTTCTTCCCACCACGCCGCGGGGACGGCAAGTCACAAATCATGCGCGGGCCCATGCTTGTGCAGGCTGCGGCGCACCTGCCGCATGGCCCACCAGACGACCAGAACCGCCGCCGGCGTCAGCGCCGCGATCAGATAGGCCTTGTCCACATGCAGGGCCGACGCCACCGGATACAGCGCATAGGACAGCAGCCCCACCGCGTAATAGCTGATGGCGACGACCGACAGCCCTTCGACCGTGTGTTGCAGGCGCAGTTGCAGGTCGGCGCGTCGGTCCATGCGTTCCAGCAGCGCCTGGTTCTGCGCGGACCGTTCGACATCGACCCGCGTCCGCAACAGATCGGCGGCACGGCGGGTCCGTTCGATCATCGCCCGCAGCCGATCCTCGGCCGAGGCGACGGTGCGCATGGCCGGGCGATAGCGGCGGCGCATGAATTCGGTCAGCATCTGGCGGTCCAGAAACCGTGTCTCGCGCAGGGCGGTCACCCGGTCCATGACGATCGCCTCATAGGCCTTGGTGGCGCCGAAGCGGAAGAAATGCTGGACTGCCTGCCCCTCTAGCTCCGCCGACACTCCCAGCAATTCGTGCAGGACCGCCTCGGCCGGGCGGGCGTCGTCGTGCATTCCATCGACGATGGCGGACAGGCGCGGCTCCAGCTCGTTCAGGCGGCGCGACAGGCTGCGGGACCGGCCCAGACCCAGCATCGACATCGCGCGGTAGGTTTCCAGTTCGACCAGCCGATGCACGATCCGCCCGATGCGCCCCGGTCCCACCTCGGGGCGCACGAAGACGGCAAAGCGCATCCAGCCATCGGGGTCGATGCGGAAATCCCCGGCGATCATCGCCGCTTCCTCCAGCACCCAGACGGCGGTCAGGCTGTCCTTGGCGAACCAGGTCTCGATCCGGGACAGCGCCTCGGCGGGATTTTCCGGCAGGATGTCCACCTGCACCAGCACGGCGGCGATGCGGCGTCCCGGCGCATCGGCTTGCCATGCGGCGGGGAAGATCGCGCCCGCGCTTGGATCGAAGGGCCGGATCGGCAGGCCGGGCGTGGTCGCCATATAGGTCACGAATTCCGTATGGCTTTCCCATTTCAGTTCGTGACGGCCCAGGCGCCCTTGGTAATGGCTATCCTCGGGGTCGGGACGAGGCCCGCCATGGCGGGCGGTCAGCGCGGTCAGATGATTCAAGTCCCGGCGCCGGTCGCGGTTGGCTGCGTCCCTCGGTTCCTTGAAGGCCACGAAGGCGCAGGTCGCCGGGGCTGTCAGGCGGGGCGAGGGCCTGGCGTGCAGTTCATTGACAAGATCGTATCGCAGCGGATGTTCGATGTCCGTCCCCACGCCAGTCCCCATTCCCCGTGCGGCGAAAGGGGGCGGTTTCCCGCCCCCTGCCCCCTCAGTCGATCATAGGCAGCAGCTTGTTGAGGCTGTCCTTGGCGTCGCCATAGAACATCCGGGTGTTCTCCTTGAAGAACAGCGGGTTCTCGATGCCGGAATAGCCGGTGCCCTGGCCGCGCTTGCTGACGAAGACCTGCTTGGCCTTCCAGACCTCCAGCACCGGCATTCCGGCGATGGGGCTGTTCGGATCGTCCTGCGCCGCCGGGTTCACGATGTCGTTCGAGCCGATGACGATCACCACGTCGGTATTCGGGAAGTCGTCGTTGATCTCGTCCATCTCCAGCACGATGTCATAGGGCACCTTGGCCTCGGCCAGCAGCACGTTCATGTGGCCCGGCAGGCGGCCCGCGACGGGGTGGATGGCGAAGCGCACCTCCTTGCCCGCCGCGCGCAGCTTGCGGGTCAGTTCGCTGACCGCGCCCTGCGCCTGCGCCACCGCCATGCCATAGCCCGGCACGATGACGATGCTGTCGGCGTCGTTCAGCGCGGCGGCCACGCCCTCGGCGTCGATGGCGATCTGCTCGCCGGTGATTTCCGCCGCGGGGCCGGTCTCGCCGCCGAAGCCGCCCAGGATCACGCTGACGAAGTTGCGGTTCATCGCCTTGCACATGATATAGGACAGGATCGCACCCGACGAGCCCACCAGGGCGCCGACCACGATCAGCAGGTCGTTGCCCAGTGTGAAGCCGATGGCGGCAGCCGCCCAGCCGGAATAGCTGTTCAGCATCGACACCACGACCGGCATGTCGGCCCCGCCGATGCCCATGATCAGGTGATAGCCGATGAAGAAGGCCAAGAGCGTGATCAGGATCAGCCACAGGATCGCCGGGCCGACGCCCGCGCAATAGAGGATGCCCAGCAGCACCGACAGCGCCAGGGCGCCCGCGTTCAGCATGTGCCCGCCCGGCAGCTTCTTCGGCTTGCCGTCCACGCGGCCCGCAAGCTTGCCGAAGGCCACGACCGACCCGGTAAAGGTCACGGCGCCGATGAAGATGCCCAGGAAAACCTCGATCTTCAGCATGGCGATCTCGGCCGGGGTCTTGTGGGCCAGCACGGCGGCGAAGCCGTGGAAGACATGCACCCCGCCCTCAGCCTTGGCGCGCAGCACGCGGGCCAGTTCGATCTGGGCGTTGAAGCCCACGAAGACCGCCGCCAGACCGACCAGCGAGTGCATGGCGGCGACAAGCTGCGGCATTTCCGTCATCTGCACGCGCTGCGCCACGACCCAGCCGACGCTGCCGCCGATGGCGATCATGACCAGCGACAGCAGCCAGTTGCCCGCGCCCGGCCCGAACAGCGTGGCCAGCACGGCCAGCGCCATGCCGACGATCCCGTACCAGATCGCGCGCTTGGCGCTTTCCTGTCCCGACAGCCCGCCCAGCGACAGGATGAACAGCACGGCTGCGACCACATAGGCCGCGGTGGTGAATCCGTATTCCATGCGTTCCCCCTTACGACTTCTGGAACATTGCCAGCATGCGGCGGGTGACCATGAAACCGCCGAAGATGTTGACGCCCGCCATCAGCACGGCCAAGGCGCCCAGAGCCACGACCCACCACGATCCCGACCCGATCTGCATCAGCGCGCCCAGGATGATGATCGAGCTGATGGCGTTGGTGATCGCCATCAGCGGCGTGTGCAGCGAATGGGCGACGTTCCAGATCACCCGGAAGCCGATGAAGCAGGCCAGCACGAAAACGATGAAATGCGCCATGAAGCTGGCGGGCGCCACCGCGCCGATCAGCAGCAGCACGATGGCGCCCACGCCCAGCAGCGTGACCTGGGATTTCGTCTCGGCCTTGAAGGCGGCGGCCTCGGCGGCGCGGCGTTCCTCGACCGTCAGCGCCTTCGGCTTTTCCTTGGGCTTCTGCGCGGCGATGGCGGCGATCTTCGGCGGCGGAGGCGGCCAGGTCACGTCGTGGTCGCGGGTCACGGTGGCGCCGCGGATCACGTCGTCCTCCATGTTGTGCTGGATCACGCCGTCCTTCTTGGGCGTCAGGTCGGCCAGGAAATGCCGAACGTTGTTGCCGTAAAGCTCGGAGGCCTGCGCGCCCATCCGCGAGGGGAAGTCGGTATAGCCAATGATCGTCACGCCGTTTTCCGTCACATGGCGTTCGTCGGGGATGGTCAGTTCGCAGTTGCCGCCGCGCTCGGCGGCCAGATCCACGATCACGCTGCCGGGCTTCATCGCCTCGACCATGTCGCGGGTCCACAGCTTCGGTGCGTCGCGGCCGGGGATCAGCGCGGTGGTGATCACCACGTCCATCTGCGGCGCAAGCTCTCGGAACTTGGCAAGCTGCTTTTCGCGGAACTCGGGGGACGAGGGCGCGGCATAGCCGCCGGTCGCGGCGCCGTCCTGGGCTTCCTCGAAGTCCAGGAACACGAATTCAGCGCCCATGGATTCGATCTGCTCGGCGACCTCGGGGCGCACGTCGAAGGCATAAACCTGCGCGCCCAGAGACACCGCCGTGCCGATGGCGGCAAGGCCCGCCACGCCCGCACCCACGACCAGCACCTTGGCCGGGGGCACCTTGCCCGCCGCCGTCACCTGGCCGGTGAAGAAGCGGCCGAAATTGTTCGCGGCCTCGATCACCGCGCGATAACCCGCGATATTGGCCATCGAGCTCAGCGCGTCCATCTTCTGCGCGCGGCTGATCCGGGGAACCATGTCCATCGCGATGGCGGTGACGCCCTGTTCCTTGGCCAGGGCCAGCAGTTCGGGATTCTGCGCGGGATAGAAGAACGAGATCAGCGTCTGCCCCTCGCGCATCTGCCGGATCTCGGCATCCGAGGGCTGGCGCACCTTGGCGACGACATCCACCGCCCCGATCAGCTCGGCCGCGGTGGGCACCACGGTGATCCCCCCCGCGCGATAGCTGTCATCCGAAAACCCCGCCCGCGCCCCGGCACCGCTTTCGACAAACACCTCGTGCCCCAGCTTCATCAGATGCCCGGCAGAGGAGGGCGTAATGGCGACCCGCGCCTCACCCTCGAAACCTTCCTTCAACGCGCCAATCTTCATGGCTGTGTTGTCCCCCGCTCGTTTCATTTTCGGTCGCCCGACAGATAGCACCGTGAAAGATTCTTTCACAAGTCCGTGCAACGCCGATGCGGGACGAATGTCGTGGGGGTGGCGGCAAAAGAAAACGCCCAAGACCGGAGCCTTGGGCGACGAATTCAGACTTGGGCCGCGATCAGTTCGCGGGCGCGGGGGTGGCAGGCGCCGGGGTGGCGGGGGTGGTGGTCGCCGGGGCGGTAGCAGCGGGCGCTTCCTCGACCGAGATGGCGTCGTCCACGGCTTCAGCGGCGTCGTTAGCCGACTGGGCAGCGGCATCGGCCGCGCTGTCGGCCGCGTCGCTGGCGGCAGCGGCCGCGTCCTGCGCGGCGGTACCGGCGGCATCGACCGCATTATCGGCAGCCGATGCGGCGCTGTCGGCCGCGTTCTCAGCAGCGGCGGCAGCGTCTTCGGCCGCATCCTCGGTCGCGGCGGTCGCATTGTCGACGGCATTTTCCGTCGCGGTGGCGGCACTGTCGGCGGCGGCTTCCGCATCGGCCGCGGCAGCCTCGGCATCGGCCGCAGCGTCGCTGGCCGCGCCGGTGGCGGCAGGCGCGTCGGTCGTGGTCACGGTGGTGGTGTCGCCATCGACGGCCACGGTGTCATCGCCGGTAAAGCGTTGCAGCACGAAATACGCCAGAGCCAGCGCCAGCAGGACGCCGATGATCAGCGGCAGAGGCGAGGAGCGACGTTCGACCGGTTCCACATAGGTCTCGTTGCGGACCAGCGGATCGGCGGGACGAGCAGGATCGGCGGGCCGGGTGCGGTTCGGGTCGTTTGGATCATGGGTCATTGCTGGCCTCCAAATTTCTGTGTTGAGACACCGGTTTCAGTGCCGCCTCCGGTCTGTCCTGCCTGCCGTCCGCTGTCAATTCGACCTGTCGGGCGGTAAGCGAAGCCAGCCGACTTGCGACCCGGCCTTCATGCGACTAACACCTTGGTCCTGATACGGTTCCGCCAGCCGGAGCAGCTTTCTTCATGCCGAGGATGCGATGACCACCAACCCAGGGCAAAATGTGCAATATCTTGCCGATTACCGGCCTTATCCCTTTGTTTTGTCGGCAACCCGGATGCGGTTCGCCCTGGCCGCGACCGACACGCGGGTGCGCACCGAACTGTCGCTGGCACCCCGCGACCCGGAACGGCCCGAGGATCTGGTGCTGGACGGCGGCAAGGCGGTCCGCCTGCTGTCCCTGACCATCGACGGCGAAGCCCCCGATCCCGCCCATGTGACCCGCGACGGCGAAACCCTGACCGTCGCCGCAGCCGCCCTGCCCCGCCATCCTTTCCTGCTGGAAACCGAGGTCGGCATCGACCCCTCGTCCAATACCGCCTTCGAGGGACTGTATATCTCGAACGGGATGTTCTGCACCCAGTGCGAGGCCGAGGGGTTCCGCCACATCACCTTCTATCCCGACCGCCCGGACGTGATGGCGACATTCCACGTCACCATCGACAGCGACCTGCCGGTGCTGTTGTCGAACGGCAATCCGGTCGGCCAGTCGCAGGGCCGCGCGGAATGGCACGACTCCTGGCCCAAGCCCAGTTATCTGTTCGCGCTTGTCGCGGGCGATCTGGTGGCGGTCAGCGACAGCTTCGCCACCCGGTCGGGGCGCCAGGTCGCGCTGAACGTCTGGGTCCGTCCGGGCGACCAGGGCCGCGCGGGATTCGCGATGGAATCGCTGATCAAGTCGATGAAATGGGACGAGGATGTCTATGGCCGCGAATACGACCTGGATGTCTTCAACATCGTCGCCGTCGATGATTTCAACATGGGGGCCATGGAAAACAAGGGGTTGAACATCTTCAACTCGAAACTGGTTCTGGCCAGCCCGGAAACCGCGACCGATGGCGACTACGAGCGGATCGAGGCCGTGATCGCGCATGAATATTTCCACAACTGGACCGGCAACCGGATCACCTGCCGCGACTGGTTCCAGCTCTGCCTCAAGGAAGGGCTGACGGTCTTCCGCGACCAGCAGTTCACCAGCGACATGCGCTCTGCCGCCGTCAAGCGGATCGAGGATGTCCAGGCCCTGCGCGCCCGCCAGTTCCGCGAGGATCAAGGCCCGCTGGCCCATCCCCCGCGCCCGGACCGCTATGAGGAGATCAATAACTTCTACACCGCGACCGTCTATGAAAAAGGCGCCGAGGTGATCGGGATGCTGAAACGTCTTGTTGGCGACGACGGTTACCGCCGGGCGCTGGATCTGTATTTCGACCGCCACGACGGTGACGCCGCCACGATCGAGGACTGGCTGAAGGTGTTCGAGGACGCGACCGGCCGCGACCTGGCGCAGTTCAAGCGGTGGTATACCGATGCCGGCACCCCGCGCCTGACCATGACCGAGGATTGGCGGCCCGGCGAGGCGGGCGGCACGCTGGCGCTGACCTTCAGCCAGCAGACGCCGCCAACGCCCGGACAGCCGGAAAAACTGCCGCGCGTGGTTCCGGTCGCCGTTGGCCTGATCGGACCCAATGGCGACGAGGTGACTCCGACCCAGGTGCTGGAACTGACCGAAGCCAGCCAGACCTTTGCCTTTGAAGGACTGGGCGCGCGGCCGGTCGTATCGGCCCTGCGCGGCTTTTCCGCCCCGGTGATGCTGTCGCGCGACCTGGACGACGCCACCCGCGCCTTCCTGTTGGCCCATGACACCGACCCCTTTGCCCG
The DNA here is from genome assembly GCF_052045125.1 of Paracoccus sp. 22332. NCBI lineage: Bacteria > Pseudomonadati > Pseudomonadota > Alphaproteobacteria > Rhodobacterales > Paracoccaceae > Paracoccus > Paracoccus sp. 22332. The sequence goes on from NZ_JBQEOI010000007.1 coordinate 10,192, forward strand.
CTGGGAGGCCGGGCGCGACCTGGCGCTGTCGGCGCTGACCGCCGCCGCGCAGGGCCAGGCCACCGGCGGCGATTACGTCCAGGCCATCGGCCGCCTGATAGCCGACGATGCGGCCGATCCCGCCTTCCGCGCCCTGTGCCTGAACCTGCCCGGAGAGGAGGAGATCGCGACCCGCCTGTCCACGGGCGGAATCACGCCGGACCCGGATGCGATCCACGCCGCGCGGGAAAGCCTCGCCAGGCGGATCGCCGAAACCCACCTGGACCTGCTGGCGCGCATCTATCAGGACATGACGGTTGCCGGGCCCTATCGCCCCGATGCCGCCGATACCGCCCGCCGGTCCCTGCGCAATGCGGTGCTGGCGCTGCTGACCCGCATCGACGGCGGCGAACGGGCCGAGGTGCTGTTCGGCGTCGCGGGGAACATGACCGAACGGATGGCCGCCCTGACCGCCCTGCTGCGGCGCGGGCGCGGGCAGGCGGAACTGGCGGCGTTGCATGACCAGTTCGTCGACAACCGGCTGGTCATGGACAAATGGTTCGCGGTGCAGCCGATGGCCGCCCCGCCCGCCCAGGCGGCGCAGATCGCCCGCGACCTGGCCACGCGGCGGGATTTCGACTGGAAGAACCCCAATCGCTTCCGCGCGCTGCTGGGCGGCCTGTCGGCCAATCACGCCGGTTTCCACGCGGCGGACGGATCGGGCTATGACTTCACCGCCGACTGGTTGCTGCGGATGGATCCGGTCAACCCCCAGATCGCCGCCCGCATGTCCACCGCCTTTGAAACCTGGACCCGCTACGACGCCGGGCGGCGCGCCAAGGCCTTGGCCGCATTGGAACGAATCGCCTCGGCCGAGGGTTTGAGCAGGAACACCCGCGAGATGGTGTCGCGGATGATCGCGGCGGGCGCATGATGCGTCTTGCGGCAGGCCCCGCGCCGGGGCAGAAAGGCCGGAATGACTGACCGCCACGCCGATGCCAAGGCCGAGATGCAGGCCCGTCTGGACCCGCTGATCGCCGAGCGGGCGCCTTGGCTTTATTCCGGCAAGCCGCATCACCGGCTGGCGAAATGGGCGATGATGGGCCTGCTGCGCTATCCCACGACGTTGCGCCTGGGCGCCGAGTTCCGCGACCTTCCCACGGCCGAGATCATGCGCCGCATGTCGGATCTGATCGTCCGCGACGTCCGGGTCGAGGGGATGGAGCATATCCCCGCCAGCGGCCCCGCGCTGATCGTCGCGAATCATCCGACCGGGATCGCCGACGGGATCGTCGTCCATGCGCTGATGTCGCATCTGCGCGACGACCTGTTCATCTATGCCAACCACGACATGATCCGGGTGCTGCCGCAGACCGCCGACCTGATCGCCGGGGTCGAATGGCGCCTGGAAAAGCGCAGCCATGCCAAGACCAAGGCGACGATGGACTATACCCGAGAGGCGCTTGCGGCGGGGCGGATCGGGCTGATCTTTCCGTCCGGGCGGCTGGCCAAGCGGCACGGGATGACGCTGCATGAACGGCCCTGGATGGCAAGCGCGGCGATGATCGCCCGCAAGTTCGGCGTGCCGGTCATTCCGATGAACATCCGCGCCCGAAATTCGGCTCTGTTCTATCTGCTGGACGCGATCCATCCGACGCTACGCGACGTGACGCTGTTCAACGAGGTGCTGAACAAGCGCCGCCAGCCTTATCGCATCGCCATCGGCGCGCCCATCGACCCCGCTACCCTGCCCAAGGGAGAGGACGCGATCACCGTCCTGCGCGACCGGGTGCTGGCCCTGCCCGCGCTCGGCCCGGACGCCGCGCGCCTGATGCAGGATCGCGGCAAGGCCCGGCTGGTGCGCGGAACCAAGGGCCTGGCCTGAACATCCAGCCCGCGACCCGCCTTATCTTCTGTGCGGAAATATCCACGGGGGTCCGGGGGCAGACAGCCCCCGGCCTCCGCCTGGCTGCACGGTAGGGCAATCCTGCTCAGATCGCCGCCTTGCGGCTTTCCTCCAGATAAATCTCGCGCAGCCGGGTGGCGACCGGACCCACCTGCCCCGTGCCGACCGCGGCGCCGTCGATTTCCACCACCGGCATCACGAAGGCCGAGGCCGAGGTGATGAACGCCTCATCCGCCGCCTGCGCCTCGGCGATCGTGAAGCTGCGTTCCTCGACCTGCATCTGCGCCTCGGCGGCGAAGCGCAGCACGGCGGCGCGGGTGATGCCGTGCAGGATGTCGTTCGACAACGCGCGGGTCACGATGGTGCCGTTCTTCACGATATAGGTGTTGTTGCTGGTGCCTTCCGTGACCAGCCCGTCCTCGACCAGCCAGGCATCGTCCACACCGCGGGCCTTGGCCTCCATCTTGGCCATCGAGGGATACAGAAGCTGCACCGTCTTGATGTCGCGGCGCGCCCAACGCTGATCGGGAATGCTGATGATCTTCCAGCCGGTTTTCGCGGCGGGGGCATCGGCCAGGCCGGGCTTGGACTGGGTGAACATGACCACGGTCGGGCGCATGCCCGCGGGCGGATAGGCGAAATCGCGGTCGCCCGGATTGCCGCGCGTGACTTGCAGATAGATCATCCCGTCGGTGATCCCGTTCCTTTCGACCAGGGCGCGGAACGCCGCCAGATAATCGTCGTCGGACAGGGGGTTGTCCATCGACAGTTCGTCCAGGGACCGCTTCAGCCGGACCAGGTGGCCGTCGAAATCCAGCAGCTTGCCGTCCAGGACGCTGACGACCTCGTAGACGCCATCGGCCATCAGGAAGCCCCGGTCGAAGACGGACACCATGGCCTGATCCTCGGGAAGATAGTCGCCATTCACATAGACCGTGCGCGTCATGATGCCCCCAGCGTCGCTTTTTCGTCGCTGCGGTCCTGCGCCCAAAGCCAGGCCGCGTCAAGTCGGCCAAGATGCTGCAACGCAGCCCTTGATGCTGCGGCTGCGAAATATTATTGCTGGACAGGACGCAAATCTTTTCGGAACGGATCCCATGAGCTTTCGCACCCAACCCCTGCCCCCCGCCCGCCTGAACCGCTGCCAGTTGTTCGGCCCCGGTTCGCGGGAAAGCCTGTTCGAGAAGATGGCGAAATCCGCCGCAGACGTGATCAACCTGGACCTGGAGGATTCGGTCGCCCCCGACGACAAGGACCGCGCGCGGGCGAACGTCATCCAGGCCATCGGCGACATCGACTGGGGCGACAAGACGCTGTCGGTGCGCATCAACGGGCTGGACACGCCCTTCTGGTATCGCGACGTGGTGGACCTGCTGGAACAGGCGGGCGAGCGGCTGGACCAGATCATGATCCCCAAGGCCGGGAATGCCGGCGACATCTATGCCGTGGACGCGCTTGCGACGGCGGTGGAACGCGCCAAGGGCCGGACCAAGCGCATCAATTTCGAGGTCATCATCGAAAGCGCGGCGGGCATCTGCCATGTCGAGGAGATCGCGGCGTCCTCGCCCCGGATGCAGGCGATCAGCCTGGGTGCCGCCGATTTCGCGGCCTCGATGGGGATGGCGACCACGGGCATCGGCGGGACGCAGGAAAACTATTACATGATCCGCGAGGGGCAGAAATACTGGCCCGATCCCTGGCACTGGGCGCAGACCGCCATCGTTGCCGCCTGCCGCACACATGGGCTTCTGCCGGTCGACGGCCCCTTCGGCGATTTCAGCGATTCCGACGGCTTCGTGGCCCAGGCGCGGCGTTCGGCCACCTTGGGCATGGTCGGCAAATGGGCGATCCATCCCAGCCAGGTGGCGCTGGCGAACGAGGTGTTTTCCCCCAGCGAATCCGCAGTGGCCGAGGCGCGAGAGATCCTTGCCGCGATGGAAAAGGCCAAGGCCGAGGGCGCGGGGGCGACGGTCTACAAGGGCCGCCTGGTCGACATCGCCTCGATCAAGCAGGCCGAGGTGATCGTGCGCCAGGCGGAACTGATCGCGGGATAAACGCGTCCTGCGGGGGCGTCACGCCCCCGCCTGCCACGCCTTCACCGCATCCATGGGCCACAGCAGCATCAGCACGTTCAGCGCCAGCCCGTCGCGGATCAGCCAGATCGTCAGGATCTCGAACCCGATGACGAGGGCGGCGGACAGCCAGACCGGCAGCCAGCGGGCCAGCCAGAACCCCGCGACCATCGCCAGGATGTCGGCGACCGAATTGATCACGCTGTCGCCGTAATAATCCAGCGAGATCGTGACGCTGCGATAGCGTTCGATCACCGCATCCGAATTCTCGACGATCTCCCAGGCGGCCTCGATGACCGTGGCGATCAGCAGCCGCCAGCCAAAGCGCAGCCGCCGCGCCACCAGCCACAGCGCCGCATAGAAGATGATCCCATGCAGCAGATGCGAGGGCGTGTACCAGTCGCTCAGATGTTGCGAGTTTTCGGAACTGACCGTCTGGCCGTGCCACAGCTTCACATAGCCGCAGTCGCAGATCGGCACTCGGCCCGCCGCCAGCAAGATCAGCGCCGCCGCGGCAATCACGGCGGCCACGCACCAATAGGGAAAAGCCTTTTTAGTGAACACGTTGCGCTGAATTCCTTACGGTCGCCGCAGCTTCATGAATGCCGCCGATGCGCCCCATCCGGCGAACACCGCGACCCCCAGCGACATCAACCCGTAAAGGAACGGCTGGTCGAAGGCCAGACGGTACAGCCAGCGTTCCAGCCCCACCTTGCGCACGTTGATCGGCGCCACGAACACGTCGATCACCTGCCCGTCGCGCAGCAGGAAGATGCGGGTCTTGTAGGCGCCCTCGACCAGGTTGGCGGGCAAGTTGACATCGGCCCGAAACAGCGTCTGGTCGATCAGCGACACGCTGCCCTCGTCCAGGCGGTACAGGCCCTGGTCCTCGCGGATGCGGATCAGGGCCTCGGTGAATGGCACCGCGCTTTCCACCGCGATCTGGCCCGCGAAGGCGCGCATCGCGTGCGACAGCGAAATCCGATACCGGCTGTCCCATTCGGGCAGCAGGATGTCGTCCAGGGCGGCGGATGTGGCGACGGCATAGAAGCCCGGCGCCGCCCCGATCCGCACGGATTCGGCGTTGACCCAGATCCCCGCCTTGCGTTCCTTGCGCCAGACCGTGACGCCTCGGGACGGGGCCTCGACGGTGACGATCACCTGCAAGGGCGGGCCGGGCGGGATCGGGGTCTCGCGCTTGATCGCGCCATAGATCAGGATGTCGGATCCATCGAAGCTGGCAGTGATCGCCACGCTGTCGCTGGACAGGCCCGCGACCACCGTCTCGGCCGGGGGCGGATCGGCGGTGGGCGTGGCCTCGATCGGCGGCACGGGGGATTGCGCGCTTGCGGTGCTGGCCAGGACCAGCAGCAACAGCCCGGCGATCCGGCCCCGCATCAGCCGATCCCCGGCTGGATGACGTAAAAATCGTCCGGTGTCAGGAACAGGTCAAGCGCCAGCTTGCCGCAGACCGCCAGCACCAGCAGCGCCAGCAGGATCCGCAGTTGCTCGGCCCGCAGCTTTGCGCCCAGCGTGGTGCCGAACTGCGCGCCGACGACGCCGCCGACGATCAGCAGCACCGCCAGCATGATGTCCACGGTGTTATAGCTGACCGCGTGCATCAGGGTGGTGAAGGCCGTGACGAAGGTGATCTGGAACAGCGAGGTGCCGACGACGACCTTGGTCGGCATCCCCAGCAGATAGATCATCGCGGGCACCATGATGAAGCCGCCGCCCACCCCCATGATGGCGGCCAGCACCCCCACGGCCACCCCCACCAGCAGCGGGGGAAAGGCGCTGATATACAGGCCCGAGGCGCGGAACTTGATCTTCAGAGGCCAGCGATGGACCCAATTGTGCTGATGCAGCCGCCTGCGATAGCCGGGCGCGTTCGACCGCCGCAGGGCGCGAATGCTTTCCTGCAACATCATCGCGCCGATCAGGCCCAGAAAGACGACATAGCAAAGCTGGACGACCAGATCGACCTGGCCCACCCGTTGCAGCAGGGTAAAGACCCAGACCCCCAGCCAGGAACCGACCAGGCCCCCGGCCAGCAGCACGCCGCCCATCCTGAAATCGACGCTCTTGCGTTTCACATGGGCCAGCACGCCCGATACCGACGACGCGACCACCTGGTTCGCGCCTGTCGCCACGGCGATGGCGGGCGGGATGCCGATGAAGAACAGCAGCGGCGTGATCAGGAAACCTCCGCCCACGCCGAACAGGCCGCTCATCAATCCGACGAGACCGCCCAGCCCGATCAGCGTGAAGGCGTTGACCGATACCTCTGCGATGGGAAGATAAATCTGCATGACCCGCGCCGTTTGCGTCGGCGGAAAGGATGCAACGCCCCGGCAGTCCCGTCAAACCGCTTTCGGGCCTTGCCTGTCCTTGAGCGCTTGAAGCGGGCGGGTCGCCCGGCTAAGCAGGAACGACAATGTGAACGGGCGCTGTCGCGGCGCCGCAGGACCGTGCGGACGGACGATGCGCATCTTGATCACCAATGACGACGGCATCAACGCACCGGGCCTGGCGGTGCTGGAGGAGATCGCCGCGACCCTGGCCGGTCCCTCGGGGCAGGTCTGGACGGTGGCCCCCGCCTTCGAACAGTCGGGCGTCGCCCATTGCATCAGCTATGCCCACCCGACCATGGTCGCGCGCCTGGACGAACGCCGCTATGCGACCGAGGGAAGCCCGGCGGACTGCGTGCTGGCCGCTTTGTGCGACATCATGGCGGACGGCCCGCCCGACCTGGTGCTGTCGGGCGTGAACCGGGGCAACAACTCGGGCGAAAACGCGATGTATTCCGGCACCATCGGCGGCGCGATGGAGGCCGCGTTGCAGGGCCTGCCCGCCATCGCCCTGTCGCAATACCTGGGTCCGCAGACGGCCAGCCTGGCCGACCCGTTCGAAAGCGCCCGCCAGCATGGCGCGGCGGTGATCCGGCGGCTTCTTGATTACGGCGACTGGACCTCGGACGCGGATTTCCGGCTGTTCTACAACATCAACTTCCCGCCTGTCCCGGCGGCGGCGGTGCGCGGCGCCCGCGTCGTGCGGCAGGGGCGCAGGCGGGGGACGAATTTCGGCGTCGTGCCCTATACCGCGCCGAACGGCCGGCGCTTCATGTGGGCGGCAGGCGGCGCGCAGGATGCCCCGGCCGCGCCCGAGACCGACGTGGCGGTGAACATGGACGGCTTCATCTCGGTCACGCCGATGCGGGCGGATCTGACCTGCCACGCCTCGCTGCTGGAAATGACCAATCTGTTCGATGACGACCCCATCGGGGCGGGCGCCCCATGACCGAAGGCCATGACGATCCCGCCGAACGCAAGATGCGGTTCCTGTTCCAGCTGCGCTCTCGCGGGGTGACCGATCCGCGCGTGCTGGCGTCGATGGAAAAGATCGACCGGGGCCTGTTCGTGCGCGGCCAGTTCGCCGACCGCGCGTACGAGGACACGCCCCTGCCCATTCCCTGCGGCCAGACGATCAGCCAGCCCTCGGTCGTGGGTCTGATGACGCAATCGCTGCAACCCGGCCCGCGCGACACCGTGCTGGAGATCGGGACGGGATCGGGCTATCAGGCGGCCATCCTGTCGGGGCTGTGCCGCCGCGTCTATACCGTGGACCGCCACCGACGCCTTGTGACCGAGGCCGAGGCGATCTTCCGCCAGTTGGGCCTGCACAACATCACCGCGCAGGTGGCCGACGGGTCGCGCGGCTTGCCGGACCAGGCCCCCTTTGATCGCATCCTTGTCACCGCCGCCGCCGAGGATCCTCCGGGGCCGCTGTTGGCACAGTTGAAGATCGGCGGTATCATGGTCGTGCCGGTGGGCCAGTCCGATGCGGTCCAGACGCTGATCCGCGTGACGCGGACGGAAACCGGCTATGACTATGACGAATTGCGTCAGGTGCGATTTGTGCCGCTGGTCGAAGGGTTGGGACCGACATGACCCGGATCTGCGGCATGGCAGGTTAAGGACGACGGACATGAGCAGCAGTTTCAGACAGGCCGCCAGCATTGGGGCCGCGGCCTTTCTTTTGGCTTCCTGCGGGGCGACGGGATTCGACCCGGATCTGCGCGGCTGGATGCCGGGGGCGCTGAACACGGCCGATGCCGCCGCCCGCGCCGCCCCGCGCCCGCAGCCCGACGACCGGGGCGTGATCACCTTCCCCACCTATCAGGTCGTCGTCGCGCGCAGCGGCGATACCGTGGGCAGCGTCGCGGCGCGGTTGGGCGTCGATGCCGCGCGGCTGGCCCAGCACAACGCCCTGCCCGCCAACGCCCCGCTGGGCGCCGGGCAGACCCTGGTCCTGTCGCAGCGCGTGGCCGCAGGCGGAGCGGCGGCGGGGCGCGGCGGCATCGTCACCGATCCCTTCGCGGGACAGGCCGCGCGATCCGGGACGACGCCCGCCGCCGCCGCGAAACCGGCGCCCAGCCCGGCCAATCCGGCGCAGCATGTCGTCGCCTCGGGCGAGACGGCCTGGTCCATCGCCCGGAAATACAATGTCAGCGTGCAGGATCTGGCGGCCTGGAACGGACTGCCCTCCTCCATGTCGCTGCGCGTCGGTCAGCGGCTGATCGTGCCCGTGGCCGGGAAGAAGGCCCCCGATCCGACTGCCGTCACCACCGCGCCTGGCACCGGCAGCCCTACCCCGCGCCCGCCCTCGGCCGCCCAGCCCCTGCCGTCCGAGACGACGGCCCCCGCCGCCGATCCCGGCCCCAAGGCGCCCACGACCGACCTGGGGGCCACGCGGACAGCGGCATCCGCCGCTGGGCGGTTCCAGATGCCGGTGTCGGGGTCGATCATCCGGGTCTATGAAAAGGGCAGGAACGACGGCATCGACATTTCTGCCACCGCCGGGACTGCCGTGAAGGCGGCGGGTCGCGGCACGGTCGCGGCGGTCACGAAGGACACCTCGGGCGCGCCCATCGTGGTGGTGCGCCACGACGGGAACCTGATGACCGTCTATACCGGGCTGGACGGCCTGGACGTGGCCAAGGGCGACAGCATTTCCGCAGGCCAGTCCATCGGCAAGGCCGGTCGGGGCGGCTTCGTCCATTTCGAGGTACGCCAGGGATTCGACAGCGTGGACCCGGAAAAATACCTCAACTGACCAGATGGAACGGCCCCCTGTTCCGGACGTTTGCCTGCCACACGCAGTCCAAACGGAGGATAGGACATGGACCATTCCGAACATCCCCGGCTGTTGCCGGATGAAATGACCGATGCCGTGCTGACGGGCGCCACCGTCTATGGTCCCGGAGACGAAACGGTCGGCACCGTATCCCATGTGCACGGCTCGGGCAGCAGCGCCCAGGTGGTGATCGACGTGGGCGGGTTCCTGGGCATCGGGTCGAAGCCGGTGCTGGTTCCCGTGTCGGATCTGGACGTGATGCGGGACGGCGACGGGGTGGTCCACGCCGTGTCGCGGTGGGACAAGGAACACCTGAAGGCCCTGCCCGAACACCGGGATTGAACGGCGAAGGGCGGCGGTTTTTCCGTCGCCTTTTGTGCAGACACACGTAAAACTACCATCGTGTTCAGCGTATACGCGGCTGCCTCTCTTCAGACGGCGGACGAAAGTTGCCATTCGACACGCATAAAACTGCCATCGAAAGTTCAAGAAAAATGGCCGCCTGAGGCGGCCATTTCCGAATTTTTTTGGATCCTTGGCCAATTATGAGGTCACGAGGCGAATGTTCTCGATGCTGATTCGCAACTAGTTGAACCCGAGTTCTCCCTGCGCGCGTCCGATCTGCCGAAGTTTACCAGAAAGGATCATCTGTAGCAGATCGCGCATCGGGATGCGCGCACGCTTCGAACACTGGTTCAGCGATACCCATTCCGCTGGCACATCCGACATCTCCGGCACCATGACATGGATCTGCTCCAAAGCTTGCTCTACTTCCAGGGCGTCGAAACCGCACTTGTCTCGGGTGTTCTCTCCCTGGCTGCGGGTCAGCGGCGTGAGGACGCCGAGGTCGATCAGGCAGCTGGCGATCGGTCGAGTTGCTCCCAGCAGCGCAGGCAGCTGCACGAACGGGACCGAACGGCTCAGCGAAGCCGCCGCTTGGCGACCTTCGTCTGCATCAACCAGCAGGATGGAGGCAGGCTTGTCTGCATTCTCCGCCTCGAGCAATCGGCGCTCGACCAAGACTCTGCCGAGGGTCTGCGGATGCAGACCGGACTGCAGGGCAAGCGATTGCACCGAGTATTTCCTCCGGCGTTCGATGCATTCACCCAGCAGGTCGCGCCCGACGCAGACATCCATCTTCTGCAGAATGTAGTCGCGCAACAACTGCTTGATGGGGCCGTGATCCGGGCGATTTCCTGGCTCGAGCAGCCAGCGATAAAGATGGCCGAACACGGTGAAATAGTTCTGCCTGCCTGCCCTCGCTCAAAGGCCGCGGCCTGGAGCTCTGCAAAGGCGGAGTGCAGGCCGGGTTCACCTGCTGCCACCCATCTCCACCCCATGCGGCCCGCCAGGTCCCAGCCGTCTCGGTCGACAGACCCCAAGTTGATCGTGGTGCTAAAGGCCATGACGACACCGAGCATCTGTGTTGTCCTGACCGCCTGTTCGAGGGTTTGTCCATCCAGCCACTGAGGGCCTGACTGGCCTTCGAGGCGGCCCAGCACGTAGGTCTGCAGGGGTGATGGCTCCCGGCGCGTCGCTTTTTCCGCCAAGGCAACAAGGGCGCCGCCCCGCTCCGGAATATGTTCAATCAGCTTGCGCTGCATCTTGTCCCGGTGATCCCGACCCCGATAGATCAGGGCGATGCCGTGCTCAGGGCAAGTCGTCACGACACGAAGGCTCCAAGCCAACCGGTCACGTCGGCAGATCCCCGGATCGCCACCAAGAAGGTCGTCTTGATGCAGGCAGAGGGGGCAGAACCGCGTTTCCTCCCTCACCATCATGGAGGCCGGAAGAGGTTCGGCGCGAAGGGTGAAGTTCTGATTGCCCACGGATGCAGCAGTGTTGTGCCAGACTGGCGCAGCGTCCTGCCCCGCAGCCTCGCAGAGGCGATCGATGACGCTGCGGCGCCCGTGCAGAAAATCCGAAGAAGCGATGCCCTGATCAGACAGGAACGTCCTGAGGGTGGAACAGCCATGAAGCACCGACAGACGAGCGGCCCAGGATGCCGGCGTCTCATCAGTCTCGAACCGCAGGTGCGAAAACAACTGCAGCATGATCAGTGCCTCCGTCCGCGCTGCCGAACCATGGGCTCACTGTCATCACGGTCGGGGTCGATGCTGCTCCAATCATCGACCAGGAAGACATTTCGTCCCGGGGCGCAGCCTTCCAGCATGGCCCAAGCTTGGGCGAAATGGTCGTTGGTCAGACCATCGTCGCCGCTGCCGAGCGCCGCCTCGATGGCGTTCAGGGCAGTTTCGATGCTGCGCCCGAACCGATAGCGCGACGCATGGAACAGCCTCGCGACGAGATCAGCAGACAGGTGCAACCTCAGGTCCGCCTGTGCACAATAGGCCTCGATTAGATCGTGAAAGTCTTCCCCGTCGGTTGCGGCGCAGAACCAAGCTGCCAAAGCCGTTGAGCAGGCCCACTGTCGCAAGGGAAATACCCCTGTCGATCAGGAACGGACCCAGCATCCCCAGGGACAGCTGTCATAACTGCCTATTTCGCCTTGGTGGAGATGCAGTCGACGCCATTGGGCGCCCTAGGGCGGAGAAGCCATGGGTGCTGGAGACGACACTGCTGCATTCCGCAGAAGATGGCTGGCCAGACATCACTCTCCGGGGATTGGAGCGACCTCGAAGGAAATCTGGCCAGCCATGAACCACATGCGCGACGCCAAGCTTCAGCGTTGTCACCGCGGACGTTGATCCGCCATCTATGTTCCAGTCAAACAACAGCTTGGTTGGGGCTGATCATCAAAGCATCAGCGCCGCCGCCCAAGCAAACAGCACCATGCCGAAGTTCGCATGGATGAAGGTCGGGATCACGCTGTCCTTGATGTGGTCGTGCTGGCCATCCGCGTTCAGGCCTGCCGTTGCGCCCAGCGTGATGGTGGACGCGGGCGATCCTGCATCGCCCAGAGCCGCCGCGGCACCGAGAAGGGCGACTGTCGCCAGCGGCGAGAAGCCAAGCGCGAGGGCCAGGGGCACATAGACGGGCGCGAGGATCGGGACGGAGGCGAAAGAGTCGCCGAAGCCGATCGTGATGAACAGGCCAACAAGCAACATGATCGCCGCGCCAAGAGCCTTGTTCTCGCCGATGAACGCTGCCGATGCAGCGACCAGCGGCTGAACTTCTCCGGTGGCGGAAAGCACGCCCGCGAAACCCGAAGCAATAGTGATGATTACCGCCACTTGCGCCATCATCCGCAGGCCTTCGGTAAAGACGTCGTCCTGGTCCCGCCAGCGGAAGATGCCCGCAAAGCTGAGGATAACGAAGCCGACCATGGCCCCGATCAGGAGCGAGTCGAACTTGATCTGGCACACCAAAGCCACCAGCAGCGCAGCGATCGTTGCCAGCAGCTGCGTGAGGTCAAGGGTGACAGGGACCTTGGCGGCAGCCGGTGCCTCATTCTCGATCGTGTGATAGTCGCGCGGCTTGCGGTAGGTGATGAAGACGGCGACGAACATCCCGGCCAGGATCCCCATCACCGGCAGAAACATTGCCTTAGGCGCCATATCGGCTGTAACAATCAGGCCAAGGTCTGCGCCAACATTGTTCAAGTTGGTCAGAAGGATGTCGTTCAGGAAGATTGCCCCGAAGCCTGTCGGCAAAAGCAGGTAGCTGGAACTGATCGCGCAGGCCAGCACGCAGGCGACGGCCCTGCGGTCCATGCGAAGCCGGTTCATGATGCCCAGGAGCGGCGGGATCAGCACCGGGATGAAGGCGATATGAACAGGGATGAGGTTCTGCGACATGACAGAGGCGGCGCAGAGGATCAGCAGCAAGGTCCACTTGATGCTCTTGCCAGTGGCGGCCTCACCCGTCCCCAGCCGTCCCGAGATCTTCGCGGCCAGCAGTTCCAGCAGGCCGCTGCGCGCCAGCGCTACGGCGAAGGCGCCGATCATGATGTAGGTCATGCCGACTTGCGAGCCGATGAGCAGGTTCTCGTTCAGCGCAGTGATCGTCTCGGTCATCGACACGCCTGCTTGCAAGCCGCCCAGCACGGCCGCCGAGACCAGGGCGATGGCAACGGGCAGTCGCAGCAGGCAGAGCGTCATCATCACAGCGATCGACAGGACGACGGCGTTGATGTGTAGGCCCGCCACGAGCGAGCCTCCGTAGATCGCTGCAGACAGGCCAAACACGGGGAGCACGCGCTTGCGAAGGAACTCTCCGTCGGAAGGAAAGCTCATGGGCAGATCAGTCATGGTCATTCTCTTGAAGGGTCCGGGCCCAAAGCCCGGCACGCACGGCGATACGTCGCACGGGGACAGAAATTCAACCGGATTGTCTGTGCCACCTCTTCGGATGGGTCTTGAAATCACTGTCGAGGTCAAGCGGTGTTACGACCCACCTCACGGCGGACACTTGCATGAAGTGAGCTTGGCGGGAGGCACTCACAGCCCCTGAAGGTAGATGACAGAGACCAGTCGCAGTTCGACCTACCTACCGCCAGCTCTTATAATAATCGTGGACCACATCGATTGCTGCATCCGCCAGCTCTGCCATTTCTTCGTCTAGGGCTGTCCGTGGCCGACTCTGCCACTTTTTCAGACGATCCAGTTCAGCCTTGCGGTCGACGTTCACGAAGGCTCCATCGGCATAGACTGTGCGCCCTGCAACCATGACCTGAGCGACGGCCTCTGCTTTGGCACGCCGCACAAGCACGTCGGCAAAGCCGTTTCGTGGATCCTGCCATGGATAAGTCACCCGATCCCAATCGAGCACAACAAGATCCGCCGCCTGTCCTTTCGCAAGCCCACCAATCCGCTCGCGGAACGGCGTCGTGGCGGCCCCGTGGCGGGTGGCCATTTGTAGAACCTGTGCCGCCGTTGGTGCGGGTGATTGATGTCCTGATGGACGGTGCAAGGTCAGAGCCATGCGCATCTCTTGCAGCATGTCACGGTCGTCGTTGATCCCCGCCTCATCAATCCCCAAGGCTATGGGAAGGCCGGTTGCCAAAAAGGCATTCAGGTCAGCCGTTCCGCTTTTCAGCCTCAGGTTAGAGGAGCAGTTGTGGCAGATGCAGACGCCGTTTTCCTTACACAAAGCTAGGTCGTCCCGGCTAAGCCAGACACCGTGGCCGATGGTCAGGTCAGGCCCCAGCAGGCCAAATCGTTGGATCTGGTCGACCGCGCTTCCTTGGCCGCGTATGACTGCATAGTCTCGTTGGTAAGGTGTCTCTAGCAGGTGCATGTGCATCGGCGCCCCGGTTGCGTCATGCAGACGGGCAGCCATTTCCAGACCTGCGTTAGAGAGCCAGTGCAAGTTGGCAGGAGCGATCTGGATCGCGATCCGTTCTTTGCCGCTGTGTTGATTGCGCAATTCGTGAAAGACTTGCGCTTGTTCGTCGAGGCTCAGCCCGAAGCCGGCGAGATAGCGTGCCGCGACTGGCCTCATCGGGGCTGGCAGAAGATCCAAGAACACTTGGTCGTCGTCATAGAGGACCCGGTTCTGGTCGCGCATTGCAAAGGAGTAGCTGACCCGCATACCCAGCCGGTCATAGGCGCCGATGATGCGGTTGGCGCGATCCAGGACGGCAGTTACATCTCCTGGCGCGCGGCTGTGCAGATGCTGGACGGTTGTAACGCCAGAGGCAACCATCTCGAATGCAGAATAGAGCGTATCGAGGTCTGGCGGCACATCGCGCATGCGGAGGCGTTCGGCGAACCACAACTCCAACGGATGATCCTGTGCGCCCATCTGGAAGGGTGTGACCCCGACATGATGATGGGCATTGATCAGGCCTGGGAGGACTGCCTTGCCTCGACCTCCCATGGCCTCAACCTCGGGATGTCTGCGCCGCATTGTGTCCGCAGTGCCTGCATCGGCGATCCGCCCGTCACGGATCAGCAATGCAGCCTGTTCTAGCAGGATCGGCGTCCCGTCCGGGTCGAAGCCGGTCAGGATGGTATCGGCGAAAATCAGCAGGGGTACGCTCATGTGTGGAGGTCCTGGGTCGAAAGGCTCAGCTGCACAAGACGCAGCGCGGCAGGAATGGGCTGGACGATCGGCACCGGAACCTGGGCTGCCAAAGCTTTTGCGGCCTCTGCCAAGGGACCGCCGCCGATGATGACCGCCTCAATGGCAGGATCATCGGACAGAGCGGCGACGGTCGCATCATGCAAAGCTGCCAACAGGCGATCCGGATCAGCCGTCAGGGCAACCGGGTCTCCTGGGGTGATCCATGTGCCTGCGAAAGCGGACCCGTGGCCAAGTTCGCTGGCACGCTGCGCTATCCGGGCAACCAGCCCGGGTGTCGTCGTGACAACGCAGAAGCGGGATGCGACGGTGGACGCCTCACCCATAGCCGCTTGGGCAATGCCCACCACCGGCATACTTAAGGCTTTGGCAAGTGCTTCTTGCCCTGGATCTCCGAACGCAGAGACCACGACCGCCTGATAGCCCTCTAGCTGCGGCTGCAGGGCCAAGACTGCCTTTCTGGCCGTGTCCAGCGCATCTTCTGTGGTGATTAGAGTCGATCCGAAGCCGGCAGTCAGCCCGTCTATCTGGCCGGCAAAGTGAGGAGCGGCAATCCGTACCATGCGCATAGTCGTGTCGGCGTTGGTGTTGGGATTGATCAAGGCGATCTTCACGCTGGCACCTGTTCGGCGAATGTCTTGGCAATCTGGGCTCGGGTGCCGATGAAGAGTTGATCGCGCCTGCGAGCCAACTCGTCCAGCACCCCGGTGAAAGCCGGAAAGCGCCCTGGGCGGCCGCAGATCCGCAGGTGGAAGCCGATGTTCAGTAGACGAGACCGACCAGCACGGCTCTCCGCTAATAACACATCCAGCGCATCGCCGACGTAATCCACCATGTCTTTGGCACGAACAAAGCCGTTGGGATGGAAGAACTTCATGTCGTTGCTGTCCAACGCATAAGGCACCACGATCAGGCCGCCAGGAGCCGCATCCCAATAGGGCAGATCGTCGTCGAAACCGTTGGAGGCATAGAGGTATCCTCTCTGCGTCAGCAGATCTCGCGTCCAGGGACTTTCAGCTCCACGACAGAAGAAACCCACGGGACGCTGCCCAGTGGCGGCATGGATGGCCTCCTCGGTGCGCACCAATGCAGCTTCTTCATCCTCGGGGCTGTCAAAATCGGCATGAGGGCGCCAAAGCCAGCCGTGCGAGGCAATTTCGTGTCCGTCCTGGGCCAACCGCGCAAGACCGCGGGGGGCGCGCGCGGCAGCCCTGCCGCAGGCAAAGATGGTCGCTGGAATGGCATGATCACGCAGTGCCGCAGCCATCCGCCACAAACCCGCCCGCGTACCGTAGGCAAAGATTTGTTCCTGGCCGGGATCAGGGCGGCCCTTTGGAACAACACTCAGAACCTCGCCCATCGGCTCGGACCAGGGGTCGCCATCGCCGACTTGCATTTCCGCGCCCTCTTCATAGTTCAGCACAACCGACACCGCGCATCGGTGTCCCCCCGGCCACACCATGTCTGGCCAAACGCCGCCATACCCTTCAAGATCGCGGCTCATACCCGGGGTTTCCAATCCGCCAGTCCGTTAAGAGCACGCCAATGATGGGCAATCTGGTCGCGGCGCGCGAACCAGACGCCTTTCTTGGACAGCGCATGATCCAGAAACTGCTCAAGCCCGGCTATGCGCGCTGGGCGCCCGATGATACGCGTATGAAGTCCGATCGACAGCATGCGCGGGGCATGGGCTGATTCCGCCAGCAGACGGTCAAAGGCCGTGATGCAATAGCGGGAGAAATCCTCGGCGAAGATGAAGCCGCCCCGGTTGAAAAAGCGCATGTCGTTGGTGTCAAAGGCATAAGGCAGCACGACATGTTCGCCTTCCAGAAAGGGTATGTCGTCGTTGTAGGCGTTGGAGTCATACAGGAACCCGCCCTGCTCCTGGAGAAGCGCGCGGGTGTGCGGCGAGGTGGCGGAACGGGTGTGCCAACCCACTGGCGGTACGCCTGCAGCCTGCGTGATCGCGGTGACGGTCTTGGCAATGACCGCCGCCTCGTCATCGCGGTTCATGCCGACGTGACGTTCCCAGCGCCAGCCATGTGCCGAGACCTCGTGACCATCAGCTATCGCCTCGGTGGCGATCCACGGGGTGCGCGCGATGGCGCGCCCGCAGGCATTCAGCGTCGCTGGCACATTGCGCTTGGCCAGCACTGAACGAATACGAGGCCAGCCTGCGCGCGGTCCGTATTCAAAATGGCTTTCCATGCAGAGGTCGACGGCGCCACGGACCTCTTCAACCGCTTCATAGATATACTCGTTCACCTCATCGCCGTCGCCCAGGCTTAGTTCAGCGCCCTCCTCAACGTTCACAACCACCGACACAGCCAGCCCGGCGCCCCCGGGCCAGCGCCAGTCTGATGAATGGCTCGGGGGTGCGAAATCGCGTCGACTGATCATGCAGGCGCTCTTTCCCGAACGGTGTCCATCAGGCGGCCGACCAGATCGCGATCCCAACACGCCGACAGTCCGCCTTGGCGTGACATCAGAGACGTCGAAACAATGGCCCCGTCGGCGGCGGCCAAGGCCTGCACGATGTTGTCCTGGTCTACGCTGCCGCCGATCAGGATCGGGCGTGTGACACCGGCTTGGCGTGCCGCGGCAATCCGGGCCAAGCTGTCCCCGAATCTTGATCCGGTCAGCACTAGCGCGTCGGCACCATATTTCTGGGCAGCCACTGCAGCCTCGGCCGGGGGCACATCGATCATCGGGCGCGAAGTTCGATCGAACACGTCGGCCATGATCGCAATGTCTGCCGCACGCAGGTGATGGCGATAGGTAACAGCACGGACTGCAAGCGGGTCGCGCGCTCCCTCGAATGTCATTGCAGCACCGACAAAGACCTTCAGGCGCACAAAATCGGCACCCGCTGCCCGCGCTATGGCCAAAGGTGCCTCGGCATCATGCGCTTGGACGATGATGCCCAGCGACATCTGAGGAAAGGCGCGCTTGAGGCTGCGGCCTATGGCGGCGGTCAGGGCAATCGTTTCCGGCACGGCGGGCCCGAATTGTCGTGTCTGGTCCTGCAGCATGATGCGTCGCATGCCGCCTGCGAGGAATGCCTCGGCATTTGACAGTGCGAAATCCTCCAGCTGGGACAGGGTCAAATCTCGGTTCACCGAGAGATCGGGCAAATGCAGAGCACCGACGATCAGCGGATCTTCTGCAGAATGGGCAAGGGTCGGATGGGTCATGAAGATCTCATTTTGGTCTGGGATGAAGAATGCCGCCCTACCAGTGCCATCAGGTTGGCAAGGCGGTCGTCGCGCTGCTCGCGTGGCGCAGCCAGTAGGCTGGCGGGGCCGAAGTTCTCGACAGAAAACGAGGCGGCCACGGTGCCCATGCAGGCTGCCGTGACCGGATCGCGGCCCAGCAGCAGGCCTGCAAGGAAGCCCCCGCAAAAGCTGTCACCGGCTCCTGTGGGGTCCAGCGCAGAGACGGGAATGGCGGGAATTTCGGTCAGTTGTCCGTCTGGATGCCGCAGAAGGACGCCTTCGCTCCCCCGCTTGACCAGTGCCAGTGGCGCGCCCCGCTGGCTAAGGTGGAAAAGTCCGGCCTGAGGTGCCTGATCCGGGACCAACAGCTGTAGCTCCTTGAGACTCGGGATCACCGCCGTGACGGCAGCCAGCACCTTCGGTTGATCAGGATAGGCCGCCAGATCAGCCGCGCGTGCCCCCGGATCCAAGGTGATGGAAGCACCCCTGAATGTGGCTGCAAGATCCCGCGTTGCGACGGGATCATTGCCTGCCAGATGTATCCCCCTGATGTCCCGCCACACGACGGGAATGTCGTTAGGTCGGATGGGATGTGCCCGGCGAAATGCCGGGAAGTCCATCTCTACATCCCCGTCTGCGGGCGAGGATATCTCATCCAGGCGCGACCCGTCCGGCGCATAATAGAACCACTCGGGTCCCCGCACCGAGACCCCTGACCGATGGATGCCATCGGTCAGGATGCCCGCGTTCTGCAGCTGGCATAGCAGGTCGTCGGGATAGTTGACGGGGATGTGGCCCACGATCCCGACCTGCCCTGCCCCCAACCACAGGCGAAGGCCAGCGGCTGAATAGACAGCATTGCCGCCCAAGGCCTTCTCATTCACACGGCCGCAGGCTGTCACCACACTGTCGATCAGGATGCCGCCGCAAGCGATGGCCTTCGGAGCAGTCATGGAACCGGCACCAGATTGACGGGCGCACCCAGACCCAACTCGGCGCGAATAACCGCGAGATGGTAGGCCAGCAGATGCAGAGGCGCGATCGCCACAAGGGCTTCGAACCCTGCTGGCACCTCAGGGATATGAAGAACCTCTGCACGGGCTTCGATTTGTGCTGCCGGGCGCGACAATAGTGCGATGACCGGAGCCCCGGCATCCTCGGCTACCAGGACCGTGTCGAGCGCGCGTTCTTCTGCGATGGGATCCGTGGCGATCAGGACCACCGGGTCGCCACGCTTGAACGAGCGATAGTGATGAACCTCTTCAAGCGGCAAGGCGAAGGCATGAATGGGCGAAAGCTCGCGGATCTTTGCGGCGCCAATCCCGGCGGCTGCAAAGTTTGGTCCAAGTCCCGTGGTCAGGACCAAACTGGCAGGAGCGATGCCACCCGCCAGAACCCGACACCGTTCGTCCAACCCGACGATCTGCTCATCGATGATAGAAGCCATATCCCCGAGAAGCCCCGCGCTGCTGATGCCCCGTCCCTCGTCGCCGATCCAGGACGCGATCTCCACAAGCAGCGCCATCGTCGCCGAGGTTGCCTGCGTGGGCCAGCCGCGCCGTGTGGCCTGGACCATCAGCGACATGTCGCATGCGGCGGTAATCGGACTGCCTTGGGTATTGGTCAGCCCCACTGTCACCGCTCCTTGCCGCGCAGCAGCAGCGAGGGCCTGCATCACGGCGGGTGTATTCCCGCCCGAACTGATACCGATGGCCAATGTGCCCGCACCGACCGCCGCCGACGGATAATGTGCATGCTCCAGGGCCTGCACGGCAAGAACGGGCACGCCCGACGCAGCCTCCATGGCATGGCGCATGGCCATGCCGGCAAACCAGCTGTCGCCGCAGCCGAATACCGCAATCTGCCGGAAGGGCGTCCGGGCTGCGGCAGAGGCCAGCTTCTCAAGTCCTTCGGCCGCACTTGCCAGCGTGTCGCGAATGGCCTTGCCCTGCCCCCCCATCTCGTCGCGCGTGCGCTGGACGCGGCCAAGCCGCGCCTCGTTACGCGCATCATCGCGTGAGGGTTCCGAAGTCAGCGCCCGAAGACGCGCCGAAAAATCGATCATTCTATTGTCCATGTTTTTTATCGTCCGATCCGGTCCAGCCCAATGGAGCGGGCAAGAATGACCAGCACGACCAGTGAAAACCCGATCTGGAGCGCAGATATTGCCGCGATCATCGGGGTGCTTTCAAACTGCACGAGGTAATACAGCTCGACCGGAAGGGGGCGTGCCCTCACATCAGAAGTAAACAATGCCACGGTGACGTTGTCGAAGGCTTCAATGAAGGTGAAAGCTGCCGCAGCTACTGCAGAAGGCGCGAGTTGCGGCAACGTGATCCGGAAGAACGTCTCTGACCGATTTGCACCCAGATTGGCGCTGGCCTCGTCCAGACCGGGATCAAGGGCGGCCAGCCGAGCCATTACGATCCGCACCACGAAGGGCAGGCAGAAGACCGACAGGCTGACGACCAGCATCAGGTCGGACTGCCGCCACGCGAAATACGCCCCGAAGAACAGAGTTGCGATACCGATGACCATCCCTGGCATCATCTGGGGCGAAAGAAGGAACGCATTCAGCGCGCTCTTGCCGCCGAACCGTCCCCGTATCGCGGCAAAGGCCGCCGGAATGCCCAGAACCAGGCAGACCAGCATCACCAGCCCCGCCACACGCAGCGAGGTCATCAGCGCATCCATCAACTGCCGGTTCTGGAACACTTCGCCATACCAGCGAAGCGAGAAGCCGGAGGGCGGGAAGGCGATGTAACCGCGTGGCTCGAACGAGATGGCGATTACGATCAGGCTTGGCCCGACCAGCAGGAGGATCGAGAGGCTTGCCAGCCCGATCAGGACTGCCTTGCCGATGCGATCAGCCAAGGAATGCGTCATTTGGGAACCTCGCTCCACCGGGTCAGGCGTGCGCCGGCCGCGGTGATCAACAGGATCAGGAGGAAGCAGCTACCCAGCAGCAGGGTTGCAAGCGCGGCCCCGCGCGACCAGTCCAGCACCACGATCGTCTGTTCATAGACCTGCACTGCCAGGGTCGAGTAGTTGCCCCCGCCCAGAAGCTGCGGAATGATGAAGTTCGTGTAGGATACCGCGAACACCAGTGCGAAGCCGGCGACGATGCCCGGCAAGCTCATGGGAACGACAACTTTGAAAAATGTGGCTACCTGACCCGCGCCTAGGTTCAGGGATGCTTCCTCGTAGCGGCGGTCTCGTTCGGCTAGAACCGCCAGCAGCGGCAGGATCATGAAGGGAAGGTGGATCTGCGTCATGCCGATCAGCACTGCTGTTGAGGTGTTCAAGATCTGCAGCGGCTGTTCGATGAGTCCTGTTGACAGCAACGTTTGGTTGAGTAGCCCTCGCCGCCCTCCCAAGATCACGATCCACGCGTAGGCCCGGACCAATGCAGAAGTCAGCAGCGGAGAGATGATCGCCACCAGCAGCAGCGTCCTCCAGATGCCGTGCACATGGCTGAAGGCGTAGGCAACCGGATAGGCCAGGATCAGCGTCAGAGTCGTGGCCACGGCCGCAACCCAGAAGCTGCGCCAGGTCAATTGCCAGACCAGCGGATCGGTGAGCACGCCCGTCATATGCTGCAAGGTGAAGCTGTTGTCTGCAACCTGTCCTCGGTCGAGGGTGACAAAGCCGAACCCCAGCAGCGTCACGATGGGCGCGACCAAGAACACTGCAAGATAGACCAGCGCCGGAACTGCGGGCCAGATGCCGCCCCCTTCAAGGATCCGCCGGCGCCAGGAGGGGCGGCGGGCGGGCAAGGCGCCCAAGGTTGCGTCAGACATGTGCACCCTCCCTACCCAGCACGATTGCGCCTTCAGGAGATCGCACGCGCAGGGTCACATTCGTCCCTGGGGCCAGCGGGCCTGCACCCGGGGCACGTGCCATCGAAACCCTCAAGGCCTCGGGCATGCCGCAGTCCACCTCGTATTCGATTGTTGCGCCCAAGGCGGTGGCAAATCCGATGCGTCCGGGCCAACCAGTGGAAGTGCCTGGCACCACTTCGAAGTTTTCGGGGCGCACAATCATCACGGCCGGCCCATCAGGGCGCTGGGTAGCGACCGGCTGCGGAGTATCGGTGCACCCGCCCCGGACCTGCACCGGCATAACATTTGCGCGGCCGATGAAATCTGCGACGAACGGGGTGGAGGGTTGATCATAGATCGACAGCGGAGCTGCCAATTGTTCAATCCGGCCGCCGTGCATGACGGCGACTTTATCGGAGAGGATCATTGCTTCGGCTTGATCATGGGTGACAAAGATCGAGGTGATACCAATCCTGTCGATCAGCTTGCGAAGCTCGACCTGCATGGTGAGGCGCAGCTGCGCGTCCAGAGCATTGAAGGGTTCGTCCAGAAGAAGGACCTGCGGTTCCAGCACCAGCGCCCGGGCAATTGCTACCCGCTGCTGCTGGCCGCCCGACATCTGCTTGGGATAGCGGCCGCCGAAATCGGCCAAGGCAACGAGGCCCAAGGCCTCATCCACGCGCCGGGCGATCTCGGCCTTGGGGCGGCGGCGGATTGTCAGGCCATAGGCCACGTTCTGCGCCACCGTCAGATGCGGGAAGAGCGCGTAATTCTGAAAAACATACGCCACATCGCGCCGGTTCGGCGGCAGCATCGAGATGTCGCGGCCGCCTACCATCACCCGACCTGCGTCAGGATCAACAAATCCCGCGATGCTGCGCAGCAAGGTCGTCTTGCCACAGCCGCTAGGGCCCAGGAGTGTTACGACCGAACCCCCTTCGGCCACCAGATTGCATTCAGTCAGAACCTGCAGCTTGCCATAACTTTTGGACAGGCGGTCGATTTCCAGATCGCTCATAGGATCTCCTCAGGAATGGTTTGCGCAGGCACGGACAGACCAAGTCCAACGGGACCCATACCCGAAACCGCGTGGGCTCCGGTGGTCAGGGCAGCCTGCGCGGCAAAAAGGGGCGTCAGCCCCAGAGCAAGGCCTGCGGCAATGGCCCCTACAACCGCGTCTCCGGCGCCTGTAGGATCCACGACCCGAGCGGGATGGGCGGAAAGTCGATGCAGCATAGTTCCCTGCACCACCACGAGCCCCTGCGCACCGCGCTTCTGCACGATGCACGGGCCAGACGCCGCCAGCGCCAATGCGGCCTCATCGTCGCCCAAGCCTGGGCAGAGAAGCCGGGTTTCCTCGCAACTCGGCGCAAAAATGGTCAGCCGCCCCAGAATGGCCAGCAATTCGTCAGCCTCATTTGCCGACACCCATTCAGATGTGTCGGCAACAACAGGACGGTCACCTGCCGCGTTCAGCACAGCCGTCAAACCTGAAACCGGCAGGGGGGCCGCAACCAACACCTTGCCGACAGCGCCTGCGGGATTGGGCTGATGGGCCATTGTGGCAGCGATCCATTCTGATCTTTGGAAGTGAGGCGATTTCCGTGTTCCCTTTCCGTGCAGGATCTGGGTTCGGCGGGTGAGTTCTGGGCGACGTGTCACGCCACCGGCGACAATGCCGCACTCCGACAGAGCACGGGTCCAGCCCTCAGGCCAATCGGGACCCACACTTGCCACGATCTCTGGGGCCGCTCCTGCGTGCCGTGCGCCAAGAGCCGCATAGAGCGCGGCACCGCCGGGCTGCTGCCCTGCGGCACGGCCGTCATGCGACAGGCTGTCGATCGACAAGTAGCCCAGGACGCTCACATGGGTCATGCGCCGGTTCCCAACAGGGATCGGCGGGTCAGCAGGCGGCTGGTGCGGAAGCGCGCCTCGTCGGCCTTGAGGTGCAGGCGGCGGTTCGGGTCGAGGCCGTCGGCAACGCCGACCGCGTAGGCCAGATGCTGGAGACCCGGCAGATGACACAAGCCAGCCGGTCCGACCCGCGGGACTGTGAGGCGTAACGATGCGCGCAGGACGGGCGCGTCATCGCTGTCCAGAGCCAGTGTCTGCGTCCCCATCTCAGCCAGCGCGTCCGCCGAAGCGTCGGCATAGGCTGCCTGTGCCGGCGAAGTAACGATCAGCACCACCAGATCACCCGGGGGCATGGTCCAGAACTGGCTGTGAGCAAATTCCTCGATCTCAGCTGCCCAAACAGGCCGGGCGGCAACCTCAACACATTTCGCCGCGCCATAGCGGGCCAGACCGATCCCGGCTCCGGCGCCCAAGAACCGCAGGCCGGTCACGCCGCCCAAGTCGAGATCGCCCAACTTAGCACCAGCTGTCCGGTCAGCCTCGGCAAGGATCCCTGCACTTTCCTCGAGATCGAGGCCGGGTCTGCCCGACAGTCCCGAAATCAGGGCAAGAAGCGCGGCAATGGTTGCCGCGAAACTCGACGTTCCGCAAAGGAAAGGCGCCAGATCGGCTACATCCATGGACCAGCGGTCGGGCACCAACTGCCCCAGGCGGCCGCCCGTCCCGTTCACGATAGCCAGCAGGCGCAGCCCGCGATCGTGAACCAATTGGGCCGCCTCGACAGTGCGATCCACGTTGCCCGACATCGACAATAGAACCGCGACATCGCCTGCGCAGATGCGCTCTGGCTCTACAAGCAAATCCATCGGGCCGACGGCCTGCCAATCCAGACCCGCTTGACTAGCCGCCTGACTGACAGTTTCGGCCGCAAATAGACCGTCACCGCAGCCGATGACCCACACACGACCCAACGGATTTTGGGAGGCAATTCCGGCTGCATGATCTCGGAGAACCACCAACCTCGGAGCGAGATCGCGTAGAACATCGGGCTGGCGCCCGATGTCGTCTTTCATGAACAAGCGGTCAGCCAGCATCAGGAATAGGTCCTGTCAAAGCGGTCGACGATTTCACCACGCTGCGGCGCGATGACAGACCAGTCCACGGTTTGCAGTTTGGCCATCGCCTCGGGTGTGGTCGGTGTGTATTCGGCGGCTGCGCTAGGAACCTCTACCCCAGTAACAGTGGGTCCGAAGAAGTAAGGGGCATCGGCAGCGCGGGCCTGATATTCGGGCGACAGAAGGCGGTTCATCCACTCGTGAACCAGATCAGGATGCTGCGTGCCCTTGATCTGGGACGTCATCGACAGCACCACAATCGGACCTGGATCAGGCATCACGAACCGGATCGGCAGCCCCTTACCCGCTGCCCCCGCAGCATCATTGTTCCAGATCGGCGCCATGGCAATTTCCTCACGCTCCAGCATCTGGATCAATTGCGAGGGAGACCGGCCGATCACGGGCCGCCACTCCTCCAACGCGGCCCAACCTGGTTCCAGATCCGACTCCGATCCGCCGCGCAGTCGTGCCATCGCAACCAAGGCCCCTAGGCCCAGGTTGGAGGAGGCACGGGGAAAGCCGACCTTACCTTTGAGCTCGGGGGCGAAAAGGTCCTCCCACGAGGTCGGCGGCGTTTCGACCATTGCTTCGTTGTAAGCGACCCCGATCAACGAATAGCTGGTCGGCACGCCGAACCCGTTTGCAAGTTCCATAAACTTCGGATCGACATTGGCCGCATTCGGAACCGCTGCGGCATCCAGCGGCTCGATATAGCCCTCCGTCTGCGCGATCAAATGTGGAGGCTCGCCATTGGGCATCACGTCATAGGGCGAGAAACCTTGCGCCGCCTTGATCTGCGCCACGATGTCCTGACTCTCGCTTGGCACAAGACGAACAGTAAGGCCGGATATGTCCGCCTCCATCTGGTCAGCCAGCCAACGGTGCGGTTCCTGCAGTTGTCCGGCGAAACTGACGACGATCAGTTCGCGCGAACCCTGGGCACGGAGGATGCCGGGCATGGCAAAGGTCGCGGCGCCAAGTGCCGCACCGGTTCCGAGGAAGTGACGACGGGAAAGGGTCATGTGTTTTATCCTGTTCATGAAGGATCAGACGGAGAATTCACGATCGAAGCGGTCGACGAGCTCGGACCGCTGCGGCACGATCCGAGTCCAATCAATGGTCTGCAGCGCGGCAATTTCCTCAGCTGAACTGGGAGTGAACGGCGCCGCCTCAGGAGGAACCTCCACTCCGGTGACCGTAGGCCCGAAATAGTAGGGTGCGCCGGCTGCATGGGACTGATATTCTTTCGACAAGATCCCATTCAGCCACTCCGCCACAAGCTCAGGGTGAGCCGAATTAGCGAACCCCGAAAAGAAGGACAGGATTGCGACCGGCCCGTCAGCAGGTTTTACGAAGGAGATGGGCAAGCCCATCTGCGCCAAACCGGCCGTGTTGTTGTTCCAAAGTGGAGCAATGGCGATTTCTTCACGCTCCAGCATCTGTGTCAGCGCCGCAGGTGACCTGGCGGCGCGTGGCTGCAGTTCCTTCAGCTTCTGCCAGCCGATCTCGAGATCGTCCTCGGAGCCCCCGAAAGTCTTGGAAGCCTGCACGAGAGTAGCCAAACCCAGGTTTGATGAGGTCCGTGCGATGCCAACTTGTCCTGCGAAACGTGGAGCCCAGAGATCGGCCCAAGTCTGCGGAAGCTCCGACACAACGTTGGTATTCACTGCAAGTCCGACCAGCGAATACGTCGCAGGCACGCCGGCGCCTTGGCTTTTTGCCACAAAATCCGGCAAGGCGTTCGCAAGATTGGGAATTTGTCCGTCATCTCGCGCAGCCAGGTAGCCTTCGGACAGACCGATCAGATGAGGTGGCTCATCGTTTGGTCCCGCGTCGTAGGGAACGTAGCCTTGGGCAGCCTTTATCTGCGCCACGATGTCCTGACTGTCCGATGGAACGAGCCGGATCCGCAGGCCCGGGTGCTTGGCTTCGATCTGGTCTGCCAACCAGCGGTGAGGATCTGACAGCGCCCCCGGGTAGGTTACGATGACAAGCTCACGGCTTCCTTGGGCCAAGGTCGGAAGCGCCCCCGACGCGGCCAACACGATGCCAGAGCCGAACATGCCAAGCATGCTTCGACGATCCAGGTCCATACCTGAAACTCCCTGTTGAGGATGATGAAGTCGAAAAGCGGAACCCTGAAGCCGCGCAGCGGCACGTCCGTTCAGGATCTATTATGTCAGAAGATTCCGCAGGTCGGAGCGAGACCGCTCAGTGTCTGTCGTTGCCGATCGTATGAAGCAACGTCACATACAAGCGGCAAGACCGTGATTTCCAGCTGGTGAGGCGGCGCCGAGATTTGCAGGCAGTCGTAGGGGAGCTACAAGAGCCCCCTAGCGATGCGATTCTCATGGCGACGGAACGGTCCATATCCGAAGTGAAGCAAAGAAACGCCGCCCAAGCAAGCTTTCATCCCGTCCTTCCGTCATTTTGCCGGTCGAATGTCGTCAGCTGCAAATTGGAACGGCAGTGCCTGAGGCACCCTTGCTGACGAGCTTCCTTCCTCAGGCACTGACTTGCTTCGATCTTGCGCGTTGCAGCTCATGAGCAATGAGGAGTCGGGCGTCATCGCGACGATGTTTGGATACGACAGTTCGGAACAACTCGGGCGTCGACTGATGGAAGCGGGAGAACGTTCGCGCCAAGATGCGGGGGGCGATCAAGCGCATCTTAAATCACCACGACTACCCGCCCGCCCTGACGTCAGGTGCCGTAGAGATTGTCCTTCGACAGGCTGAAGCGCTTGGAGCCTGCAAGGTCGCACATAAAGATACCCCGTCACCTGGCCCAATGAGGAACACAGAACCTACGGCCTTGGTGGCCACTGGTCACGTGATGATCGGCCTGTTCTCCAATTCCGCCGCACGATCGAGCATCCGCAGGACAGTGCGCAGGCTCGGACGAGAGGGAGCAGCGGGTGCGGCCCTGGACAGTGCCTCGGTGACAGACCAGACGGACGCGGCCGAGAGGCCGCGCCCTTGACCTTCGCGCTGGGCGAAGGTGATCAGGTCCGGCAAGCCGATCTCCCGGAGACGGAGGATCGTGCAGCGGCTGAGCAGTGGCGGCGGCAGCGGGGACAGGCTGTTGGTGAGCAGGATCCAACTCACATAAGACATGTCAAAGCGCACACGATAATAGGGGCAACTCCAGTCGGCAGCGGTGCTGGACTCCAGCAGAGGCAGCAGCGCCTCCGCGAGGCTGAAGGATTGGTTTCGTCCAGACTTGGCGCTGCCCGCCTTTTCCAGCTCGTCGATCATGACGATGGGGTTTCCGGTCAGTTTAGCCATGATGCACTCTAGGACTCTCCCTGGCCGGGCACTCGACCAGCCACGCTGACAGCCGACGGCACCGAAAGAGGCGTTCTCGCCTGTCGCATCCACGTCCACCTTAGCGGTGCCGATCAGCGCTCCTAATCGACGCACCCAATAAGTCTTCCCGATGCCCGGCGGTCCGTCGAGGATCACTGGCGGCATGCGGAAGCCCGCCCAACCTTCGCGCACCGATCGACGCATAGCATGCCAAGCGTGCTCGGTCGCAGGCGCCATCCAAGGCATCTCGCCGTGTAGGCGTGCGGCCAGTTCGTCGGCATGATCCAGGCTGGAGATGCGAGCCAGGGCGACACCGTTCTTCAAGGACGAGAGGTTCTGGCGATCCTCCCGATTTAAGTGGCTCAGGCCCGTTCTGCGCAGGACCCCGTCATGCAGGCGCACCGCATGTCGATCCACGCGCTTCATATCGTCTAGGGACAGCCTAATCCTCTCGCTCTCCTCGCCTTCGATCGGCCAGTGCCGCTCCTCTTTCACCTCTTTCGACAGATCGACACCCGCATGTCGGGCGCGCAACCACTTCAGGTGCTTGGCCAAGTGAGAGCTGATCTGTCGCGGATTGAGAGAAGGATCCGGAAACGTGGCCTTCATGATCGGAAAGCGTGACATCGGGGTTCCTCGACTGGTCGCTGCGTCGCATGGCGGACGAGCCTCCCGCCAGATCATGCGGCGCTGATGCTGAATTTCAGGAAGAACCCGGGTCTCTCAGGAAGCCATGCAAGCGGCCAGAGCAGCCGTCAAGCTGGGGCGCCAGATGAACAAGAACCGCGAGGGCGATGACCCGGATCAGACGCCAATGAGGGCAACCCTCTGACTTTCTCGGGAAACTGATTGAATAGCCTAGGCGGTGGAAGTTTTATGGTTGTCAAAAAGGAAGCGGATCCGGCCGAAAGGAAGTTTTATGCCAGCCGGAACACCTTTTCAGACGGTGTCCAGATACAGTTCGACCGTTTCCTCGTCCGACAATTCTGCCATGTAGTGCAGTTCCTGCCTCTTGGTCATGACGAAGTTTTCGATCAGATGGGCCGGAAAGATGCGCTGCATTTCCGGGCAGGCGTGGAAGGCGTCGATCGCCTCGCCCCAGCTGGCGGGCAGTTGCGCAAGGTTCTGATCATAGGCGTTGCCCCGGAACGGTTCGGGCGCCTCCAGCTTTTCCTGGATGCCGTTCAGCGCTGCCCCCAGGATCGCCGCCACCGTCAGATAGGGATTCACATCGCCGCCCGCCACGCGATGTTCGATCCGCCGCGCCTTCGGCCCCGACGACGGGATGCGGATCGCCGCCGTGCGGTTTTCATAGGCCCAGCCGATCCCGGTCGGCGCATGGGCGTTCGGCACCAGCCGATCATAGCTGTTCTCGTGCGGGGCGAACAGCAGCGTGGAACCCGGCATGGCGCGCAGGCATCCGGCGACCGCGTGACGCAGTTCCGCCGTGCCCTCGTCGCCGCCATTGTCGAAGATGTTGCGTCCGTTCCGGTCCAAGATCGAGAAATGCATGTGCATCCCGTTCCCCGAAAACGCCTCGTAAGGCTTGGCCATGAAGCTGCCCGCGAAGCCGTATTGGCGCGCGATGCCCTTGACCAGCATCTTGAACAGCCAGCTGTCGTCCGCAGCCTTCAGCGGGTCCGGCTGGTGCATCAGGTTGATTTCGAACTGGCCCGGCCCGGCTTCCGAAATCGCGGTATCGGCGGGGATGTCCATGCTTTCGCAGGCGTCATACAGCGTGGTGAAGAACTGGTCGAAGGCGTCGAGCGCCCGCAGGCTGAGAACCTCGCCGCCGGTACGGCGCTTGCCGGATCGGGGACTGGGCGGCACGCGCAGGTGACGGCCCGAATCGTCGATCAGGAAGAACTCCAGTTCCGTCGCCACGACCGGAGTCAGCCCCGCGTCGTGATAGCGTTCGACCACGCGGGCCAGCGCCTGCCGGGGATCGCCCTCATAGGGGCGGCCATCGGGGTGGAACATCCACAGCGGCAGCAGCGCGGTCGGCGCGTCCAGCCAAGGCATCGGCAGAAAGCCCCGTTCCGTCGGCAGCAGCAGCCCGTCCGGGTCGCCGATCTCGAACACCAGGGGGCTGTCCTCGACATCCTCGCCCCAGATGTCCAAGTTCAGCACGGAATAGGGAAACTTGGTGCCTTCTTCCAGCAGCTTGCCGGCATAGCGGGCGGGGATGCGCTTGCCGCGCGCGACGCCGTTCAGGTCGGCTGCGGCGACGCGGATGGTCTTGACCTCGGGATGTTCTTTCAGCCAGTCCATAACTTTACCGGATCACTTGCGGACGATAGCGGATGCGCCGGACGGCACCCGGAAGATGGCGGTTCAGGCGCCGGTTCACGATACCGAACAGCCCGATCAGCGCCAGCGTGCACAGGATGAAATATCCCGCCACGATGGGATATGCGACGAAGGGGTTGAAGGTCTGGCCGGCGAAATAGCTGGCGTAATACAGGCTGTCGCCGCGCTGCTGGAACGCCGGGAAGCCCGAAAAGAACACCAGCGTCGTGGCGTGGAACAGGAAGATCGCCTCGTTGGTATAGGACGGCCAGGCCAGCCGCAGCATGGTGGGCCACAAGACGCGGCTGAACTTGGTCCAGCCGGTCATGCCATAGGCCTCGGCAGCCTCGATATCGCCCTTGGGCACCGACATCAGCGCGCCGTGGAAGATTTGCGCGGAATAGGCGGCGGTGTTCAGCGTCAGCACGATCAGCGCCCCTGCCCAGGCCTTGGCCAGCCAGCTTGTCGCGACGGTCAGGCCGAAGATCTCGACCCCCGCGCGGGGCAGCAGGACCAGGGCCTCGTAGGCGAGGAAGAACTGGATGAACAGGGGACTGCCCCGGAACAGGAAGATGAAGCCGTCGGCCGGTTTGCGCAGCCAGGGATTCGTGCTGGTCTTGGCAAGCGCGAGTCCCGTGGCCAGGAAGAAGCCGAACAGCAGCGCGAAGAAGGCGAAATACAGGTTCCAGATCAGCCCCGACCCGATCAGCGTGACCTGCTGGCACAGCGTGAAATCGCTGCGCGGCAGCAGCCGTTCGCCGATTCCCAGCGACCGCAACCCGTAATCCAGGATGGTCTGCGCGCAGCTCATGGGGCGACCGCCTTGCGCTGCGCCTCGCCCGCCAGGGTGGCCTGGCCTTGGGTCAGCCGCGCCGTCACCCGGCCCAGCACCCGTTCCGATACCCAGGTCATCAGCAGGTAAAAGACCAGCACGACCAGGAAATAGTAAAGCCGCCAGTCGGGATGCGGATAAGCAAACGAGCTGGTCTTGGCACCGCCCAGTTCCCGCGCCCAATAGACAATATCCTCGATCCCCAGCAGGAACAGCAGGGGCGTGGCCTTGATGAGGATCATCCACAGGTTCGACAGGCCTGGCAGCGCATAGGTCCACATCTGCGGGACCAAGATCCGCCGCGTGACCTGGCGGGGCGTCATGCCGTAAGCCTCGGCCGTTTCCAGTTGCGCGCGCGGCACCGCCTGCATGGCGCCATACAGCACATTGGCCGCGAAGGCGCCGAAGACGACCGAGAAGGCGATCACGGCCAGCGTCATGGCATAGAGGTCATGGACCCATTCCGGGCTGGTGGACAGGGGCAGCTTGGCCGCCGCGCAGACGACGAAATCATTGCCCTGCCGCACCGGCGCATCGCTGTCGCACAGCGCCTTGTGGCGCAGCCATTCCAGGCCTTGGTCCAGCGCGATCGGCACGAACAGGAAGAAGATGATGTCGGGCACGCCGCGCACCATCGCGGTATAGATCCGCCCGAACCAGCGGATCGGGGCGATGCGCGACCGCGACGCCATCGCACCGCCGTAACCGAACAGCAGCGCGATGGGCGCGGTGATCGCCAGCAACAGCAGGACCACCCCGAAGCTGGCATAGAACAGCATATGCGTGCCGGTCGTCAGATAGCACGACAACCACGCAAAGCCGTCCAGCACCGAAGGATCGCTGCAATAGGAAAACATCATCCGTCCCGATCGGGGCCGCGGGTCGCCCCGCAGCCCGAGGCATCATTCATAGGTCTGCGCGTCGTCGCCGAAATGCTTCTTGATCAGCGCGTTGAGGCTGCCGTCTTCCTTCATCGCGGTGATGGCCGCGTCCAGCTTTTCGCGCAGTTCGGTGTCGGACTGGCGCAGGCCCACGCCGATGCCTTCGTCCAGCTTGACCTGCTCGCCCACGAAGACCAGATCGTTGCTGTCCTCGACAAAGGGGCGCATGACCTCGTGGTCGCCGAAGCCCGCATCGGCCTCGCCGTTGCGGATGGCGGCCAGAACCTGGTCGATGTTCGGGAATTCCAGCATCGTCGCGCCCGTCTCGGCGATATGGGACGCCTGCACCGTGCCGGTCTGCACGGCGATCACCCCGCCCTCCAGGTCGACCCCTTCCTGCAACGCGACATAGGAGGAGGGCGCGGGCGGCAGGTAATCCTGGGTGAAGGCGATCACGGCCTTGCGTTCCTCGTTGATGCTCATCGCCGCCATGATCGTGTCATAGTTCGACGACACGAGGTTGGGGATGATCGAATCCCAGTCGTTCTTGACCCAGGTGCAGGACAGTTCGGCGCGCTTGCACAGCTCGTCGCCCAGCTCGCGCTCGAACCCGGCGACCTCGCCCGCCTCGTTGATGAAGTTGTACGGAGGATAGGCGCCCTCGGTTCCCATGCGGACGGTCGTCTGGGCCAGGCCCATGCCTGCGGTTAGGGCCAAGGCGGTCGCGGCAAGCAGCAGTTTCTTCATTGGTCGTCTCTCCTGTTGGTCGTTTTGTCAGTGCGTCGAGGCGCTGAGGAACTGGCGCAGCCGGTCGGTCCGGGGCGCGCCGAAAAGCTGATCGGGCGGGCCTTCCTCGGCGATCAGGCCCTGGTGCAGGAACACCACATGGTCGCTGACATCGGCGGCCAGGCGCATGTCGTGGGTCACGATGATCATGGTGCGGTGCTCGCCCGCCAGATCCTTGATGACGCGCACGACCTCTTGCTGCAATTCGGGATCCAGCGCGCTTGTCGGTTCGTCGAACAGCAGCGCCTTGGGGTTCATGCACAGGGCGCGGGCAATGGCGGCGCGCTGTTGCTGGCCGCCGGAAAGCTGCGCGGGCCAGGCGCCCGCCTTGTCGCCGATCCCCACCTTGTCCAGCAGGGCGCGGGCACGAGCCTCGACCTGGGCGCGGTCCTGTCCCAGAACCGTCACCGGGGCCTCCATGACGTTTTGCAGGATCGTCATGTGGGACCACAGGTTGAACTGCTGGAACACCATCGACAGGTTGGTGCGGAACCGCATCACCTGTGCGCGGTCGGCGGGCACGCGGGCCATGCCCTGCCCCTTCCACCGCACCGCCTCGCCCTCGAAGCTGATCTCACCGGCCTGGCTGTTTTCCAGCAGGTTGCAGCAGCGCAGCAGCGTGGACTTGCCGGAACCCGACGATCCGATCAGGCTGACGACATGGCCGCGCGGCGCGGTCAGGGATACGCCCTTCAGCACCTCGACCTGGCCATAGGCCTTGTACAGCCCCTGGATCCGGATCACGGGCGCGGCATCGTTCAGGGCGGTATTGTCGTTCATCATCGGCGCATTGGGCGATAATCCCCGCGCTTTTGCAACGGGGTCTGCAAGGCAACCTGCCGATAAGCGCAGGTTGCCGCAGCGTCAGACGATCTCGACCGCGTATTTCTCGATCACGGTATTGGCCAGCAGGCCCTCGCACATCCGCTCGACCTCGGCTTTGGCGGCGGCGGCGTCGGTCGCGTCCAGATCCAGTTCGATCAGCTTGCCCTGGCGGACGCCCGAGACGCCCCGATGGCCAAGGCCACCAAGCGCGTGGCGGATCGCCTCGCCCTGCGGGTCAAGGACGCCATCCTTCAGCATGATCGTGACACGGGCTTTCATGGCGTCTTCCTTCAATTGATCGCGGTCGGTTTCAGGCTGGTGGTGTTGGCGGGCATCAGGCCCAGACGGCGCGCGACCTCGGTATAAGCGTCGGTCAGGTTGCCCAGGTCGCGGCGGAACACGTCCTTGTCCAGCTTCTGCCCGGTCTTCATGTCCCACAGGCGGCAGCTGTCGGGGCTGATCTCGTCGGCGACGATCAGGCGCATGAAGTCGTTGTCCCAGACCCGGCCGATCTCGATCTTGAAGTCGATCAGCTTGATGCCGACGCCGTAGAACACGCCCGACAGGAAGTCGTTGACGCGCAAGGCCAGCGACACGATGTCGTCCAGATCCTGCTGGGTCGCCCAGCCGAAGGCGATGATGTATTCCTCGGACACCATCGGGTCGCCCAATTCGTCGTTCTTGAAGCTGTATTCGACGATGGGACGGGGCAGCAGCGTGCCTTCCTCAAGCCCCAGGCGCTTGGAAATGGACCCGGCGGCGAAGTTGCGCACGATCACTTCCAGAGGCACGATCTCCACTTGGCGGATCAGCTGCTCGCGCATGTTGATGCGGCGGATGAAGTGGTTCGGGACGCCGATATTCGTCAGCCCGTTCATGAAGAATTCGGACAGGCGGTTGTTCAGGACGCCCTTGCCTTCGATCACGGCCTTCTTCTGCGCGTTGAAGGCGGTGGCATCGTCCTTGAAATACTGGACCAGGGTGCCGGGTTCGGTGCCTTCGTAAAGGATCTTCGCCTTGCCTTCGTAAACTTTCTTCCGGCGCGGTGCCATGGCGGGCGTCCTTTCGCATGTCCTTGTCCCACGGGCCTTACCTTACAAGCGGCCCTGGGGGCAATACGAGAGGCTTGCGCCCGGCGGCAGGCGGGCTAAGATCCGGACCAAGACAACCAGGAGGCCACGATGACCACCTTCGACGACCGCGAACGCGGTTACGAATCCAAGTTCGCCCACGACGCCAACCTGCGCTTCAAGGCGGACGCGCGCCGCAACCGCCTGCTGGGCGAATGGGCGGCGGGCCTTCTGGGCAAGGAGGGCGACGATGCCCGCGCCTATGCGCTGACCATCGTCACCTCGGATTTCGAGGAACCGGGATACGAGGATGTCTTCCGCAAGCTGGCGGCGGATCTGGAGGGCAAGGCGGGCGAATCGGAGATCCGCACCAAGATGGCCGAACTGATGGAGGTCGCACGCCGTCAGATTCTGGACGAGACCCAGTAACGGCCTTTCGGCGGCGCTGGATCGGGGGCCTTGCGGCCCCTTTTTCATGCCGCCGCAGCCTCGGCCCGTGAATAGCGCAGGGCCATGGCGACGCCGCGTGACAGGTTCAGGGCGGTCAGGGCTGCCCACAGCCCATGGTTTCCCCAGACCGGCGGCAGCAGCAGGACGGCCGCCAGGAACACCAGGGCCGACCAGATCATCGCCATGCGCATGTCGCGGGTCAGCGTCGCGCCGATGAAGATGCCGTCCAGCATCCAGGCGCCCACCCCGATCAGCGGCGCCGCGCCCAGCCAGGGCAGATAGACCCGCGCCTCGGCCCGGACCTCGGGCGAGGTGGTCAGCAGGTCGATGATCGCGCCGCCGCCGAACCAGAAGGCCAGGGCCAGGGCGAAGGCGCCGCCGATTCCCCAGGCCGATGTCAGGGCCGAGGCCCGCCGCACCCGGTCGGGCCTGCGCGCGCCCACCGCCTGCCCGACCAGGCTTTCGGCGGCGAAGGCGAAGCCGTCCAGGGCATAGGCGGTGATCGACAGGAATTGCAGCAGCACCTGATTGGCGGCCAGCGTTACGTCCCCCTGCCCCGCGCCCAGGAACACGAAGCTGGTAAAGCTGGCTTGCAGCAGCACCGACCGGATCATGATATCGCTGTTCACCCGCGCCAGCCGCGTCAGTTTGTCCCGCGCGAACAGCCCGGCCGCCGTCAGACCCTGTGCGACGGCCTTGCGCGTCATCCACAGTCCCAGCATCAGCCCGCACCATTCAGACAACAGCGTCGCCCCCGCGACCCCCTGCACGCCCCAATGCAGGCCCAGCACGAACCAGATCGACAGGGCCACGTTCAGCCCGTTCTGAATCAGGTTCAGCACCAGCACCGACCGGGCGCGCTCGACCGCGATCAGCCAGCCGGTGACGGCGTAAAGGCCGATGGTCGCGGGCGCCCCCCAGATGCGGATCGCCAGATAATCGCGCGCCAACGCCTCGACCGCGACGGATGTGGGGGCGATCCGAAAGGCCGCGCCAAAGACCGCGCCTTGCAGGAGGATGAAGCCCAGCCCCGCCGCCGCCGCGATGGCAAGTGCCCGCAGCAGATGCGCGCCGCTTTCCGCCCCCTGGCCCGCGCCGTGGCTTTGCGCCACCAGGCCCGAGGTGCCCATGCGCAGGAACCCGAAGATCCAGTAGATACTGGTCAGGACCACGGCGCCGATGGCCACCCCGCCGATCGCCTCGGGCCGGCCAAGCTGGCCGATCACGCCGGTATCGACCAACCCCAGCAGCGGCACGGTGACGTTCGACAGGACGATCGGCAGCGCGATCGACAGCACCCGCCGGTTGGTCAGCCGGTCCATCCGGTCCGGCTCAGCCCTGCGGCATCAGGAAATGCCCGGTCGCCTGCGCCAGCAGCCGCGAGCGGTTGTCCTGCCAGGCCTCGACCTGCACGGACGCATAACGCCGCCCGGACCGGACCACCCGCGCGCGGGCATAGGCGTCGCGCGGCAGGCCGCTGCGCAGGTAATCCACGGTGAAGTCGATGGTCTTGGGCAGGCGCGGCGGGGCGATGGCGACCGCCGCATCGGGAACGGCACGGCCCGATTCCATATCCTCCCACATGGCGGTCCAGGCCAGTTCGATGATCGCGGTTGTCTCCAGGAACGCCGCCGTCACGCCGCCATGAAGCGCGGGCAGCAGCGGGTTGCCGATCAGCTTTTCGTCATAGGGCAGGATCGCGGTCAATTCGTCCCCGCGCCGGTCGAAGCGGATGCCCAGCCAGGCGAGGTAGGGCACCCCCGACACAAGCGCCGACAGCGCCGAATCGCGGCGCGACTTGATCTGGTCCAGCGGTTCGCGGCGGTCCATGGCCATCACCGTTCCACCGTGAAGGCGCCGGTGGCGGCGGCGACGGGCTTGTCCTCGTCCTGGTCCAGGGCCACGGCGCGAACGAAGGCCACGGTGCGGGTGATGTGATAGCATTCGGCCCGCGCCGTGATCCGCTGCCCCTTCGTGGCGGACCGCATATAGTCGATGCGCAGGTCGATGGTCGCGGTCGACGGCGGCCCTTCGGGATGGGCCATCACGGCCGCCCCGCAGCAGGTGTCCATCAGCGCCGACACCACCCCGCCATGCACGACCCCGCTGCGCGGATCGCCGACCAGATGTTCCGCCCAGGGCATGCTGATGGTCGCCATCCCCGCGCCAAGCGCATCGACCCGCATTCCCAGGGCGCGGGCATGGGGAATCGCCTCGATGAATTGCTGGGCGATCCGCGTCTGGTCCGAATCCGCCATGCCTGCATCCCTGTCCATCGCGTTTTCCCCCCGCTTGCCGCCGCCACGCTATCCGCGACAGGGGCGCGCACTCAACCCCCGTCCCTTGCGCACAGGCGCGCCAACCGGATAGCCTTCGCCCTGACGATGACGGGAGGGGCCGATGCCGGGCGAGCAGACAGTCAGCTTCAAGGAGATGTGCACGCGCTTCGACGTGACGCCCCGGACGCTGCGCTATTACGAATATATCGAACTGCTGAACCCCCGGAAGGAAGGCCGGTCGCGTTTCTACGGACCGCGCGAGATCGCCCGCATGACCCTGATCCTGCGGGGAAGGCGGTTCGGCTTCTCGCTGGAGGATATCCGGCAATGGCTGCTGATCTATGAACAAAAGGGGTCGCGCGAACAGTATCAGGTCTGGCTGGATCTGGCGGACCGGCAGCTTACCGTCCTTGATGAACAGATCGCCGACCTGACGGCCGCGCGCGCCGATCTGAAGGCCCTGCGCGAAACCGCGGCGCGGGAATTGTCCGATATGGCTTGACCATACGTCAGGTATCGCCTTGACTTCGCCTGTGACGCGGCGTCTCGCTTACGTTCGCGTCAACTTGCCCCTATATCTGTGGTCAAGGACGGCAGACGGTGAACGAGGAGGAACCGCGATCCATGTCCGACGAGCTGATGACGATTCGCCAGATGTGCGATGCGTTCGATGTCACCCCCCGCACGCTGCGTTTCTATGAGGCGCGCGAGCTGATCTTTCCCGAACGTCGCGGGCAGCATCGCCTGTACGACCGCCGGGACCGGGCGCGGCTGACATTGATCCTGCGCGGCAAGCGGTTCGGCTTCAGCCTCGAGGAAATCCGCCAGTTGCTTGAACTGTACGAGCCGGGCGGGACGAACAAGGCGCAGATCGCCGCGACCATCACGGTCGGGCGCCAACGCCTTGCCGACATGGAACGCCAATATGCTGAACTGAGCGAGGCGATTGTCGATCTCAAGTCCCAGCTTTCCGACGCAGAAACCCGACTTGCCGCCGCGTCCAACGACACGACCACAGGGTAATGCCATGACGATCTATATCCCGCCTGTCCGCGACATGCAGTTCGCGCTGCATGATGTGCTGAAGCTGTCGCAATCCGGCCTGCCGGGGCACGATGACCTGGACCGCGACTTCACCGAAGCCGTGCTGGACGCGGCGGGCAAGCTGGCGGCCGAGGTTCTGGCGCCGCTGAACGCGGTGGGCGACCGGCAGGGATGCCGGCTGGAAAACGGCGTGGTGCGCACGCCCGAGGGATTCGACCAGGCCTTCCAGGCGATGAAAGAGGGCGGCTGGACCGCGCTCGACTGCGATCCGGACTATGGCGGGCAGGGAATGCCCTATGTGCTGGGCGTGGCCACGGGCGAGATGTTCGTGTCGGCGAACATGGCCTTCAACATGTATCAGGGCCTGACCCACGGCGCCTATTCGGCTATCCATGCCCACGGCACGGACGAACAGAAGGCGATGTATCTGCCGAAGATGGTCAGCTGCGACTGGACCGGCACCATGAACCTGACCGAACCGGATTGCGGCACCGATCTGGGGATGCTGCGCACCAGGGCCGAACCGCAGGAAGACGGCAGCTATCTGATCACCGGAACCAAGATCTTCATCTCGGCCGGCGATCACGACCTGGCTGAAAACGTCATCCACCTGGTCTTGGCCAAGGCCCCCGGCGGCGGCGAGGGCACCAGGGGCATCAGCCTGTTCATCGTGCCGAAATTCCTTGTGAACGCGGACGGCAGCCTTGGCGAACGCAACGGCGTGACGGTCGGCGCGCTGGAAGAAAAGATGGGCATCCACGGCAACGCCACCTGCGTCATGAACTATGACGGCGCGAAGGGCTGGTTGCTGGGCGACCTGCACAAGGGAATGCGGGCCATGTTCACGATGATGAACGAGGCGCGCGTGGGTGTCGGCCTGCAAGGCTATGCCTGCGCGGTGCCCGCCTATCAGAACGCGGTGGCCTATGCGAAGGACCGCTTGCAGGGCCGCGCCGTAACGGGGGCCGCGAACCCGTCGGGCCCCGCCGATCCGCTGATCGTCCACCCTGACATCCGCCGCAGCCTGATGGATCAGAAGTCGTTCCTGGAAGGCGCGCGGATGCTGGCGCTGTGGGGCGCGCACCTGATCGACAAGGGCCACAATGGCGACGCGGATGCCGAGGGGCTGGTGTCGCTGCTGACGCCCGTCATCAAGGGCTTCCTGACCGACAAGGGGTTCGAAACCGCGGTGCTGGCGCAGCAGGTCTATGGCGGCCACGGCTATATCGAGGAACAGGGCATGTCCCAGTTCGTTCGCGACGCCCGGATCACGATGATCTATGAAGGCGCGAACGGTGTGCAGGCGCTGGATCTGGTCGGCCGCAAGCTGGCCCAAGACGGCGGCAAGCATGTCATGGCCTTCTTCGAACTGATCAAGGGATTCTGCAAGGACCACGCCGACAGCCCCATCGCCGCCGACTTCGTGGGCCCTCTGAAGGCCGCCTCCAAGGATCTGCAAACGGCGGCGATGTTCTTCATGGAACGTGGCATGAAGAACCCGAACGATGCCCTGGCTGGCAGCTATGACTTCATGCACCTGTTCGGCCATGTCGCGCTGGGCTTCATGTGGGCGCAAATGGCGGCCGCCGCACAGGCGGCGCTGGACGCGGGGACGGGTGACGCGGCGTTCCTGAAGACCAAGCTGGCCACCGGGGGCTATTATATGAAACGGCAGTTGCCGATGACCGCGACGCATCTGGCGCGCATCCAGTCCGGGGCCGCGCCGGTGATGGAGCTTGAGGCAGAGGCGTTCTGACGGGTTCACGTGTGGCGGGGTCGGTATGGGTATTTGTGCAAAGAAGAAGCACAAGCAGGTGCGTCCCGGCCCCTCCTGCCTTCCGACAGGTATGGCATGTCTCAGCCAGGAACCGGGACGGCTTCTCCTTTGGCGGTCATCGGCTCCCCAGCCTGTACCGCAATGACCGGGATAGGATGAAAAGCTTGAAGAAGACTTAACGGCTCTTCTTCTTTGCAGGAAATACCCCGCGGGGGTCCGGGGGCGCGAAGCCCCCGGCGGTGAAAGGAACAGGATGACCGCGCAACTCTGGTGCTTTGGCGAATCGGGCAATGCGTACAAGCCGGCGCTGACCATGGAACTGGCCGGTTACGACTGGTCGCCGGTCTATGTCGATTTCTTCAACGGAGAGGCCCGCAGCTCCGCCTTTCGCGCAATCAACGCCATGGGCGAGGTACCGGTCTTCCGCGAAGGCGACCTGACCCTGACGCAATCGGCGGTGATCCAGATGCATATCGCCGAACGGACCGGAAAATTCCTGGGCGCCGACCGCAATGAAACGCTCCGCTGGCTGATGTTCGACAATCACAGGCTGTCGGGTCAGGCGGGCCCGGCGCGGTTCCTGCTGAACTTCGTGCCCCAGGCGAAGCGCCCGGCAGGCGCGGCGGAATATCTGCAAGGGCGGCTGAAGGCCTCCTTCAAGGTGCTGGACGACCACCTCGCCTCGCGGAATTGGATCGCCGATACCGCCCCCACGATCGCCGACTTCGCCTGCTGCGGCTATCTGTTTTACCCTGAGCCGTTCGGTTTCGACCGCAAGGACTGGCCCCATATCGACCGCTGGCTGGAGGCTATCAGCGCCCTGCCCGGCTGGAAACACCCCTATGACCTGATGCCCGGCAATCCTGCCGACCGGGCGCCGAAGGAGGACACATGACCGACGCCTATATCTATGACGCCGCCCGTACCCCGCGCGGCAAGGGCCGCCCCGATGGCAGCCTGCACGAAGTCACTTCTCTGGCGCTGTCCGCCCGTCTGCTGAACGCCGTCAAGGAACGCAACAACCTGGAAGGGCACGCGGTCGAGGATGTGATCTGGGGCAATGTCACCCAGGTCAAGGAACAGGGCGGTTGCCTGGCGCGCAGCGCCGTGCTGGCCTCGGATCTGGACGAACGCATTCCCGGCCTGTCGATCAACCGCTTCTGCGCCAGCGGCATGGAGGCCGTGAACCTCGCCGCCAACCAGATCAGGGGCGGCGCGGGCAGCGCCTATATCGCCGGCGGGGTCGAGATGATGGGCCGCGTCGCGATGGGCAGTGACGGGGCCGCCATCGCGGTCGATCCCAGCCTGGCGATGAAAACCTATTTCGTGCCGCAGGGGATCAGCGCCGACATCATCGCCACCGAATACGGCTTCTCGCGCGAGGAGGCCGACAAGCTGGCCGTCGAAAGCCAGCGCCGCGCCGCCATGGCCTGGGACGAAGGGCGCTTCGCCAAATCCCTCGTGTCGGTCAAGGACCAGAACGGGCTGACCATCCTGGACCGGGACGAATACATGCGCCCCGGCACGACCATGGAGGATCTGGCCAAGCTGAAGCCCGCCTTCAAGGACATGGGCGAGACGATGCCCGGCTTCGACAAGGTGGCAATGCTGAAATATCCGCATCTGGACCGGATCGACCACATCCACCACGCCGGGAACAGTTCGGGCATCGTGGATGGCGCGGCAGCCGTGCTGATCGGAAACGCAGAGTTCGGCAAGGCCCATGGCCTGAAGCCCCGCGCCCGGATCCGCGCCACGGCGAAGATCGGCACCGATCCGACCATCATGCTGACCGGCCCGGTTCCCGTGACCGAGAAAATCCTGACCGACAGCGGCATGTCTATCAGCGACATCGACCTGTTCGAAGTGAACGAGGCCTTTGCCGCCGTGGTCCTCCGCTTCATGCAGGCCTTCCAGGTCGATCCCGGCAAGGTGAACGTCAACGGCGGCGCAATGGCGCTTGGCCATCCGTTGGGCGCAACCGGCGCGATCATCATCGGCACGCTGCTGGACGAGTTGGAGCGCCAGGACAAGGAAATCGGCCTTGCCACGCTGTGCATCGCATCCGGCATGGGCGCCGCCACCATCATCGAGCGGGTGTGATGCGAAAGCTTGATCTGACCGCGGTGCCGGTCAAGACCGGCTCGATCTATCCCGCGCCCTACGCGGCGATGATGGCGGGGAGGTCCAGCCTGCGCCTGGGCCAGGCGGCGGGGCTGACTCAGTTCGGCGTGAACCTGGTGACGCTGGAACCCGGCGCCCTGTCCTCGCTGCGCCACTGGCACCGGGCCGAGGACGAGTTCGTCATGGTGACCGAGGGCGAATGCGTCATGATCACCGATGACGGCGAGGAGATCATGCGTCCCGGCGACTGCGTGGGATTTCCCGCCAACACCCCTGACGGGCATCACTTCGTCAACCGCAGCACCGCCCCGGCCCGCTTTCTGGTGATCGGCAGCAAGGCGGCCGAGGAAGTGGCGACCTATTCCGATGTCGATCTGGTGCTGACCCTGAAGGACGGGGTGGCGACCTATACCCATAAGGACGGGCGGCTCTATGCCCCCGAGGGAGAGAACGAATGACCGATTTCACCATGCAGAAGGACGCCGACGGCGTGGCCGTCATCACCTGGGACGTGCCCGGCAAGTCGATGAACGTGCTTTCTCTGGACGGCGCCGCCGAACTGAACGCGCTGATCGACGACGCCCTGGCAGATGATGCGGTGAAGGGCATCGTCATCACCAGCGGCAAGAAGGATTTCGCCGCCGGAATGGACCTGAACGTCATCGCGGGGATGAGGCAGGGTGGCGCGCAGCAGGTCTTTGACGGGATCATGTCGCTGCACCACGTCCTGCGCAAGATCGAGCGCGCGGGCATGGACCCCAAGACCCTGAAGGGCGGCAAGCCCATCGCCACCGCCCTGCCCGGCACCGCGCTTGGCATCGGGCTGGAACTGCCGCTGGCCACCCATCGCATCTTTGCCGCCGACAATCCCAAGGCCAAGATCGGCCTGCCGGAAATCATGGTCGGCATCTTCCCCGGCGGCGGCGGCACGATCCGCCTGACCCGCAAGCTGGGCGCAATGGCGGCCTCGCCGTTCCTGCTGGAAGGCAAGCTGTCCGATCCGAAGAAGGCCAAGGCCGCTGGCCTGATCGATGACGTGGTCGAGGATCCCGTCGCGGCTGCACGCGACTGGGTGCTGAACGCCAAGGACGCCGATCTGGTCAAGCCCTGGGACCAGAAGGGCTACAAGATGCCGGGCGGGGAGCCTTATCACCCGGCGGGGTTCATGACCTTCGTCGGCGCCTCGGCCATGGTGAACGGCAAGACGATGGGCGTCTATCCCGCCGCCAGGGCGCTGCTGTCCGCCGTCTATGAAGGCGCGCAGGTTCCCTTCGACACGGCGCTGAAAATCGAGGCGCGGTGGTTCACGAATGTGCTGATGAACCCGTCCTCGACCGCGATGATCCGCAGCCTGTTCATCAACAAGGAAGCCTTG
Organism: Paracoccus sp. 22332; assembly: GCF_052045125.1. Classification (NCBI taxonomy): domain Bacteria; kingdom Pseudomonadati; phylum Pseudomonadota; class Alphaproteobacteria; order Rhodobacterales; family Paracoccaceae; genus Paracoccus; species Paracoccus sp. 22332. Next base: position 54,315 of record NZ_JBQEOI010000007.1, read on the forward strand.
GAGAAAGGCGCCAACCGCCCCGAGGCGCCGGACCAGTCGGTCAGGAAGGTCGGCATCCTGGGCGCGGGCATGATGGGCGCGGGCATCGCCTATGTCAGCGCGATGGCGGGGATTGAGGTGGTGCTGATCGACGCGAAACAGGACAGCGCCGACCGTGGCAAGGCGCATTCCGCAGACCTGCTGGACAAGGCCATCAGCCGCCGGAAGGCGACCGAGGACAAGAAGGCCGAAGTGCTGGCCCGCATCACCGCCACCACCGACTACGCCATGCTGGAAGGCTGCGACCTGATCGTCGAGGCGGTCTTCGAAGACCCCGCCATCAAGGCCGATGTGACGAAACGCGCCGAGGCCGTGATCCCCCCGGACGCGATCTTCGCCACCAACACCTCGACCCTGCCGATCAGCGATCTGGCGAAAGCCAGCGGGCGGCCCGATCAGTTCATCGGCATCCATTTCTTCAGCCCGGTGGACAAGATGGCCCTGGTCGAGATCATCAAGGGCCGCCAGACCGGCCCGCGCGCCGTCGCCAAGGCGCTGGATTTCGTGCGCCAGATCCGCAAGACGCCCATCGTGGTCAATGACGCGCGCTTCTTCTATGCCAACCGCTGTATCATCCCCTATATCAACGAAGGCATCCGCATGGTGGCCGAGGGCGTGAACCCGGTGCTGGTCGAAAACGCCGCCAAGCTGATGGGAATGCCGCTGGGTCCGCTGCAACTGGTCGATGAGACCAGCATTGATCTGGGCGTGAAGATCGCCAAGGCCACCCGCGCCGCGATGGGCGACGCCTATCCCGACGGCGCCGTGGACGAGGTGCTGTTCTGGATGGCCGACCAGGGTCGTCTGGGCCGCAAGGCCAAGGCGGGCTTCTATGCCTATGACGATGCGGGCAAGCGGCAGGGCTTGTGGGACGGCCTGGCGGCACGCTATCCGCAGTCGGACGACCAGCCGGATCTGCACGATGTCCAGCACCGCCTGATGTTGGTGCAGGCTCTGGAGGCCGTGCGCGCCTTCGAGGACGGCGTGCTGGAGGACATTCGCGAGGGCGATGTGGGTGCGATCCTGGGCTGGGGCTTCGCGCCCTGGTCGGGTGGCCCGTTCAGCTGGCTGGACATGTTGGGCTCGGCCCGCGCGGTGCAGATTTGCGACCGGCTGGCGGCGGACCACGGCGACCGCTTCGCTGCGCCCAGGCTGCTGCGCGACATGGCCGACAGCGGCCAGGGCTTCTATGACCGCTATGGCAGTGGCGCGAAGGCCGCCTGAATGGCGCATGGCGGGCTGGAGGTCTTTTATGACGGCGACTGCCCGCTGTGCCGGAACTATGTGCAGATGCTGCGGCTGCGCGACGCCATCGGTCCGGTGGACCTGATCGACGCGCGCGGCGACGATCCCCGCTTGGCGGACCTGCGCCGGGCGGGCTGCGACCTGAACACCGGGATGGTGGTCCGGCGCGAGGGCCGGATCTGGCATGGCGGTGAGGCGGTGTGGATGCTGTCGCGGCTGGCGGGACGCGGACCGATGGCCTGGGTGCTGCGCGACCGGCGGCGGGCGGCGGCGGTCTATCCGCTGTTGCGGGCCGGGCGCGGCCTGCTGCTGCGGCTGTTGGGGCGACGGCCCCTCGAATAGGGGAAGGCGCCCCAGCCGGTCAGCCGGGGCGCGCCTGATCCTGCCCCATATTTTTTTGTTCAGTCGTCGTCGTCATCATCGCGCCACCGGCCGCGGCGGTCGTCATCATCATCATCCTCGTCGTCGTCGTCGTCGTGATGGTCATGATAATGGTGGCTGTGACCCGCCGGCAGGCCGTAGAACCAGCGACGTCCGTCGTCCCAGCCCCAGATCGACCACTGAAGCTGCGGGGCGGCGAAGCCCCGCAACGGGCGGCGGAAATCGTCATCGTCATCGGCAAGGGCGATGCCCGGCATCACAAGGCTGGCGGCTGTCGCAAGGGCGATCAGAAAGCGGTGTCGTGTCATGGCTGCGGTCCTTTCATCCGGCGCAGGCCGTCCTGCCTGCGGGATGATGACGGACCAGCCACGGGTTTATTCCCGCGCGGCCAAAAAATCCGCTGCGCCTACAGCGCCATGTCGTCGCGATGGACCAGGGCGGCGCGGCCGGTATAGCCCAGGATCGCCTCGATCCGGTCGGAACGGTGGCCCGCGATGCGCCGCGCCTCGTCGGCGGTATAGCGGACCAGCCCGGTCGCCAGCGTCTCGCCCGAGGGGCCGGTGATCGCCACCGGATCGCCCCGCCCGAATTCTCCCACCACCGTTCGGACCCCGGCAGGCAGCAGAGACTTGCCCTGGCCCAACGCAAGGGCGGCGCCCTGATCCACGACAAGCGCCCCCTTGGGCTTCATCGCCGCGATCCAGCGTTTGCGGGCAAGCTGCGGATCGCTTTCCGGCAGGAACCAGCTGCACCGCGCGCCATGCGCCACCGCCGACAGGGGGCGCATCACCGACCCCTCGGCGATCGCCATGGCGCAGCCCCCGGCGATCGCGGTGCGCGCGGCCATCAGCTTGGTCTTCATGCCACCCTTGGACAGGCCCGAAACCGGATCGCCGCCCATCGCCTCGATCTCGGGCGTCAGGTGTTCGATCACCGGCAGGTGCAGGGCGGTCGGGTCGGTCTTGGGATTGGCGGTGTAAAGCCCGTCCACGTCCGACAGCAGCAGCAACTGGTCGGCCCCGCAGGTCACGGCGATCTGCGCGGCCAGCCGGTCGTTGTCGCCATAGCGGATCTCGTCCGTGGCGATGGTGTCGTTTTCGTTGACGATGGGCACCACGCCCAAGCCCAGCAGCGTCTGCATGGTCGCCCGGCTGTTGAGATAACGGCGGCGGTCGGCGCTGTCCTCCAGCGTCAGCAGAACCTGGGCGGTGGTCACGCCATGCGGGGCCAAGGCTTCCTCATAGGCGCGCGCCAGCCGGATCTGGCCCACGGCGGCGGCGGCCTGCGCCTGTTCCAGCGGCAGCGCGCCCAGCGGCAGGCCCAGGACGCGGCGGCCAAGCGCGATGGAACCCGAGGAGACCAGCACCACGTCGCAGCCGCGCCGCCGCCAGTCGGCCACGTCGTCGCACAAGGCCCGCAGCCAGTCGCCGCGCAGCCCCTGGTCGTCCACCAGCAACGCTGAGCCGATCTTGATGACAAGGCGGCGCGCGGCGGTCAGGGCCGGGCTTAAGGCTGCCATGGCGCCTCGGGCTCGTCCTTGGTGGCGCGCCGGGACGGCTCGATCTGCGTCCACAGGGCACGCAGCACCTCGGTCACGCCCAGCTTGGCGACGCCGGACATCAGGAACACCGGCCCGCCGATCTCGGCTTCCAAGGCGGCCTTGCGTTCGGCGATGGTCTCGTCATCCAGCGCGTCGATCTTGTTCAGGGCGGTCACGCGCGGTTTGTCCATCAGGATCGGCGAATAGGTCTCAAGCTCGGTCAGGATGGTGCGGGCGTCGGCCGCTACGTCCTCGGACGTGCCGTCGACCAGATGCAGCAGCACGCGCGAGCGTTCGACATGGCCCAGGAACTGGTCGCCCAATCCCCTGCCCTCGCTGGCGCCCTCGATCAGGCCGGGAATGTCGGCCATCACGAATTCATGGCCGTCGATGCCGACCACGCCCAGGTTCGGGTGCAGCGTGGTGAAGGGATAATCCGCGATCTTGGGTCGGGCGTTCGACACCGCCGCCAGGAAGGTGGACTTGCCTGCGTTCGGCAAACCCACCAGCCCGGCATCCGCGATCAGCTTCAGCCGCAGCCAGATCGTGCGCTCCACCCCCGGCTGGCCCGGATTGGCGTTGCGCGGGCTGCGGTTGGTCGAGGTCTTGAAATGCAGGTTCCCCCAGCCGCCGTTGCCGCCCCTGGCCAGCAGTACCCGCTGGCCGGGTTCGGTCAGGTCGGCGATGACGGTCTCTTCGTCCTCGTCCAGGATCTCGGTGCCCACGGGTACTTTCAGCGTGATGTCCTCGCCCGACTTGCCGGTCATCTGGCTGCCCATGCCGTGCTGGCCCGACTTGGCGAAGAAATGCTGCTGATAGCGGAAGTCGATCAGGGTGTTCAGCCCCTCGACCGCCTCGGCCCAGACATCGCCGCCATTGCCGCCGTCGCCGCCGTCAGGGCCGCCATATTCGATGAACTTTTCGCGCCGGAAGGACACGCAGCCCGCGCCGCCCCCGCCCGAGCGGATATAGACTTTGGCGAGGTCGAGAAATTTCATGGCGCAGGCTCCTTTGCGGTCATGCGATACGCGCGTGGCCGCCGCCGTGCAAGTGTTCCAGCGGTTGCCGGGATTTCGCTTGATTAACCTATCGCAATCCACACACTCGCGCACACGGGAATGTGACCCGAATCTTTTTTAAGGAGTGCATGATGTCCAGCAAGGCCCTGGCCGAATTCATCGGTACATTCATCCTGGTTTTCTTCGGCGTCGGCTCGGCGGTGTTGATGGGCGCGCATATCGGCTTTCACGGCATCGCCATGGCCTTCGGCCTGTCCATCGTCGCCGCCGCATATGGTCTGGGCGCGATCTCGGGCGCGCAGCTGAACCCGGCGGTGTCGCTGGGCTTCCTGACCTCGGGGCGGATGGGAATGGGGGATTTTATCGCCTATTGCATCGCGCAGGTTCTGGGCGCGGTCGCGGCGGCTGCGGTGATCTATGTCATCGCCTCGGGCAAGGCGGATTATGCCATCGCCCAGAACGGGCTGGGCCAGAACGGCTGGGGCGCGGGCTATAACGGCGGCTACGGCCTGACCGCCGCGCTGGTGTTCGAATTCGTGGCGACCTTCCTGTTCGTGACGGTGATCCTGGGCGCGACCCAGACCGACGCGCCCGCCGGTTTCGCGGGGCTGGCCATCGGCCTGACACTGACGGGCATCCATCTGGTCGGCATCGACGTGACCGGCACCTCGGTCAACCCGGCGCGGTCCATCGGGCCTGCGGTCTTCGTGGGCGGGCAGGCGCTGTCGCAGCTGTGGTTGTTCATCCTGGCGCCGCTGGCCGGAGGCGCGGTGGCGGGCGCGCTGCACGGGGCGGGCATCACCCGGTCGCCGCACGTCAAGCCGCGCGGCTGAGGCGCAGCCCTTTTTCCGAACCCCTCCTGCCCCTAGATGAAGAGGGACAGGAGGCCCGGATGATCCCTTTCGACAACAGCTATGCCCGACTGCCGCAGGGCTTCTTTGCCCGCGTGGCGCCGACACCCGTAGCCGCCCCCCGGCTGCTGGCGCTGAACGAACCCCTGGCTGACCGACTGGGCCTGGACAGCAACTGGCTGGCCGGACCCGAGGGGCTGGCGATGCTGGCCGGCAACGCGGTTCCCGACGGTGCGGAACCGATCGCCCAGGCCTATGCGGGCCACCAGTTCGGCGGCTTCGTGCCGCAGCTTGGCGACGGTCGCGCCGTCCTGCTGGGAGAGATCGTGGCCTCGGACGGCGCGCGCTTCGACATCCAATTGAAGGGCAGCGGGCCGACGCCCTTTTCCCGGCGCGGCGACGGGCGGGCCTGGATGGGGCCGGTGCTGCGCGAATACATCGTCAGCGAATTCATGCACGCGATGGGCGTGCCCACCACCCGCGCCCTGGCCGCCGTCGCGACCGGCGAAACGGTCTGGCGCGAAAGCGCCCTGCCCGGCGCCGTGCTGACCCGCGTGGCAGCAAGCCATATCCGCGTCGGCACATTCCAGTTCTTCGCCGTCCGCGACAAGACCGACGCGCTTGCCGCCCTGACCGATCACGTCATCGCCCGTCATTACCCCACCGCCAACGGCCCGCTGTCGCTGCTGGATCATGTCGTGGCCCGGCAGGCGGAAACCATCGCGCATTGGATGGCCCTGGGCTTCATCCATGGCGTGATGAACACAGACAACATGGCCGTCTCGGGCGAGACCATCGATTATGGCCCCTGCGCCTTCATGGATGCCTATCATCCCGACACGGTGTTTTCCTCGATCGACCGGGCGGGCCGCTATGCCTGGGCGCAGCAGCCGCAGATCGCGGTCTGGAACCTGGCGCAGCTTGCCACCTGCCTGATCCCGCTGATGGGCGAACGCGACGCCGCCATCGACGCTGCCACGAAATCCGTCCACAGCTTCGCACCGCTTTATCAGGCCGCATGGCGCCGCCGCTTCGGCGAGAAGCTGGGCCTGACCGAAGCCGCCGATGCGCAGCCCCTGGCCGAACGCCTGCTGACCCTGATGGCGCAGCAGCGCGCCGATTTCACCCGTGTATTCGCGGGCCTGGCGGACGGCGCGGCGCGGGACGAATTCACCGACCGCGCCCCCTTCGACGCCTGGGCCGCCGACTGGCAGGCCCGGAATCCCGATCCCGCCCTGATGCGCCATGCGAACCCCCTGCGCATTCCGCGCAACCACCGGATCGAGGAGGCCATCGCCGCCACCGTGGCGGACGATCTGGATCCGTTCCGGCGGCTGTTCGACGCGGCGACGCATCCGCGCGAAGGGCGGCCCGGCTGGGAAGACCTGGCGGCGGCGCCCCGCAGCGAACAGATCGTGCATCAGACCTTCTGCGGCACCTGACCTGCCCCTTGCAACGACCCGGACCGTGACTATCCTGCGGCCAGCACGAAAGGCGGCATGTCCTTGTTGAGATTGGCAAGTTACAACCTGCACAAATGCCGTGGCCTGACCGGCCCGCATGCGCCGGAACGCAACCTTGCCGTCATCTCGGCCCTGCAACCTGACATCATCGCCTTGCAAGAGGTCGATTTCCGCCTGGGCGCGCGACCCGAGGCGCTGCCGCGCCGCCTGATCCAGAAAACCACCGGACTGGTTCCGGCCAATATGACGACGACCGGCGAAAACTCGTTGGGATGGCACGGCCAGACGATCCTGATGCGCCCGGATCTGGCCGAACAGGCCATCCTGCGCCGCCTGCCCCTGCCGGGGCTGGAGCCGCGCGGCGCGGTCGTGCTGCGCCTGCCGAAACTGACGGTGATCGGCGTCCACCTGGGCCTCGCGCGGTCGTCCCGCCGGGCGCAACTGGCGCGGATCACCGCGCAGGCGGCGCGGATCGCCGACGACAATATCGTGCTGATGGGCGATTTCAACGAATGGCACGACAGCCGGGGGCTGGAATCCCTGGCGGGGTTCCGCGTCATCGCCCCCGGCCCGTCCTATCCCGCGCCCCTGCCCCGGTTCCGCTTCGACCGGATCGCCATGTCGCATCACCTGACCCTGCTGGATCAGGGGGTCTTCACCGGCGCGCAGGCGCGCGACGCCTCGGACCATCTGCCGATCTGGGCCGAGATCGAGCAGCCGTGAATTTGCGGCTTTCGGCCTGCCCCTGCGGCCGCTATGAAGGCGCCGACACCAAACACCCCGAGGGACAATCATGACCGCCATCATCGACATCTATGCGCGTGAAATCCTGGACAGCCGCGGCAATCCGACCGTCGAGGTCGATGTGACGCTTGAAGACGGCACGATGGGCCGGGCGGCCGTGCCCTCGGGCGCGTCCACCGGCGCGCATGAGGCGGTCGAAAAGCGCGACGGCGACAAGGCGCGCTACCTGGGCAAGGGCGTTCTGGAAGCCGTGGCCGCCGTGAACGGAGAGATCGCCGAGAACCTGATCGGCGAGGACGCGACCGAACAGCGCGCCATCGACGCGATGATGTGCGAACTGGACGGCACGCCGAACAAGGGCCGCCTGGGCGCGAACGCGATCCTGGGCGTCTCGCTGGCAGTTGCCAAGGCGGCGGCGGACGCCTGCCAGCAACCGCTGTATCGTTACGTGGGCGGCACGGCGGCGCGCATCCTGCCGGTTCCGATGATGAACATCATCAATGGCGGCGAACATGCCGACAACCCCATCGACATCCAGGAATTCATAATCATGCCGGTTTCTGCGGAGAACATCCGCGACGCCGTGCGCATGGGGTCCGAGGTGTTCCACACGCTGAAGAAGGAACTGTCGGCGGCGGGCCTGGCGACCGGCGTGGGCGACGAGGGCGGCTTTGCGCCGAACCTGTCCTCGACCCGCGACGCGCTGGATTTCATCCTCAAGGCGGTCGAGAAGGCGGGCTACAAGCCCGGCGACGACATCATGCTGGCATTGGATTGCGCGTCGACCGAATATTTCAAGAACGGCAAATACGAGATGAAGGGCGAGGGCAAGTCGCTCACCTCGGCCGAGAATGTGAACTATCTGGCCGCGCTCTGCGCCGACTATCCGATCCTGTCGATCGAGGACGGCTGCGCCGAGGACGACTGGGACGGCTGGAAGCTGCTGACCGACCGTCTGGGCGCGTCGGTGCAGCTGGTGGGCGACGACCTGTTCGTGACCAACCCCGCGCGCCTGGCCGAGGGGATCGAGAAGGGCTGCGGCAACAGCCTGCTGGTCAAGGTCAACCAGATCGGCACCCTGTCGGAAACGCTGGACGCGGTGCGTCTGGCCGACCGCAACGGCTATACCAGCGTGATGTCCCACCGCTCGGGCGAGACCGAGGACGCGACCATCGCGGATCTGGCGGTCGCCACCAACTGCGGCCAGATCAAGACCGGCAGCCTCGCGCGGTCCGACCGGCTGGCGAAATACAACCAGCTGATCCGCATCGAGGAGATGCTGGGCGCAACCGCCGAATATGCCGGCCGCAGCATCCTGCGCTGAACCCCGGCCAAGCCCCGCCGCCCCCCGCCCCCGCGCATCCGCCGGGGGCGGTTTCGTTTTTTCCGCCCGAGATACGCAGTCCCCTCGACAGGCCGAAATCGCTGGCTAAACTGGACCTCGCTTGGGGCGCGACCCCATTGGGCAACGATCCCGCTTGCCAACATCGGAGGAGAGTTCATGAAAGATTCCAAGACCCTGCACCGCAGGTCGTTCCTGACCACGGCATCGGTCGGCGGCGTTGCGGCGGCAGCCGGCGCGACGCTTGCCGCCCCTGCCATCGCGCAGGAATCGCCGACGATCAACTGGCGGCTGGCATCGTCCTTTCCCAAGTCGCTGGACACGATCTATGGCGGCGGCGAGGAGATCGCGACCCGCCTGAAGGAAGCCTCGGACGGCAAGTTCAACATCCAGGTCTTCGCCGCCGGCGAGATCGTGCCGGGCTTGGACGCCATCAACGCCGCGACCGACGGCACCGTCGAAACCGCGCATTCGGTGGGTTACTACAACTGGGGCAAGAACCCGGCCTTCGCCTGCGGCGCCGACCTGCCCTTCACCTTCAGCGCGCGCGCCAAGGCCGCCTATAACTATCACGGCGGCGGGATCGACCAGTACAACCAGTTCCTGGAAACGGTGAACCTGGTGGCGTTCCCGGCCGGGAACACCGGCGTGCAGATGGGCGGCTGGTACCGCAAGGAAGTGAACACCGTCGCCGACATGCAGGGCCTGAAGATGCGGATTTCCGGCTTGGCCGGGCGCGTCGTCGAAAAGCTGGGCGTGGTGCCGCAGCAGATCGCGGGCGGCGACATCTATCCGTCGCTGGAAAAGGGCACCATCGACGCCGCCGAATGGGTCGGCCCCTATGACGACAACAAGCTGGGCTTCCAGAAGGTCGCGCCCTATTACTATTACCCCGGCTTCTGGGAAGGCGGGCCGACGGTCAGCTTCTTTGTCAACAAGGCCAAGTATGACGAACTGCCCGAACACTACAAGTCGCTGCTGCGGACCTGCTGCCAGGCGACCGACCAGAACATGCTGGCGAAATACGACTTCAAGAACCCCACGGCCTTGAAGGAACTGGCCGCGTCGGGCGCGCAGCTGCGGTCGTTCAGCGAGGAAATCATGAACGCCGCTTTTGCCGCCGCGAACGAGGTCTATGCCGAACTGTCCGCTGAAAACGAACATTTCAAGCGGCAGTACGAGGCGCAGCTGCAATTCCGCGATGACTGGTACCTGTACAACCAGACGGCGGAATATACCTTCGACACCTTCATGATGATCCAGCAGCGCAACGGCAAGCTGGCCCCCACCCAGGGCTGATCCCGCCTCTTGAACCGAAAACCGCCGCGGGGTTCTGCGGCGGTTTTTTCATGGCGTGGATCAACAAAAAGGGCCGGTTTCCCGGCCCTTTCGAGATCCTGTCAGTTTCCGCCCAGGCCCGGCGGCGGGCCGCCCAGACCCAGGCCGCCGCTGCCTTGCGTCTGGTCCGGCTGCGGTGCGGCGGGCGCCGGGGCTTCCGGGGTTGCAGGTGCTGCCGGGGCGCCGAAATTCGGCGCGCCGCCCAGGCTGCCGAAGCCGCCCGAACTGCCCGCCGGTATCTCCAGCCGCACGCCCGATGTGTCGATGGGTGCGCCCTTGTAATGCATGACAAGCTGCGGGAAGGCGATCACCACGCCGATCATCACGATCTGGATGCAGACGAAGGGCACCGCACCCCAATAGATATGGCTGGTGCGCACCGGCTCCATCATCTTGCCGGTCAGGCGGTCCTTGTAGGGAAGCTTCGGCGCGACCGAACGCAGATAGAACAGCGCGAAGCCGAAGGGTGGGTGCATGAAGGCGGTTTGCATGTTCACGCCCAGGATCACGCCGAACCAGATCAGGTCGATGCCCAGGCTTTCGGCGGCAGGGGCCAGCAGGGGCACGATGATGAAGGCCAGTTCGAAGAAATCCAGGAAGAAGGCCAGCAGGAACACCAGGATCGACACGACGATCAGGAAGCCGTATTCGCCCCCCGGCAACGAGGTCAGCAGATGTTCGACCCACAGGTGCCCGTTCACGCCATAGAAGGTCAACGAGAATACTCGCGCCCCTATCAGGATGAACATCACGAAGGCCGACAGCCGCGTGGTCGCATACAGCGCCTGCCGGATCACGTCTATCGACAAGCGGCGCTTAATGCCGGCCATGAACAGGGCGCCGACGGCCCCCATGGCGCCGCCCTCGGTGGGAGTGGCGATCCCCAAGAAGATCGTACCCAGCACCAGGAAGATCAGCGCCAGCGGCGGGATCAGGACGATGATGACCTGCTGGGCAAGCCGCGACATCATGTTGATCCCGAAGGTCTTGTCGATCAGCGCGACGACATAGATCACCGTGACCGCGATCACCATGCCCCAGATCGGCGCGTCGGACGCATGCGCGGGGCCCAGCCAGCGGGTCGTAGCCCAGAAGATCCCCGCAGCGACGGCCAAGGCCACGATCAGCGAGGTGACGCCGGAACCCAGGGTCCGCGCCTCTTTCGGAAGGGCGGGCAGGTAATGCGGGCGCAGGATCGACATCACGAAGATATAGACCATGTACAGCCCGGTCAGCACCAGGCCGGGGATCATCGCGCCCTTGTACATGTCGCCCACCGACCGGCCCAGCTGGTCGGCCAGAACGATCAGCACCAGCGACGGCGGAATGATCTGCGCCAATGTCCCCGACGCCGCGATGGTGCCAGACGCGATCCGCCGGTCATAGCCATAGCGCAGCATGATCGGCAGAGAGATCAGCCCCATTGCGATCACCGAGGCGGCGACGACGCCGGTCGTGGCGGCCAGCAGCGCGCCGACGATGATCACCGCATAGGCCAGACCGCCCCGGATCGGGCCGAACAACTGGCCGATCGTGTCCAGCAGATCCTCGGCCATGCCGGATTTCTCCAGCACGATGCCCATGAAGGTGAAGAATGGCACCGCCAGCAATGTCTCGTTCGCGACGACGCCGCCGAAGAAGCGGTCGGGAATAGCGCCCAGCAACGGCCAGCTGAGGTTGATCGACCCGCCCGACAGCGGCGCCAGTTCCACCCCGATGATGAAGAACAGCAGCCCGTTGGCGCCAAGCGCGAAAGCTACGGGATAGCCGATCAGCAGGAAGATGATCAGCGAGACGAACATGATCGGCGCCATGTTCTGCGCAATAAGCTCCATCATGTGCGGGGTTCCTTGCGCGCGTCGTCGGCCAGATCGGTCAGCGGATGGTCGGGATCGGCAAAGCCCGCCTGGGCGGCCAGTTCGGGATCGATCTCCAGCGGCGCGTGATGGGCGGTCGCCGGGAAGGGATCGGGGATCAGGCCGCGCATCACGGCGATCTTCTTGATGATTTCCGAAATGCCCTGGAAGAACAGCAGCGCGAAGCCCGCGAACAGCAGCGCCTTGGCGGGCCACAGGATCAGCCCGCCCGCGTTCATCGACATCTCGCCGCCGCGATAGCTGCGCATCAGCCAGGGCCAGACGTAATACAGCGTCAGCAGCACGACCGGCATCAGGAAGAAGATCGTTCCCAGCAGGTCGATCCAGTGCTGGACCCGGCGCGAGAAGGCCCCATAGACGATGTCGATGCGGATATGTTCGTTTTCCAGCAGCGTATAGGCGGCCGCCAGCAGGAACGCGCCGCCATACAGGTACCATTGCAGTTCCAGATAGGCGTTCGACGACACGCTGAATACCTTGCGGACTACCGCGTTGATCGCGCTGACGAAGATCGCCAGCAGGATCAGCCAGGCCGCGCTGCGTCCGATCACGGTGTTGACGCGGTCGATCCCGCGCGACAGGGCCAAAAGGCCGTTCATCGAAATTCCTCCCCCATGGAAATCAGCCTTGTGCGCCGTCCAGCCGACTGTTCATCCTGTCGCGGTATGATCGAAGTGGCAAAACCGGTCAAGAAGTTCGGTGACTGGCGCGTCAAGGCGCCCCCCCCCCGGCCGGTTCCAGGAGATGATCCGACGCAACGTCGCGGCGGCTGGGGCGATCCCCGTCAGGTCAAGCTGACCAAGCGTTTTCCGGTCAGAAGCCGCCGCTTCCGCAGGTCGCTCTGTCACGGAACGCCGCGCCCTGCGACAGCGATGCGGCTTTACCTGCCGTTCTTGTGCGGTAAGTTGAGCGCCACGCGTGCAGAAACAACACCAAGGGGAGCCGCCGATGTCCAAGCTGTTCACGACCACCGCCCTTCTTGCCGCCCTGACCCTTCCGGCCCAGGCCGTCCAGCCGGCGGCGGGCGAGACCTTGGCCGACAGCCAGACCTATACCTATTGGCTGCTGGACGCGATCAAGACACTGGACCCGGCCAAGAACACCGATGTCGAGGGCTCCGATGTCCTGCGCCAGGTGTTCGAAGGGCTGATGAACGAGGGTCCGACCGGCGCGATGGTCCCCGGAGTGGCCGAAAGCCATACCGAAAGCGACGACGGGCTGACCTATACCTTCACCCTGCGCGACGCCCGGTGGTCGAACGGCGATCCGGTGACGGCGCAGGATTTCGTCTATGCCTGGCAGCGGGTGGTGAACCCGGAAACCGCCTCGGAATATGCGTGGTTCCTGGAACTGATGAACGTGCAGAACGCCACGCAGATCATCGCGGGCGACCTGCCGCCCGACCAGTTGGGCGTGCGCGCCGTGGACGACAGGACGCTGGAGGTCAGGCTGATCGCGCGCACCCCCTATTTCCTGAAAACGCTGTCTCACGCGACCACCTTCCCGGTGCCGCAAAAGGTCGTGGAACAGCACGGCGACGCCTGGACCCAGCCCGGCAATCTGGTCGGCAACGGGGCCTTCACGCTGCAAAGCCACAACCTGGGCGTGGACATCACCGTGGTGAAGAACCCTGAATACTGGGACGCAGCCAATGTCATGATGCAGACCGTGCGCGGCGTGACCGTGAACGACAACAACATCGCATTGACGCGGTATCTGGCGGGCGAACTCGATCGCGTGCAGATCCCGGCGGGGCAGTATCCGCGCCTGTCGCAGGAATATCCCGACCAGGCTGTGTCGATCCCCTATGCCTGTTCCTATGCCTATGTCTTCAACGTTTCGGACAAGGGCCCCCAGGCGCTGAAGGACGTGCGCGTCCGCCAGGCGCTGTCCCTGGGCCTGAACCGCGACATCATCGTGGACCAGGTGCTGCAAGGCGGCCAGAAGCCCGCCTATAGCTGGACCCATTGGGCGATCGAGGGCTTCCAGGCCCCCGACACGGAAATCGCCGCCATGACGCAGGAACAGCGGACCGAAAAGGCCCGCGCCCTGCTGACCGAGGCGGGCTATGGTCCCGACAAGCCGCTGGCCCTGACCCTGCAATACAACACGGACGAGAACCACAAGAAGCTGGCGATCGCCGCCCAGCAGTTCTGGAAGCCGCTGGGCGTGAACATCACGCTGAACAATGTCGAATGGAAGGTGCATACCGACCGGATGCAGAACCAGGATTTCGACATGGCCCGCTATGCCTGGTGCGCCGACTATAACGAGGCTTCGACCTTCCTGGACTGGTTCCGCACCGAAGGCTATAATTCGGGCAAATGGTCGAACGCGGAATACGACAAGCTGATGGCCGAGTCCAAAACCGCCGCAGACACCGCCCCCCTGTATAAACGGGCCGAGGAAATCCTGGCACAAGAGGTTCCGGCGGTCTTCGTCTATCACTATGCCAAGGTCGACATGCTGAACCCGGCCGTGAAGGGCGTTCCCACGGAAAACGTCACGAATGCCTGGTATGCCAAGGACTTCTACCGGATCGCCGACTAAGGCCCGCCGATGTTCGCCTATATCCTGCGGCGGCTGGCCATCGCGGTTCCCACGCTGCTGTTGCTGATCGTGCTGTCCTTCCTGCTGATGCACCTGGCGCCGGGCGGGCCGTTCACCCATGAACGCGCCCTGCCGCCGCAAGTCCTGGCGAACCTGAATGCCAAATACGGCCTGGACGACCCGCTGTGGCGCCAGATCTGGAACTATGTCTGGGGCATCGTCGTGCATTTAGACTTTGGCCCCAGCTTCGTCTATCCCGACCGCACGGTGAACCAGCTGATCGCCGACGGTTTCCCGGTGACGCTGACCTATGGGTCGCTGGCCTTTCTGGCCGCCGTGGCCGTCGGCATCACCCTGGGCACGCTGGCCGCGACCCGGCAGAACACATGGCTGGATTACCTGGCGGTCGGCATCTCCATCGGCGCGCAGGTGCTGCCGAATTTCGTGATGGCGCCGCTGCTGGTGCTGGTCCTGACGCTGTGGCTGGGCTGGCTGCCCGGCGGCGGGTGGAGCTTTTCGGACCCGTCCTTCTGGATCATGCCGGTGATCGCGCTCTCCACCAGCTATATGGCCTCGATCGCCCGGATCACCCGGTCGTCGATGCTGGAGGTTCTGAGCAGCAACCACATCCGCACCGCGCGCGCCAAGGGAATGCCCGAATACCGCGTGATCCTGCGCCATGCGCTGCGGCCCGCGATGCTGCCGGTCGTCAGCTATCTGGGGCCGGTCTTCGTGTCGATGATCACCGGATCGGTGGTGATCGACATCTATTTTTCCACCGGCGGCATCGGCAAGGCCTTCGTCGATTCGGCGCTGAACCGCGATTATGCGGTGATGATGGGCGTCACCATCCTGGTCGGCGCGCTGACCATCCTGTTCAATCTGGTCGTGGACATCCTCTATGCCTGGATCGACCCGAAAATCCGGTACTAGGCCATGGTGATCGACGAACGGAAGATGCGCTCTCTGGCCGCCCGGATCGCCCAGGCCGAGGTAAGGGGCCGGTCGCCCTGGGCCGATGCCCGCAGGCGGTTCTTCCGCAACAAGGCGGCCATGGCGGGCCTGATGATCCTGGTCCTGGTGGCGCTGTTCGCCATCTTCGGCAGTCAGGCCGCCGTGTGGTCGAACGAGGAGCTGGATTTCAGCGTCATGGGCCAGGTCGCCACCATGGGCGCGCCTTCCTGGTCCAACGGCCATTACTTCGGCACCGATGACCTGGGCCGCGATCTGTTCGCCCGCACCGTCCAGGGCACGCAGATCAGCCTGCTGGTGGGGATCGTCGGCGCGGGCATCGCGGTGATCGTGGGCACGCTTTACGGCGCGGTTGCCGGGTATGTCGGCGGGCGCACCGACCAGGCGATGATGCGGCTGGTCGATATCCTGATGTCGATCCCCTACATGTTCGTGCTGATCCTGCTGCTGGTGATGTTCGGTCGGTCCATGTCGATGCTGTTCCTGGGCATCGGCCTGATTTCCTGGCTGGACATGGCTCGCATCGTGCGCGGACAGACCCTGTCGCTGAAGAACCGCGAATTCATCGAGGCCGCGCGCGCCACAGGCGTCCCCACATGGCGCATCATCACCCGCCATGTCGTCCCGAACCTGCTGGGCGTGGTCGCGGTCTATGCCACGCTGCTGGTGCCGCTGATGATCCTGACCGAAAGCTTCATCAGCTTCCTGGGCCTGGGCGTGCAGGAGCCGCTGACATCCTGGGGCGCGCTGATTTCCGAGGGCGCGGGAACGATGAACTATGGCACCTTGTGGCAGCTTGCCTTCCCGCTGTTCTTCTTCGTGATCACGCTGTTCGGCTTCTTCTTCGTGGGCGACGGCATGCGCGACGCCCTGGACCCCAAGGATCGCTGACGATGCCGCTGCTTTGGATCGAGGATCTGTCCGTCCGCTTCCGCACCCATGACGGCGCGGTGCAGGCCGTGAACAATGTCACCCTGTCCGTCGATCCGGGCGAGACGCTGGGCATCGTCGGCGAATCCGGATCCGGCAAATCGCAACTCGCCTTCGCGGTGATGGGCCTGCTGGCGCGCAATGGCGAGGCTTCGGGCCGGGTCCGGCTTGACGGGCAGGACATCCTGAACGCCCCGCCCAAGGTCATCAACCGGGTCCGCGCCGAAAAGGTCGCGATGATCTTCCAGGATCCGATGACCTCGCTGAACCCCTATATGCGCGTCTCGGACCAGATGGCCGAGGTGCTGGTCCTGCACAAGGGCCTGTCGAAACGCGACGCGGTGGCCGAATCCGTGCGGATGCTGGACGCCGTGCGGATCCCCGACGCGCGTGGCCGGGTGCGGCTTTACCCGCACGAATTCAGCGGCGGGATGCGCCAGCGGGTGATGATCGCGATGGCCCTGCTGTGCCGCCCGAAACTGCTGATCGCGGACGAGCCGACGACCGCGCTGGACGTGACGGTTCAGGCGCAGATCATGACGCTGCTGGCCGACCTGCAACGCGATTTCGGCATGGCGATGATCCTGATCACCCATGATCTTGGCGTGGTGGCGGGGGCCTGCGAACGGGTCGCAGTGATGTATGGGGGCCGGATCCGAGAACTGGGGCCGGTCGGGCCGGTCTTTGCCGATCCGGCCCATCCCTATACCCAGGGCCTTTTGTCGGCGGTCCCGCGCATCGACGTAAGGGATGCCGAACTGGCCGTCATCCCCGGCCAGCCCCCGGACATGAGCCGCCCGCCCCCCGGCTGCGCCTTCCAGCCGCGCTGCGCCTATCGCCGCGACGCCTGCGACGACCGCCCGCCGCTGGCACCCTTCGCCCCGGACCGCTGGCGCGCCTGCTTCGCGCCGCTGGACGAGCTGCGGGCTGGAACGAAGGCATTCCCATGCCCCGACCGCTTCTGACCGTCCGCGACCTGCGCGTCAGCTTTCCCATTCGCCCTTCCGGCGCGATGCCCTGGACCCGGTCCCGCCTGCTGCGTGCCGTCAACGGCGTGGATCTCACCCTGCCGGCAGGCCAGACGCTTGGCGTCGTGGGCGAATCCGGTTGCGGGAAATCGACCCTGGCCCGCACCCTGATCGGGCTGGTCCCGGCCAAGGGCCGCGCGGAGTGGATCGACGGCGCCGACCTGATCGGCCTGTCGCCCCGCCGGATGATGGCCTATCGCAGCCAGATCCAGATGATCTTCCAGGATCCGCTGGCCAGTCTGAACCCGCGCATGACCGTGGGCCAGATCATTGCCGAACCGCTGGCCACCCACCGCCCTGACCTGCCCAGGGCGCAGATCCGGGACCGGGTCAAGGCGATGATGGACCGCGTCAGCCTGCTGCCCAGCCAGATCAACCGCTATCCGCACGAGTTCAGCGGCGGCCAGTGCCAGCGGATCGGCATCGCCCGCGCGCTGATCGTGGAACCCCGCCTGATCATCTGCGACGAACCCGTCAGCGCGCTCGACGTTTCCATTCAGGCGCAGGTCATCAACCTGCTGATGCGCTTGCAGGCGGACTTGGGTCTGTCGCTGATCTTTATCGCCCACGACCTGTCGGTGGTGCGCCATATCAGCGACCGGGTGATGGTCCTGTATCTGGGCAAGGTGATGGAGATCGCGTCCTCGGACGACCTTTATTCGAATCCGCAGCATCCCTATACCCAGGCGCTGCTGTCGGCGGTGCCGGTCCCCGATCCGGCCCAGGATCCGGCGGCGCGGATCGTGCCGCTGCGGGGCGAACTGCCCTCGCCCACGAACCCGCCCTCTGGCTGCGTGTTCCGCACCCGCTGCCCCCGCGCGGCCGCCCGCTGCGCGGCCGAGGTGCCAGTGCTGGCGGGCAGCGACCACCAGACCGCCTGCCATTTCCCCGGCCCCCTCACGGCCGAGGAAATCGCCCGCGCCCGAACGGCCGAAGCGGCCTGACACCGCCGCTTCTTCTTTGTCCAAATACCCCCGCCGGAGGCGGACGCCCTCAGCCGACCACGATCCGCCCGGGGCCTTCAACCGCCCGCCCGATCACGGCCGCCTCGGCAAAGCCGTGTTCGGCAAAGATCGCCAAAGCCGCGTCGGCCTGATCCTCGGCGCAGGCCACCAACAGCCCGCCGCTGGTCTGCGGATCGGCCAGCAGCGCGCGGTCGGTGTCGGCAAAGCCGTCCGGCAACGCGACCTCGGCTCCATAGCTGGCCCAGTTCCGCCCCGACGCGCCCGTCACATGGCCGCTCGACGCCAGGTCGCGCACCCCGGCCAGCAGCGGCACGGCGGACCAGTCCAGCCGCAAGTCGCAGCCCGACCCGCGCGCCATCTCCAACGCATGGCCCGCCAGGCCGAAGCCCGTCACATCGGTCATTGCATGCACGCCCGGCAGCCGCGCCAGATCCGGGCCGGGGGTGTTCAGCCGGGTCGTGGCCGCGATCATCGCGCGATAGCCGTCATCGGGCAGCGCGCCCTTTTTCAGCGCCGCCGACATGATCCCGACACCCAGAGGCTTGCCCAGGATCAGCACATCGCCCGGCTGCGCGCCGGAATTGCGTTTCACATGCGCCGGGTCGACCAGTCCCAAGGCCACGAGGCCATAGATCGCCTCGACCGAATCGATGGTATGGCCGCCGCCGATGGGGATCCCGGCCGCGCGGCAGGCCATCGCGCCGCCTTCCAGGATCCGGGCGATGGTCTCGCCCGACAGCGTGTTGATCGGCATCCCCACCAGCGACAGGGCCATGATCGGCGTGCCGCCCATCGCATAGACATCGCTGATCGCATTGGTCGCGGCGATGCGGCCGAAATCCAGCGGATCGTCGACGATCGGCATGAAGAAATCCGTCGTCGCCACCAGGGCCTGCCGGTCGTTCAGTCTGTAGACCGCGGCATCGTCGGATGTCTCGATCCCGACCAGCAGCGCCTCGGGCACCGGCAGCATCGCCGTGCCGCGCAGCAGTCCGGTCAGCACGCCCGGCGCGATCTTGCAGCCGCAGCCGCCGCCATGGGACAGGGATGTCAGGCGGGGTTCGGTCTTCAACTGGTCGTCCATCGGCGCCTCCGTTCGTTGGCGCCACGCTATCACCTGCAAATCGCATCTTCAACGAAACCCCGTTTGCGCATAGGACGGTCCCGCAAGGAGAAGCCCATGCTGAAAACCCGCATCATCCCCTGCCTCGACGTGGCCGACGGGCGCGTCGTCAAGGGCGTCAACTTCGTGGACCTGATCGACGCGGGCGATCCCGTGCAGGCGGCGAAAGCCTATGACGCGGCGGGGGCGGACGAGATCTGTTTCCTCGACATCCACGCCACGCATGAAAATCGCGGCACCATGTTCGACCTGGTGACGCGCACCGCCGAACAGTGCTTCGTGCCGCTGACCGTGGGCGGCGGCGTGCGCACCCATGACGATGTGCGCGGCCTGCTGCTGGCCGGGGCCGACAAGGTCAGCTTCAACTCGGCCGCCGTGGCCGACCCTGACGTGGTGGCCCAGGCCGCCGACCGCTTCGGCAGCCAGTGCATCGTCGTGGCCATCGACGCCAAGACCGTCGCGGATGGCCGATGGGAGATCTTCACCCATGGCGGCCGCAAGCCCACCGGCATCGACGCCGTCGACTTCGCCCGCACCGTCGAGGCGAAGGGCGCGGGGGAAATCCTGCTGACCAGCATGGATCGCGACGGCACGCGGGCGGGCTTCAACATTCCCCTGACTCGCGCCATCGCGGATGCCGTGAACATCCCCGTGATCGCCTCGGGCGGGGTCGGCACGCTGGACCATCTGGTCGAGGGCGTCACCCAAGGCCATGCCAGCGCGGTCCTGGCCGCATCCATCTTCCATTTCGGCACCTTCACCATCGCCGAGGCCAAGGCCCACATGGCCGCCGCAGGCATCCCGATGAGGCTGACATGAGCGCGATCCACGACCTGGCCGCCACCGTCGCCGCCCGCAAGTCCGCCGACCCGGACGACAGCTGGACCGCGAAGCTGCTGGCGAAAGGCCCCGAGAAATGCGCCGAGAAGTTCGGCGAGGAGGCCGTCGAGGCGATCATCGAGGCCGTCAAGGGCGACCGCGACCGCCTGACCGCCGAGGCCGCCGACGTGATCTTCCACCTGCTGGTGATGCTGGCCGCGCGCGATGTGACGCTGGCCCAGGTCGAAGCGGAACTGGACCGCCGGGCGGGAACCTCGGGCCTGGCCGAAAAGGCGTCGCGGCCCACCTTGGGTTGAGAAACCCTTCCCCTTGACGCGGTTCCAAGGCTATAAGGCTGCAAAATCGTCGCGACCGGGCAAGGTCGCGGCACCATAGGACATTCGCAGAGGACCGCATGAGCAACGATTCCCAAAACGGCAAGCATCACGAAGGCGACGTGGCTTTCATCCAGTCGCTTGCCGAACTGCTGAATGCCAGCGACCTGTCCGAACTGTCGGTGAAACGGGAATACGGCGAACATGACCGCCTGACGGTCAGCCTGTCCAAGCAGGGCAAGCAGGTCGCCTATGCCGCGCCCGCCCCTGCCGCCGCCCCGGCGCCCGCGCCTGCTTCGGCCCCTGCCGCCGCCGCGCAGTTGCCCGCGATCAGCGAGGATCCGGCCAGCCTGCCCGGCGCCGTGACATCGCCGATGGTCGGCACCGCCTATCTGTCCGCCGAACCGGGCGCCGCGCCCTTCGTCCAGATCGGACAGGCGGTGGCCGAAGGCGACACGCTGCTGATCGTCGAGGCGATGAAGACCATGAACCACATCCCGTCGCCCCGCGCCGGCACGGTCAAGCGCATCCTGATCGACGACGGCACCCCGGTCGAATTCGGCGCCCCGCTGATGGTCGTCGAGTGAGGGACGGCATGTTCGACAAGATCCTGATCGCCAACCGGGGCGAGATCGCCTTGCGCGTGATCCGCGCCTGCCGCGAGATGGGCATCGCCTCGGTCGCCGTCCATTCCACCGCCGATGCCGATGCGATGCATGTCCGCATGGCCGACGAATCGGTCTGCATCGGCCCGGCGCCCTCGTCGGCCAGCTATCTGTCGATGCCCGCGATCATCTCGGCCTGCGAGATCACCGGCGCGCAGGCGATCCATCCCGGCTATGGCTTCTTGTCCGAAAACGCCGCCTTCGTGCAGATGGTGGAAGACCACGGCATCACCTTCATCGGCCCGCGCGCGGAACATATCCGCATCATGGGCGACAAGATCACCGCCAAGGACACGATGAAGAACCTGGGGGTGCCCTGCGTGCCCGGCAGCGAAGGCGGCGTCGACGATGTCGAGGACGCGCGCAAGGTCGCGGCCGCCATCGGCTATCCCGTCATCATCAAGGCCACGGCGGGCGGCGGCGGGCGCGGCATGAAGGTCGCCCATGACGACAAGGGTCTTGAGGTCGCCTTCCGCACCGCACGGGCCGAGGCCAAGGCCGCCTTCGGCAATCCCGATGTCTATATCGAGAAATACCTGCAAAAGCCGCGCCATATCGAAATCCAGGTGTTCGGCGACGGCAAGGGCCGCGCTGTCCATCTGGGCGAACGCGACTGTTCGCTGCAACGCCGCCACCAGAAGGTGCTGGAGGAAGCGCCCGGACCGACCATCACCCCCGAAGAGCGCTCCCGGATCGGCAAGATCTGCGCCGACGCGGTGGCCCGGATCGGCTATGCCGGGGCGGGCACCATCGAATTCCTGTACGAGGACGGCGAGTTCTACTTCATCGAGATGAACACCCGCCTTCAGGTCGAACATCCCGTGACCGAGGCGATCTTCGGCGTCGATCTGGTCCGCCAGCAGATCCTGGTGGCATCCGGCGCCGAGATGGAGTTCCGCCAGGAAGACCTGTCGATTCGGGGCCATTCCATCGAGGTGCGGATCAATGCCGAAAAGGTGCCGGGATTCTCGCCCTGCCCCGGCCGGATCACCCAGTATCACGCGCCGGGCGGCCTGGGCGTGCGCATCGATTCGGCGCTTTACGACGGCTATTCGATCCCGCCCTATTACGACAGCTTGATCGGCAAGCTGATCGTTCATGGCCGTGACCGGCCCGAGGCCTTGGCCCGGCTGGACCGCGCCCTGGGCGAACTGATCGTGGACGGCATCGACACGACCGTGCCTTTGTTCACGGCGCTGTTGCAGGAACCCGACATTCTGGCGGGCAACTATTCGATCCACTGGCTGGAACGCTGGCTGGAACAGAAGTTCGGCTGACCGCGCCGATGCTGACCGCCGCGCAACTGCTGCAAGGCTATGCGCGCGGCGTCTTTCCCATGGCGGAAAGCGCGGCCGACCCGCGCCTTTACTGGTTCGATCCGCCCCTGCGGGGAATTCTGCCGGTGGGCGGCGTCCATGCCGCGCGGTCCCTGCTGCGCGACCTGCGCCGGGGCGGCTGGTCGGCGCATCTGGACGGCGATTTCGACGCGATGGTGGCGGCTTGCGCGAACCGGGAAACGACTTGGATCAACGCTCCGCTGGCCCGGCTGTACCGTCAGCTTCATCAGGCGGGACATGCCCATGCGCTTGAGGTGCGACATGACGGCGCCTTCGCCGGGGGCCTTTTCGGAGTGACGCTAGGGGCGGCCTTCTTCGGGGAATCGATGGTGTCGGCGCGGACCAACGGATCCAGAATGGCGCTGCTGTGGATGTCCAGCCATCTGGCCCGCTGCCGCTTCTCGCTGTTCGACACGCAGTTCCTGACGCCGCATCTTGAACGCATGGGCGGCCGGGAAATCCCCCGAGACGCCTATCGCCTGATGCTGGCGGACGCCCTGTCACGGCGCGCCGACCTGCACTCGCATCCGCTGCCGACCGCGGATCAGCTTTGGCAGGAAATCACCCAGACATCATAGCGCGTATCGTCAAGCGCCGACAGCGCGGGCGATGACGCGATCATCCAGCCGCTGAACAGCGTGACGTTTTCCGACATGTCGGTGATCGTCATCTGCGCATAGGCGTCGGAACTGGGATCGCCCGCCGGATAGCGGCACTCGCCCAACCGGACCTGCAGGCGGCCATACCGCACGGCCTCGCCGACATGGACCGGCAGGTCGGTGGTCCGGCCCGAGATCTTGTCCAATCCGCGCAGCAAGGCGCCCTCCGCGCGGGCAACCTCTTGCGCGGCGGCCGGGGCCGCCAGGACCGCGACCAGGGCCAGGGCCAGGGCGCGGATCACGAATTATCCTCGGCCTGGCTGTCCACGAACTTCATCATCAACTGCAACAGGCTGACGGCGCCCTGAACGTCCTCGATCTCGTCGCCCGGCGCCAGGTTGTCGGGGCTGCCGCCCGGCTGGATCTGGATATAGGCCCCGCCCAGCAGCCCGTCGGACTGGATGAGCGCGGCGCTGTCGCTGGGTAGGACGATACCGGAGGGAAGGCTCAGGCGGGCATCGGCCATGTAGGTATCGGGGTTCAGCGTCACGCCGGTCACGCGGCCCACGGGAACGCCCGCCAGCCGAACCTCGGTCCCCACCGCTACGCCGTCCACATCGGGAAAAGAGGCCCTGACCTCATACCCCGCCTCGCGCGCGAACCCCTTGCCGAAACCCCAGCCCAGGAACCCCGCCGCGACGGCCAGCACGACGGCGCCCGCCAGCAGTTCCGCCCGATGATCGGCCCCGGAGGTCATCTATTCCGGCTGCCAGGCGTCATAGTCACGCCGCTTCGGCTGTTCCGCCCGGTACAGCGATCCTTCGGGATAGTAGGCGCCGGGCGTCCCCGTCCGGTTTTCCTGGTGCGGCTTTTCCCAGGGCTTGTGGGGCAGCGGCGCCTTGGTCGGCGGCTCGCTCCAGGTGTGGTGCAGCCAGCCGTGCCATTCGGGGCTGACCCTGCTGGCCTGCGATTCGCCGCTATAGATCACCCAGCGGCGCGATCCGTCCTTGTTCTGGTAGAATACGTTGCCCTCGGCATCCTCGCCCACCTTGATGCCGTTCCGCCAGGTCCAGAACTGGGTGTTGATCGTCTGGCTGTTCCACCAGGTCAAGGCGCGAAGCAGGAAGGACATGGGCGGAAACCTCTTGGTCTTTGGCTGGCACCGATATGGCGCAAAGCGCGGCGAAGATCCAGCCTGCACGAACGACACGGGGGGCCTTGCGGCCCCCGATGCCCAGCCCGCCACTGCTCAGCCAGCCGAGGCGGTTTCCTTTTTCGGATCCGAATGGATCAGCAGCGGCTTGGTGGCGGCGTTGTCCACGGCTTCCTCGTTGACCACGACCTCCTCGACGCTGTCCATGCCCGGCAGTTCGAACATGGTGTCCAGCAGAATGTCCTCCATGATCGAGCGCAGGCCGCGCGCGCCGGTCTTGCGCTTGATGGCGCGTTTGGCGATGGCTTGCAGCGCGTCGTCGGTGAAGGTCAACTGCACGCCTTCCAGGTCGAACAGGCGCTGATACTGCTTCACAAGCGCGTTCTTCGGCTTGGTCAGAATGATGATCAGCGCTTCCTCGTCCAGGTCGGTCAGAGTCGCGATCACCGGCAGACGGCCGACGAATTCCGGGATCAGGCCGAATTTCAGCAGATCCTCGGGTTCCAGTTCCTTGAACAGCTCGCCCACGCCGCGGTCGTCGTTCTCCTTGACCGAGGCGCCGAAGCCCATTGCCGTGCCCTTGTTGCGTTGCGCGATGATCCGATCCAGGCCCGCGAAGGCGCCGCCGCAGATGAACAGGATGTTGGTCGTGTCCACTTGCAGGAATTCCTGCTGCGGATGCTTGCGCCCGCCCTGGGGCGGGACGCTGGCCACGGTGCCCTCCATGATCTTCAGCAGCGCCTGCTGCACCCCCTCGCCCGACACATCGCGGGTGATCGAGGGATTGTCGGACTTGCGGGTGATCTTGTCGACCTCGTCGATATAGACGATGCCGCGCTGCGCCCGTTCCACGTTGTATTCCGACGCTTGCAGCAGCTTGAGGATGATATTCTCGACATCCTCACCCACATAACCGGCTTCGGTCAGGGTGGTCGCATCGGCCATGGTGAAGGGCACGTCCAAAATCCGCGCCAGGGTCTGGGCCAGCAGCGTCTTGCCGCAGCCGGTCGGGCCGATCAGCAGGATGTTCGACTTGGCCAGCTCGATATCGCCCTTGGCG
This sequence comes from Paracoccus sp. 22332, assembly GCF_052045125.1. Classification (NCBI taxonomy): domain Bacteria; kingdom Pseudomonadati; phylum Pseudomonadota; class Alphaproteobacteria; order Rhodobacterales; family Paracoccaceae; genus Paracoccus; species Paracoccus sp. 22332. The sequence goes on from NZ_JBQEOI010000007.1 coordinate 79,690, forward strand.
CCGTGGTTCAGCCGCTTGTAGTGGTTGTGGACGGCCACCGACAGCACCCGCTTGGCATGTTCCTGGCCGATCACGTAATCGTCCAGGACCGCGCAGATTTCCTTGGGGGTCGGCACCCCGTCGCCGGATTTCAGCCCCGAGGATTTCGTTTCCTCACGGATGATATCCATGCAAAGTTCGACGCATTCGTCGCAGATGAAGACGGTCGGTCCCGCAATCAGCTTGCGAACCTCGTGCTGGCTCTTGCCGCAAAAGCTGCAATAGAGCGTGTTCTTGCTGTCACTGCCGGACTGGTTCGCCATCGTCCACGTTCCTTGATTGCCGCAGGTCTGCCAACCCGCAGGCGGCGCCGGTCGCCCTGTGCCGCATCTGAATTTTCCGCGGCGAACAGGCCGCCACGGTGTCTGTCCTTTATGTTAGGGTTGACGCGCGCCCGTCACAATCCCCAACGACCCTATTTCTTCTCGGGTTCCGCCTTGCCGCGCGGGGCGACGACCTCGTCGATCAGGCCCCAGTCCTTCGCCTCTTCGGGGGACATGAAGCGGTCGCGTTCCAGCGCCTCTTCGACCTCGGCCAGGCTGCGGCCGGTATGCTGGACATAGATCTCGTTCAGGCGACGCTTCAGCTTCTCGGTCTCTCGCGCATGGATCAGGATGTCGGTGGCCTGGCCCTGGAAGCCGCCCGAGGGCTGGTGGACCATTACCCGGCTGTTGGGCAGCGAATAGCGCAGCCCCTTTTCCCCCGCCGCCAGCAGCAGCGACCCCATCGAGGCGGCCTGGCCCACCACCAGCGTGGACACGCGCGGGCGGATATACTGCATCGTATCATAGATCGACAGTCCCGAGGTCACGACGCCGCCGGGGCTGTTGATATACATGCTGATATCCTTGTTCGGATTTTCAGCCTCCAGGAACAGCAGCTGCGCGCAGATCAGCGTGGACATGCCGTCATGGACCGGACCCGACACGAAGATGATCCGTTCCTTGAGCAGGCGCGAGAAGATGTCGTAGGCTCGTTCCCCCCGAGAGGTCTGTTCGACCACCATGGGCACAAGCGTGTTCATGTAGAATTCTGCCGGATCGGTCATCGTCTGTCCTTGCCTGGTGTCCCTGCCTGCGCGATTCGTCAGGGCGCTGATCCCATCTGTTAGCCGCGAAAGGTTGACAGAGTCTTAGTAACGGGCAAGGTCCGCCGCAAGGCATGGAACGAACTTCGCCCGGCCGGGCGGCAGGAGGATGGCGTGAAGCTGATCGTGGGGCTGGGCAATCCCGGCGCGAAATATGCGGCGAACCGGCACAATATCGGCTTCATGGCCGTGGACCGGATCGCCGCCGATCACGGCTTTTCGCCCTGGAAGGCGCGGTTTCAGGGGCTGGTCTCGGAAGGTCGGCTGGGAAACGCGCGGGTCATCCTGCTCAAGCCGCAGACCTTCATGAACCTGTCGGGGCAATCGGTGGGCGAGGCGATGCGATACCTGAGGCTGTCCCCGGCCGAGGTGATCGTGCTGCATGACGACCTGGACCTGGCGCCGGGCAAATGCCGGGTGAAGCAGGGCGGCGGCCATGCGGGGCATAACGGGCTGCGGTCGATCCACCAGCATATCGGCGCGGATTACGGCCGGGTGCGGCTGGGCATCGGCCATCCCGGCCACAAGGACCGGGTTGCGCCCTATGTGCTGTCGGACTTTGCCAAGGCCGATGCCGACTGGCTGGACGACCTGCTGCGCGGCGTCTCGGACGGGGCGGCGGACCTGGCGGCGGGGGACGGGGCGCGGTTCCAGAACGCGGTCGCGGCGCGGACCCAGCCCGCCCGGAACAGCGGCACCCGGCCCGCGCCCGGCGCGCCGCTGCGGACGCCCCCTGTCCCTGCCCCTGCCCCCGCGCCTGTCCCGGCGGTTTCCGAACAGCCCGCCAGCCTGACCGACAAGCTGCGGCAGTTGACGGATCGCTTCCGCCAGCCGTAGCCTTGCGGCAGGAGGATACGCCATGGAGCCATCGCTGAACGTGCTGGGAACCCGGCTGGAGCCCTGTTCGATGTCGCCGCTGACGGGCTTTTACCGCAACGGCTGCTGCGATACCGGACAGGGCGATGCGGGCAGTCATACGGTCTGCGTGATCGTCGATGCCGAATTCCTGGCGCTGTCGAAATACCTGGGCAACGACCTGTCCACGCCGCGTCCCGAATTCCGCTTCGACGGGTTGAAGCCGGGCGACCGCTGGTGCCTCTGTGCGGCGCGCTTCCTGCAAGCGGCGCAGGAATTCGGCGCGCCCAAGGTGGTGCTGGAGGCGACCCATGCCCGCGCCCTGGACATCATTCCGCTGGAACTGCTGCGCGCCCATGCCGCCGATGCGCAGAACTGAACTGCTGGCCGCCGCGCTCTGTCTGCTGCCCCTGGCAGGGCTGGCGCAGCAGTTGGGCGACGGCACGGCGATCCATCCCGACGACGACCGCAGGCTGGGCGCGTTCCACGCGGCGGCAGGCGACGCGCTGTTGCAGGCTTTCGCAGGCGGCGATCCGACCGACGTGGCGATGCTGGCCAACATCTTGCAGGGCGCGCCGCTGCCGCCCGATCAGGCGCTGCCGCTGCTGGCGGGGGAATGGGCATGCCGGACGATCAAGATCGGCGGGCTGCTGCCGTTGACCGTCTATCCGCCGTTCCGCTGCCGGATCGGCAGCGACGGCAGTTTGGAAAAGCTGACCGGATCGCAGCGGACCAGGGGGCGCATCCATCGCGACGGCGACCGGCTGGTCTATCTGGGCGTGGGATTCATCGCGGGTGACACGCCGCCGCCCTATGCCGACCTGCCCGCCTTCGATCCCCAGGCCAGCCCGCAACGCACACCCCAGGTCGCGGTGGTCCAGATGACCGGCAAAACCGGGGGGCGGGTGATGTTCCCCGCCCCCCATCTTGAAAGCCGTTTCGATATTCTGACGCTAAGCCGCTGACATCATGTCTTGATATCAAATCCCAGATGCTTGGCGACGGTGAAGATATCCTTGTCGCCGCGCCCGCACATGTTCATGACGATCAGGTGATCGCGCGGCAGGTCGGGCGCGATCTTCATCACATGCGCCAAGGCGTGGCTGGGTTCCAGGGCCGGGATGATGCCTTCCAGGGCGCAGCACAGCTGGAACGCCTCCAACGCCTCGGTATCGGTGATGCTGACATATTCGGCGCGGCCCGTGTCGTTCAGCCAGGCATGTTCCGGGCCGATGCCGGGATAGTCCAAGCCTGCGCTGATCGAATGGCCTTCCAGGATCTGACCGTCATCGTCCTGCAACAGATAGGTGCGATTGCCGTGCAGCACGCCCGCCCGGCCGCCCGACAGGCTGGCGCAATGCTCCATCCGGTCGTCGACGCCCTTGCCCCCGGCCTCGACCCCGATGATGCGCACGTCCTTGTCGTCCAGGAACGGATAGAACAGCCCCATGGCGTTCGACCCGCCGCCGATGGCGGCGATGATCGTGTCGGGCAGACGGCCCTCGCGGGGCAGGATCTGTTCCTTGACCTCTTTGCCGATGATCGACTGGAAATCGCGAACCATGGCCGGATAGGGATGCGGCCCCGCCACCGTGCCGATGCAATAGAAGGTGTCGCGCACATTCGTCACCCAGTCGCGCAGCGCGTCGTTCATCGCGTCCTTCAGCGTGCCCCGGCCGCTGGTGACGGGCACGACCTCGGCCCCCAGCAGGCGCATGCGGAACACGTTGGGCGCCTGGCGTTCAACGTCATGCGCGCCCATGTAGACCACGCATTTCAGCCCGAATCGCGCGCAGACCGTAGCCGTCGCCACGCCATGCTGGCCCGCGCCGGTTTCGGCGATGATCCGGGTCTTGCCCATCCGCCGCGCCAGCAGGATCTGGCCCAGCACGTTGTTGATCTTGTGCGCGCCGGTATGGTTCAGCTCGTCGCGCTTCATATAGATCTTGGCGCCGCCCAGATGCTCGGTCAGGCGTTCCGCGAAATACAGCGGCGAGGGGCGTCCGACGTAATGCGTCCACAGATCGTCCATCTCTGCCCAGAAGGCGGTGTCGGTCTTGGCGCGTTCGTATTCGGCTTCCAGGTCCAGGATCAGCGGCATCAGCGTCTCGCTGACGAAGCGGCCGCCATAGATGCCGAAGCGGCCCTGTTCGTCGGGGCCGGTCTTGTAGCTGTTCACCAGATCGTCTGCCATGGGGCGCGCCTTCCCTGAAATCCTAGAGCGGCTTCTTATAGCCGATATGGCTGGGCGTGAAGCCCGTGCGGTCATAGAAGCGGTGCGCATCGACCCGCGTCCGGTTGGTCGTCAACTGCATCAGGCCGCATCCCGCCGCCCGCGCCCGATCCTCGGCATCCGCAATCAGGCGCGCGCCGATCCCCCGGCCCCGCAGGTCCGAGGCGACGCGCACCCCTTCGATCTGGGCGCGCAGGCTGGCGGTCGCGGACAGACCGGGAATGAAGACGATCTGATAGCAGGCGACGATGCGGTCATCCGACAGACCCACCACCAGCATGTTGCCGCCCTGGGCCTGCATCGCGTCGAAGGCCGCCAGATAAGGCGCCATGTCCGCCCCTTCGCGGGTCCGGCCCAGGATGTCGTCGGCCAGCAGGGCCGCAACCGCCGGAATGTCGTCCCGATGCGCGGGACGGAACCGGACGGTCACGAGGCCGCCGCGACAAAGGCGCGGATCAGCCCTTCGTCCTTGATGCCCGGCTCGGTCTCTACCCCGGACGAGACATCGACCGCCGGGGCGCCGGTCAGGCGGATCGCCTCGGCCACGTTCTGCGGGGTCAGGCCGCCCGCCAGCATCCAGGGGCGCAGCCATTTCCGCCCGACCAGCAGCCGCCAGTCGAAGGACAGGCCGTTGCCGCCGGGCAGGTCGGCCCCCTTGGGCGGCTTGGCATCCACCAGCAGCATGTCGGCGACCAGCCCGTAATCGGTCAGCGCGGGAAGGTCTTCGGGACCGGACACCCCCACCGCCTTCATCACCGGCAGGCCGGTCAGCGCCTTGACCTGCGCCACCCGGTCGGGACTTTCGCCGCCATGAAGCTGAATGATGTCCAGCGGCACACGGCCCAACACCTGATCCAGCAGCGCATCGTCCGGGTTCACGAACAGCCCGACCGCCGCCACGCCCATCGGGATGTGCTGCGTCAGCAACGCCGCCTCCTCGACCGAGACGGCGCGCGGCGATTTCGGAAAGAACACCAGCCCGACATAGCGCGCCCCCGCCTGGGCCGCGGCCTCGATATGGTCGGGACGGCGCAGGCCGCAGATCTTGACCTGGGCCATTCCTCAGCGACCGGGGGCGGGCAGTGTGGTGCCCGGCGCCGGTGCGGTCGTGGCGGCGGGAACGGTGGACGGCTTGGGCTTCGGCCGGTCCAGAATCGCCAGAACCTCGTCCTTGGGGGCGGCGTGGCGGTGGCGCAGGTGGCCGACCTCGTTTTCCAGCCGGGCGGCGCGGTCGGCTTGGGCCCGCGCCTCGCGCCGGATATGGGATTCGCGCAGCCACTCCCACACCAGTCCGGCCAGCATCCCCAAGGCGAAGGCCAGGAAGATCACCAGGAACAGCGGCAGGGCCACGGACCATTGCCCGCCCAGATATTGCCCGAAATTCGCAGGAAATGCCGACAGCGTCACCGTCTCGCGGTTGGCAAGAGCCACGGCCACCAGGATGAGGGCCAGCAACACTACGAAGATCAGTCGAAGAAAGCGCATGGAATATCCTTGGTTGCGGCCGCAAGGGCGCGGCGCGGTGTCCTTACGGGCTTTCTATGCCGGTCAGGCGTCCCCGTTCAACCGATCGCGCAACAGTTTGCCGGTCTTGAAGAAGGGAACGTATTTCTGATCGACATCGACCGCCTCGCCGGTGCGAGGATTGCGGCCGGTGCGGGCATCGCGCTTCTTGACCGAGAAGGCGCCGAAGCCGCGCAGTTCGACCCGGTCCCCGCGCGCCATGGCGTCGATGATCTCCTCGAACACGGTGTTCACGATCCGCTCGACGTCGCGCCGGAACAGATGCGGGTTTTCATCAGCGATAAGCTGGATCAGTTCGGACCGGATCATCATCCCCCCAGGTGGCGTAACGGGCTGCAAGGCGTCGTCCGCAAGACTTGCGACAAAAAGGCAACGCAGGAAAAGGTTCCCAGTTTCCATAGCGATGCCAGTTTTGCCCCCGCCACGCAAGATGCGTGAGCGGAACCCGGCCGCCCGGCGGGCACGAAAAAGCCCGTCCCGCGCAGGCGGAACGGGCGATGTCAGGCGGTCAGGACCGCGATCAGTTGCTGCGGTTCAACGCGGCGCCCAGGATGTCGCCCAGCGAGGCGCCGGAATCCGAACTGCCGTACTGGTCGATAGCTTCCTTCTCCTCGGCGATCTCGCGGGCCTTGATCGACAGGCCCAGGCGGCGGGTCTTGGTGTCGATGTTGGTGACACGGGCATCGACCTTGTCGCCGACCTGGAAGCGCTCGGGGCGCTGATCCTGGCGGTCGCGGGCCAGATCGGAACGGCGGATGAACGACTTGACGCCGTTGTATTCCACCTCGATCCCGCCGTCCTCGATGGCGGTCACTTCGACGGTGACGACCGAGCCGCGCTTCACGCCGTCAACGGCTTCGGCCATGTGCTCGTTTTCCAGCGACTTGATCGACAGGCTGATGCGCTCTTTCTCGACATCCACGTCCTGGACGACGGCTTTCACCACGTCGCCCTTGCGGAAGTCCTGGATCGCATCCTCGCCACGCGCATCCCACGAGATGTCGGACAGGTGGACCATGCCGTCGATATCGCCTTCCAGGCCGACGAACAGACCGAATTCGGTGATGTTCTTGACCTCGCCCTCGATGACGGTGCCCGAGGGATGCGTTTCAGCAAAGACTTCCCACGGGTTGCGCTGCGTCTGCTTCAGGCCCAGCGACACGCGGCGCTTGGCTTCGTCGATCTCCAGCACCATCACTTCGACTTCCTGAGAGGTCGAGACGATCTTGCCCGGATGGACGTTCTTCTTGGTCCAGCTCATTTCCGAAACGTGGACCAGACCCTCGACACCGGCTTCCAGTTCCACGAAGGCGCCGTAGTCGGTGATGTTGGTCACGCGGCCCTGATGGACCGAACCGATCGGGAACTTGTCGCCGACGGTATCCCACGGATCGGCCTGAAGCTGCTTCATGCCCAGGCTGATGCGGTGGCTGTCCTTGTTGATCTTGATGACCTGGACCTTGAGGGTCTCGCCGATCGCCAGGATCTCGGACGGATGGTTGACGCGGCGCCAGGCCATGTCGGTGACATGCAGCAGGCCGTCAACGCCGCCCAGGTCGACGAAGGCGCCGTATTCGGTGATGTTCTTGACGACACCATCGACCACCTGGCCTTCGGTCAGGTTGGCTATGACCTCGGCGCGCTGTTCGGCGCGGGATTCTTCCAGGATGGCGCGGCGCGACACGACGATGTTGCCCCGGCGGCGGTCCATCTTCAGGATCTGGAACGGCTGTTTCAGACCCATCAACGGGCCGGCATCGCGTACGGGACGCACATCGACCTGCGAACCGGGCAGGAAGGCCACGGCGCCGCCCAGATCGACGGTGAAGCCGCCCTTGACGCGGCCGAAGATGGCGCCTTCGACGCGCTCTTCATCGGCATAGGCTTTTTCCAGACGGTCCCAGGCTTCCTCGCGGCGGGCCTTCTCGCGGCTGATCGAGGCTTCGCCGCGGGCGTTTTCCACGCGGTCCAGATAGACCTCGACCTCGTCGCCGACCTTGATGCTGGGTTCTTCGCCGGGATTTGCGAATTCTTTCAGATCGACGCGGCCTTCCATCTTGTAGCCGACGTCGATGATGGCTTGGCCCGCCTCGATGGCGATGACCTTGCCCTTGACGACCGAACCTTCGTCCGGGGTGTCGATGTCGAAGCTTTCGTTCAGGAGGGCTTCGAATTCCTCCATGGTCGCTTTAGCGCACATATATGATCGTTTTCCTTTGGGTCATGTTACTGGCCATGCGGTTGGCTCCGCCGGTCTTTATGGCTGCCTTCCGGGAACGACAAAGGGTCGCGGCGTTGACGCCCGACCCATTCCGATGCGGTCTGTTGTGACCATGTCGCCCGTAAGACTGGCGGTCATATAGTCGTGTTCGGCCCGTGGTTCAATGCAAAAAGGGGCGGGCACCAGGTTATATTCAACCGGAAATATCGCTTGCAGGTCCGTGAGGCAGGGCGATAGGTTCGGGAAAACATATCCCACGAGGTTTCCGATGCGCCCTGCCCTGCTTGCCGCCGCCCTGTCCCTGACTGCCCTGCCCGCCTGGGCCGAGGATGTCAGCGTCTTCGCCGCCGCCTCGCTGAAAAACGCGCTGGACGAGGTTGCCGCGCAGTTCATCGCCGACACCGGCAACACCGTCACCATCTCTTATGCCGGGTCGAACGCTCTGGCCAAGCAGATCATCGAGGGCGCGCCGGCCGATCTGTTCATCTCGGCCAATGTCCAATGGGTCGACGAGGTCGAGAAGGCCGGTCTGGTCCAGACTCGCGACGATATCCTGGGCAACAGGCTGGTGCTGATCGCGCATGGCGACGCGCAGCCGGTCACGATCGGCTCTGACACCGACCTGGCCGGAATGCTGGACGGCGGCAAGCTGGCGATGGCCCTGGTCGAGTCCGTGCCCGCCGGGAAATACGGCAAGGCCGCGCTGGAAAACCTGGGCCTGTGGGACGGCGTTCAGGCCGATGTGGCGCAGTCCGACAATGTGCGCGCCGCCCTGGCCCTGGTCGCGACCGGAGAGGCCCCCTATGGCATCGTCTATGCCACCGACGCCGCGGCCGAGGATGACGTGACCATCGTGGGCGAATTTCCCGCCGACAGCTATCCGGCGATCATCTATCCGGCCGCCCTGCTGACCGGGGCTGCGGACGATGCCGACCGCGCCTTCTACGACGCCTTGTCGGGCGATGCTGCGGATGCAATCTTCGAAAAGCATGGCTTCAGCGTGAAGGACTGACTTGACCGACTGGCTGACCCCCGAAGCGTGGCAGGCGGTCCGCCTGTCGCTGAAGGTATCGCTGTGGGCAGTCGCGGCCAGCCTGCCCCTGGGGATCCTGGTCGCCTATGCCTTGGCGCGATGGCGCTTTCCGGGGCATGGGCTGTTGAACGGGCTGGTGCATCTGCCGCTGGTGCTGCCGCCGGTCGTCACCGGCTATCTGCTGCTGCTTGCCTTCGGACGGCGCGGCTGGGTCGGGCAATGGCTGGACCAGATCGGCATCGTCTTCGCCTTCCGCTGGACCGGCGCGGCGCTGGCCGCCGCGATCATGGCCTTTCCGCTGATGGTCCGCGCCATCCGCCTGGCAATCGAGGCGGTGGATCCCCGACTGGAACATGCGGCTTCGACGCTGGGGGCACCGCGCCCCTGGGTGTTTCTGACCGTGACGCTGCCGCTGATCCTGCCTGGCATCCTGGCGGGCGCGATCCTGGCCTTCGCCAAGGCGATGGGGGAATTCGGCGCGACGATCACCTTCGTGTCAAACATCCCCGGCCAGACGCAGACCCTGCCCTCGGCCATCTATGCCTTCCTGCAGGTGCCGGGGGGCGAGGCCGCCGCCGCCCGGCTGGTGCTGATCGCCGTCGCGGTCGCCATGGCTGCGCTGTTCCTGTCCGAATGGCTGTCGCGCCTGATCGCGCGGCGGATCCGGGGCGCCTGATGCTGTCGGTCGCGCTGCGCCACGCCTTCGCGGGCTTCACCCTTGACGCCGCCTTCCAGGCCCCCGCCGGGCTGACCGCGCTGTTCGGCCGGTCGGGTTCGGGCAAGACCACCGTCGTCAACGCCGTCGCAGGCCTGCTGCGCCCGCAATCGGGGCGCGTCACGCTCCAGGACACCGTGCTGAACGACAGCGACCGGGGCATCTTCCTGCCGCCGCATCGGCGCGGCATCGGCTATGTCTTTCAGGACGCGCGGCTGTTTCCGCATCTGACCGTGCGGCAGAACCTGCTCTATGGTCATTGGTTCACGGCCCGCGGCCGCCCGTCCGACCTGCCGCGCGTGGTCGAGATGCTGGGCATCGGCCCGCTTCTGACCCGCCGCCCCAACGCCCTGTCGGGGGGGGAACGCCAGCGTGTCGCCATCGGCCGGGCGCTGCTGTCACATCCCCGCCTGCTGCTGATGGACGAACCGCTGGCCGCGCTGGACCAGCCCCGCAAGGACGAGATCTTGCCCTATCTGGAACGGCTGCGCGATCAGGCCGGGCTGCCGATCCTCTATGTCAGCCATTCCACGGCCGAGGTCGCCCGGCTGGCGACCACCGTCGTCCTGCTGGATCGGGGCCGGGTGACGGCGGCGGGGCCGGTCGCCGCGCTGCTGTCGGACCCGGCGGTCGCCCCCCTGCTGGGCCTTGCCGAGGCGGGCGCCGTCTTGACCGCGCGAGTCGACGCGCAGGAGTGCGACGGGTTGACCCGGCTGGCGGCCCCGGCAGGACCGCTGTACCTGCCCCGGATCGCCGCGCCCGTCGGCACGCTGCTGCGGCTGCGCATCCTGGCGCAGGACGTGATGATCGCCACCGTGCCGCCGCAGGGGATCTCCGCGCTGAACGTCATCCCCGCACGGATCCGCGATCTGGGCCCGGCCGGGGACAGCGTGCTGGTGCGGCTGGACGCGGGCGATCAGGTGATCCTGTCGCGGATCACCGCGCGCTCGGCCGCCGCGCTGGACCTGCGCCCCGGCCTGCCGGTTCACGCGGTGCTGAAGGCGGTCTCGGTCGCGCCGGGGACGATCGGCGTTTCGGGCGGCTGATGAGCGACCCAGATCCCGCTCTCGCGCGAGAAATGCTCGTATTCCGGGGGGCGGAAATCCGGTTCGTCCATGGGCGCGATATGGCGTTCGATGGTCAGCATCGGCCCGTCGATCTGCAAGACCGCGAATTCGTTCTGCCGGTCCGACAACCGCCCGCACAAAGCCGTGCCCGCCTGGATTTGCAGCACGCCCGGATGGGCCGTCTGTTCCAGCATGGCACCCGTCGCCCAGACATGCAGATGCCCCGACAGCACGATCTGCGCGCCCGCGCGTTCCAGCCGTGCCAGGGCCTGCGGCGCGCGGCGGGCCAATTCCTTGTCGACCTGGGCCAGATGTTCCAGCGGATGATGCAGCGCGACGATGTTCGTGGCCAGCGGATCCAGGCGGCCGATCAGCCGCCCGATCTCTCCCGTGCGGATGATGCCGCGCTGCACGGCGAAGGGATCGACGCTGTTCAGGCCCAGAACCCGCGCGCCGCCCGCCTGTCGCACAGGCACCAGATCCCGTCCCATCGCCCGGCGAAATCCCGCATAGGGCGCAAGATAGCGGACGGCCAGGTTATACAGCGGCACGTCGTGATTGCCCGGCACCACCATCAGGGGCGCCCGGATCCGCGACAGGAAGGCGGCGGCCTGAGCATATTGGCCGCTCCGTCCGCGATGGGTCACGTCGCCGGTCACGACCACCAGATCGGCCCCGGCGCCGTTCACCCGCGCCAGCAGCGGTTCGGCAAGGGCGGCGCGATGGAATCCGAAATGCAGATCCGACAGGTGGACGATCCGCGTCACGCCCGCGCGTCCCTGGTTTTGCTGACGCCATCGGCGGGAACCAGAACCTTCAGGTCGCCATGCCGGACGCGCAGGTGGAAGGGGCTAACCATGCGGGTCTTTTCGCCGTCATGGGCGATCAACTGCTGGCGCTTGCCGGTCTCGATCACCAGGCGGTCTGTCAGGATCAGGTCGAAATCGCTGTCCTTGGCGCTGAAGCCGAAAGCCAGCCGAAAGGCAGACCGCAGCAGCGGCAGGGGCTTGCGCGCCTTGGCAATCAGAACCGCGAAATTGCCCGCCCGGATCGCATCCGCGCCGTCCAGCCCGAAGGCGTCCAGTTGATAGGCGCTGCGGGCGACGAAGACCAGGGCAGTGGTGAAATGACGGTCCTGGCCGTCGACCGTGGCGGTCAGGCGCATCGGATGGCGCAGCCGCCGCATCGCCACCAGCACCGACCAATAGGCCGCCAGCCGCGACCGGCCCCAGCGTTCATAGATCCCCTCGCGCGTCTTGAGGATATGCGGATAGGCGCCCAGGCTGACATTGTTCAGGAACACCAGATCCTCGATCTGGCCGACATCGACGGGCCTGACGTTGGCGTCCAGCAGGGTTTCCAGCGCATCCTCGACCGTCTCGCCCACGCCCAAATCGCGCGCGAAATAGTTGAAGGTGCCGCCCGGCAGCACGCCCATCACCGTCTGCGTCCCGGTCAGCGCGCCCGCCACTGCCGATTGGGTGCCGTCGCCGCCATAGGCCACCACGATGTCGAACCCATCCTCGACCGCGCGGCGGGCAAGGCCCGGCAACTGCTCTCCCCGGTCGGTCGCGCGCAGGGCGAATTCGGCAACCCGGCCTTCCAGCGCATCGCGGATCGCCTCGGCCTGCTGGCGGCCGTCCTTCTTTCCCGATCCAAGATTGCCGATCACGCACAATCGGCAGGCGGACAGATCCACCCTATCGGCTGTATCGCGCATCCGTCCCCCGAGGTGATTTCCCCCATCAACACGCAAGCCGACAGGACGGTTTCACGCCCGCCGCATCAAAGGTGCCGGACGGCCTCTTGCACCGAGGGGCGCAGGCCCGCTCCGCCCTGGGCGAGATAGGATTTCAACTGCTCGCGCATCCTCGGCTCCCAGAAGTCGCGCAGATGGTCGGCGATCTTGTCGGGCGCGTGGCCCGGCTGGGTGTCGAAGAAGGTGGCGATCTGGTTGGCCATCATGACCATCTTTTCAGGCGACATCGGAAACCTCGGCGCGCAGCCGTTCGGGGTGGCAGAACAGATCGAAACCCTCGCCCCGCGCGAATGCGGCAAGGGTCAGGCCCGACCCTTGGGCTAGGCGCAGGGCGTGCAGCGTCGGGGCGGAGACGGCGATCAGGATGGCACAGCCCGCCATGACGCATTTCTGCACCATCTCGGTGGACACGCGGCTGGTCAGGACGATGGCGCCCTGCGAAGGGTCGATCCCCTGCCGGGCCATCGCGCCGATCAGCTTGTCCAGGGCATTGTGCCGCCCCACATCCTCGCGCGCCAGCACCACGCCCTGGCCGGGCAGCAGGAAGCCCGCCGCATGGACCGCGCGGGTTCTGTCGTGCAGCGGCTGCCAGCCGCGCAGCGATTCAGTCGCGGCGGCGACATCCTCAACCGTCAGGGCAGGCCCGGTGCCGGACAGGTCCGGAAGGGACCGCACCGCCGCCTCGATGCTGTCGATGCCGCACAGCCCGCAGCCGACCGGCCCGGCCAGCGACCGGCGGCGCGCGGCCAGTGCCTCGCCGCGGTCCTCGGCCAGCCACATCTGCGCCTCGATCCCCTTGGGATGCGAGATCACCTCGCAACTGGCGATCTGGTCCAGGCCGGTGACGATGCCCTCGGTCAGCGAAAAGCCCGCCGCGAAGTCCTGCACATCGGCGGGCGTCGCCATCATCACCGCATGGGTCGAGCCGTGATAGACCATCGCGATCGCCACCTCGTCGGGCAGCGCGCGAGTGACCGCGACGCTGCTGCCGGGGCGATGGTGGGTGGCGTCCGAGGCCCCAAAGGGCGGCGGCAGGGTCATGGCTTACTCCGCGGCAGTCAGGATCCGCCGCGACCGTTCGGCCTGTTCGTTGTAACGCTCCTGCCAGTCCGTGGGACCGTTCGAGGGGCTGACCTGCACGGCGGTGACCTTGAATTCCGGGCAATTCGTCGCCCAGTCGGAAAAATCTGTGGTCACCACGTTAGCCTGGGTCGAGGGGTGATGGAAGGTCGTATAGACCACACCCGCCGCCACCCGGTCAGTCAGCGTCGCCCGCAGCGTGGTTTCCCCGGCGCGCGACGCCAGCCGCACCCAGTCGCCCTCGTTGATGCCGCGCTGTTCGGCGTCATGGGGGTTGATTTCCAGAACGTCCTCGGGGTGCCAGGCGACGTTCTCGGTGCGACGGGTCTGGGCGCCGACGTTGTAATGCGCCAGGATCCGCCCGGTGGTCAGCAGCAACGGGAAGCGCGGCCCGGTGCGTTCGTCGGTGGCGACATACTCCGTCACCATGAAATGCCCCTTGCCCGACACGAAGCCGTCGATATGCATCAGCGGCGTGCCCTCGGGCGCAGTTGCATTGCAGGGCCACTGGACGGAACCCTTCTCCTCCAGCAGTTCATAGGTGACGCCGGCGAAGCTGGGCGTGGTGGCCGCGATCTCCTCCATGATCTGGCGGGGATGGGTATAATGCCAGTCCGCGCCCATGGCCTTGGCCAGAAGCTGCGTGACCTCCCAGTCCTCGTAACCGTTGCGGGGCGCCATCACCTTGCGGACGCGGTTGATGCGGCGTTCGGCATTGGTGAAGGTGCCGTCCTTTTCCAGGAAGGTCGATCCCGGCAGGAAGACATGGGCATAGTTCGCCGTTTCGTTCAGGAACAGGTCGTGGACGATGACGCATTCCATTGCCGCAAGCCCGGCGGCGACGTGATGGGTGTCGGGGTCGGATTGCAGAATGTCCTCGCCCTGGCAGTACAGGCCCTTGAAGGTGCCCTCGACCGCCGCGTCCAGCATGTTCGGGATCCGCAGGCCGGGTTCGGGGTCGATCTCGCAGCCCCAGGCCTGTTCATAAATCGCCCGCACATCGGGCAGCTTGACATGGCGATAGCCGGGCAGTTCGTGCGGGAAGCTGCCCATGTCGCAACTGCCCTGCACGTTGTTCTGACCGCGCAACGGGTTCACGCCGACGCCGGCGCGACCGATATTGCCGGTCAGCATGGCCAGGTTAGCGATGCCGATCACCGTGGTGGACCCCTGCGAATGCTCGGTCACGCCAAGACCATAATAGATCGCCGCGTTCCCTCCCGTCGCATAAAGCCGCGCCGCCGCGCGCAGGTCGGCGGCGGGCACCCCGGTCAGCATCTCGACCGCTTCGGGGCTGTGGCGCGGATCGCTGACGAAATCGACATAGAACTGGAACTCGTCCCAGTCGCAGCGGGTGCGGATGAAATCCTCGTCGAACAGTCCCTCGGTCACGATCACATGCGCCATCGCGGTGACGGTGGCGACGTTGGTGCCTGGTTTCAGCGGCAGGTGATATTGCGCCTGGATATGCGGGGACCGCACGATGTCGGTGCGGCGCGGATCGACCACGATCAGCTTTGCCCCCTGGCGCAGGCGCTTTTTCAGGCGGCTGGCAAAGACCGGGTGGCCGTCGGTCGGGTTGGCACCGATGATCATCACCACATCGGCCTGTTCCACGCTGTCGAAGTCCTGCGTCCCGGCCGAGGTGCCATAGGTCTTGCCCAGCCCGTATCCGGTCGGCGAATGGCAGACGCGCGCGCAGGTGTCGGTGTTGTTGTTGCCGAAGACCGCGCGGGTCAGTTTCTGCACCAGATAGGTTTCCTCGTTGGTGCAGCGGCTGGAGGTGATGACGCCCACCGACTTGCGGCCGTATTTCTGCTGGATGCCCTTCAGGCGGTTGGCGGCAAAGCTCAGCGCCTCGTCCCAGGACACTTCGCGCCAGGGTTCCTCGATGGTGTCGCGGATCATGGGGCGCAGGATCCGGTCCTTGTGCTGGGCATAGCCATAGGCGAAGCGGCCCTTGACGCAGGAATGGCCCCGGTTCGCCTTGCCGTGCTTGTAGGGGACCATGCGCACAAGCTGGTCGCCGTTCAGTTCCGCCTTGAAGGAACAGCCGACGCCGCAATAGGCGCAGGTGGTGATGACCGACCGTTCTGGCGTTCCCAGTTCGATCACCGATTTTTCCTGCAAGGTCGCGGTCGGGCAGGCCTGCACGCAGGCGCCGCAGGACACGCAGTCCGAGGTCAGGAAATCGTCGCCGATCGTCCCCGCCTTGACGCGGCTGTCGAATCCCCGCCCCTCGATGGTCAGCGCGAAGGTGCCCTGCACTTCTTCGCAGGCGCGGACGCAGCGGGAACAGACGATGCATTTCGCCGGATCATAGGTGAAATAGGGGTTGCTTTCGTCCTTGGGGACATACAGCGCATTGATCCCCGCCCCGTCGCGGGTGGCGAAGTGGTTCAGCAGGCTGCGTTCCTCGGGCGCCTTGTAGCGCACGTCGCGCAGGCCCACGGCGCCAGCCATGTCCTGCAATTCGCAATCGCCATTGGCCGCGCAGGTCAGGCAGTCCAGCGGGTGGTCGCTGATATACAGCTCCATCACGCCCTTGCGCATCCGGCGCAGCTTGTCGGACTGGGTATGGACCACCATGCCTTCCGTCACGGGGGTGGTGCAGGATGCGGGCGTTCCGCGCCGCCCCTCGATCTCGACCACGCACAGGCGGCAGGATCCGAAGGCCTCCAGATTGTCGCTGGCGCACAGTTTGGGGACCATGATTCCGGCCAAGGCTGCGGCGCGCATGACCGATGTGCCTTCCGGCACCGTGACGGGAAAGCCGTCCACGGTCAGCGTAACCGGCGCGCCGCTGCGGGCGGGGGTGCCCATGTCGCGGTCGTCGCCCGACGGGTATTGGGGGATGATGAAATCTCTCATTCGGCTGCCTCCCGATAGGTGGCGAAATCGTCGGGGAAATTGGTCAGGGCGGACATGACGGGGAAGGGCGTGAAGCCGCCAAGCGCGCAGAGCGAGCCGTCCTTCATCGTCTCGCAAAGGTCGGTCAGCAGCGGGATCGCCGCTGCGTCGCCTTGGGCGATCCGGTCGATGGTTTCCACGCCGCGCACCGCCCCGATCCGGCAGGGGGTGCATTTTCCGCAGGATTCGACGGCGCAGAACTCCATCGCGAAACGGGCCATGCGCAGCATGTCCACGCTGTCGTCGAAGACCACCAGCCCCGCGTGGCCGATCAGCCCGCCGTTCTGGTCAAATTCCTCGTAACCCATCGGCGTGTGGAATTTCTCGACCGGCATATAGGCGCCCAGGGGGCCGCCCACCTGGACCGCCTTCACCGGGCGGCCGCTGGCGGTGCCGCCGCCGATCTCGTTCACGACCTGGCCCAGGGTCAGGCCGAAGGCGGTTTCGAACAGCCCGCCGCGCTTGACGTTGCCGGCGATCTGCAAGGTCACAGTGCCGCGCGACCGGCCCAGGCCGAAATCGGCGTAGTGGGCGGCGCCGCGTTCGAAGATCACGGGGATCGTGGTCAGCGAGATGACGTTGTTCACGACCGTGGGCCGGTTCAGGAAGCCCTGCAAGGCGGGCAGCGGCGGCTTGGCGCGCACGGTGCCGCGCTTGCCTTCGAGGCTGTTGAGCAGCGACGTTTCCTCGCCACAGACATAGGCGCCCGCGCCGGTGCGGACCTCCATCTCGAAGGCGCGGCCCGATCCCAGCACGTCGGGACCAAGCAGGCCCCGCTGGCGGGCGATGGAGACCGCGCGGGTCAGGATCGCGATGGCGTCGGGATATTCCGACCGCAGATAGACATAGCCGCGCGTCGCGCCGACGCCCAGGCCCGCAATGGCCATGCCCTCGATCAGCTGGAAGGGATCGCCCTCGATGATCATGCGGTCGGCAAAGGTGCCGCTGTCGCCCTCATCGGCGTTGCAGACGATGTATTTCTGCGGCGCCTCGGCTTCGCTGACGGTCTTCCACTTGATGCCGGTCGGAAACCCTGCCCCGCCCCGGCCACGCAATCCGCTGTCGATAACCTCCTGCACGATCTGCGCCTTGGTCATGGTCAGCGCGCGGCGCAAACCGACCAGACCACCATTGGCCGCGTAATCGTCCAGATCCAGCGGGTCGATCACGCCGCAGCGGGCGAAGGTCAGCCGGGTCTGGCGGGCGAACCAGTCGATATCCTCGACCCGGCCCAGACTGTTCAACCTGCCGTCCAGCAGGTCGGGCACCTGTTCCGGGGTCACATTTCCGTAACCGATGCGCCCCTGTGGGGTGTCGATTTCGACCAAGGGCTCCAGCCAGACCATGCCGCGCGTGCCGTTGCGGACAAGATGCAGGTCGAGCCCGCGCGCCTTGGCCTCGCGCGCGATCGCATCGGCCACGTCATCCGCGCCAAGCGCCCTGGCGGCGCTGTCCAGGGGGACGAAGATCTTCATGCGCCCACCTCGGCCAGGATGCGGTCCATGCGGGCATCGTCCAGGCGGCCGACGACGCGGCCATCGACCATCGCGGCGGGCGCGCAGGCGCACATGCCCAGGCAATAGACGGGTTCGACCGTCACCGCGCCGTTGGCTGTCGTGTCATGCCAGCCGATCCCCAGCTTTTGCAGGGTGGATTCGGCCAGAGCATTGGCGCCCATCGACTGGCAGGCCTCGGCCCGGCAGATTTTCAGGACGTGGCGGCCGGTCGGATGGGCGCGGAAATCGTGATAGAAGCTGATGACGCCATGGATTTCCGCCCGGCCCAGATTCAGCACCTCCGCCAGAACCGGCACGCATTCCTGCGGGACATATCCGTATACGTCCTGCAATGCGTGCAGCATCGGCAGAAGTGGCCCTTCCAGAGAGGCGAGCGGCGTGACAACGCTGCGGATCTCCTCCTCGGTCGGGGCTGGCGCATTGACATGCATAAGCTAGCCTTTCGACGATCCGTGTTCCGACCATCAGACCAGACCCGCCATCGCGAAATCAATATCGTTGTTTCGTCAGTCGATAGAAATCATCTATCGTTAGCCATCCGCCGTGCTTCGGCCAGCAGCGCCTCCAGCACCGGCGTATGCGGCTCGCGCCAGGGTGCGACCAGGCCCACGGCATGGCTGGCGCCGTCGCCGTCCAGCGGGATGGTCCGCAGCGGCTTGCCTTCGGTCAGGAAGGCGGCGATGTCCTCGGGCAGGATGGTGATCCAGCCGCCCTCCAGCACATGCGCGACCAGCACCACGGTCGAACTGGATTCGACCGTCGCCTGCGGGGTCACGCCCGCCTCGATCAGGTTGCGGTTGATGATGCGGCGGTTCTGCATGTCGCTGGTCAGCAGGCACAGCCGGTGCCCCGCCAGATCGGCCCAGCCGATACGGTCCTTTCCGGCCAGGGGCGAATCGGCCGCGCAGACCAGCATGTAGCGTTCGTCATACAGGCGAACCGTGCTGACCCGGCCCAGGGGTTCGTTGTCCAGATAGGAAATCCCCGCATCCACCGTCAGGTCGTCGATCATTTGCAGGATCTCGACCGAGGTGCGCGACAGGATGGTCATGCCGACATTCGGATGGGCGGCGCCGAAGCGGGCGCTGATCCGGGCGGCCCATGTCAGGGCCGTGGGGATCACCGCGATGCGCAGCTGGCCGGACAGGCCGTGGCGGGTGGCGCGCATCTCCTCCCGCAACTGGCGGGCGTCGCCGACGATGCGGCGGGCCCAGACCAGGGCCGACTGGCCTTCTGGCGTCAGCCCGCCGAAGCGCGAGCCGCGAAAGATCAGCAGCACGCCAAGCTGTTCCTCAAGCTGCTTGATGCCCGCCGACAGCGTGGGCTGCGTCAGCCCCAGGCTTTCGGCGGCGCGGCCGAAATGGCGTTCCTTGGCGACCGCCAGGAACATTTCCAGCTTGTCGATCATGCGGCGGGCACCGCTGCGCCCTCATCCAGCTTGTCCTTGCGCCCCAGCAGTCGGCGCATCAGCACATAGAACAGCGGCGCGAACAGGATCCCCATCACGGTCGAGGCGACGGTCCCGCCGATCACCGTCGCGCCGATGGCGTTGCGGCCGTTGGCCCCCGCCCCGGTGGAGAGCAGCAGCGGCAGCACCCCCAGCGTGAAGGCGATCGAGGTCATGATGATCGGGCGGAACCGCTGGCGCGCGGCCTCGACCACGGCCCGGAACAGGGGGACGCCCTGTTCGGACTGTTCTCGGGCGAATTCCACGATCAGGATGGCGTTCTTGCCGGTCAGGCCGATCACGGTCAGCAGCCCCACCTGGAAGAACACGCCGTTGTCGAAGCCGCCCAGATACGCCCCCAGCAGCGCGCCCAGAACGCCGATGGGCATGACCAGGATCACCGCCAGCGGGATCGACCAGCTTTCGTAAAGCGCCGCCAGGCACAGGAACACCGCCGCCAGCGACAGCGCATAGAGCAGCATGGTCTGGTCGCCCGATTCCTGCTCCTCAAGCGACAGGCCGGTCCAGGCGACGGCGAAGCCGGGCAGTTGGGATACCAGGCGCTCGACCTCGGCCATGGCGTCGCCGGAACTGACCCCCGGCGCGGGACCGCCCTGGATCTGCATCGCAGGAATGCCGTTATAACGGCTAAGCCCCTGCGGGCCGAAGGACCAGTTCCCGGTCGAGAAGTTCGAGAATGGCACCAGCCCGCCCATCGAATTGCGCACCCGCCACTTGTCGAAATCGCCGGGGGTGGACCGGGAATTCGCCTCGCCCTGGACATAGACGCGCTTGATGCGGCCCCGGTCCACGAAATCGTTGACGTAGCGGCCGGTCCAGGCGATCTGCAACAGGTTCGCCACGTCGGTCGCGGTGACGCCCATCGCGCCCGCCTTGCGCCAGTCGATGTCGAGGCTGAACTGGGCCGCATCCTCCAGCCCCGAGGGTCGGGCCTGGGCGATCAGCGGGCTTTGCGCCGCCATGCCCAGGAACTGGTTGCGGGCGTTCAGCAGATCCTCGTGCGACTGCCCGCCGCGCGCCTGCAAATAGAAATCGAAGCCCGAGACGTTGCCAAGCTCGATCACTGACGGGGGGACGATGGGAAAGACCATCGCGTCCTGAATGCCGGACAACGCGCCGAAGGCCCGGCCCGCCACGGCCTGCACCGATTGCGAGGGGTCCAGCCGTTCGTCCCAGTCCTTCATCCGCACGAAGGCCATGCCGACGTTCTGGCCCTGGCCCGCGAAACTGAAGCCCACCACGCCGAACATCGATTCGACCGAATCCTTTTCCTGGTTCAGGAAATAATCCCGCACCTGGTCGATGACGGCGGCGGTCCGTTCGGCGGTGGCGCCGGTCGGACCCTGGATCAGCACGAACATGATCCCCTGATCCTCGTCCGGCAGGAAGCCTTCGGGGGTGCGCAGGAACAACAGCACCATCGCCGCGCCGATGGCGGCATAGACCAGCAGCGACCGCAGCGGGCGGCGCACGATCCAGCCGACGGCGCCGGTATAGCCGTTCGTCGTGCGGTCGAAGTTGCGGTTGAACCAGCCGAACAGGCCCTTCTTGGTGTGATGGTCCTTGGACCGCAACAGCGTCGCGCACAAGGCGGGCGTCAGGGTCAGCGCGACCAGAACCGACAGGCCCATGGCCGAAACGATGGTGATGGCGAACTGCTGATAGATGACCCCGGTCGAGCCGCCGAAGAAGGCCATCGGCACGAACACGGCCGACAAGACCAGGGCGATCCCGATCAGCGCGCCGGTGATCTGGCCCATGGACTTGCGCGTCGCCTCGCGCGGCTCTAACCCTTCCTCCTCCATGATGCGTTCGACGTTTTCGACGACCACGATGGCGTCGTCGACCAGCAGGCCGATGGCCAGCACCATCGCCAGCATGGTCAGCGTGTTGATGGTGAAGCCGAAGGCCGCCATGATCCCGAACGTGCCCAGCAGGACGATGGGCACCGCCAATGTCGGGATCAGCGTCGCCCGCCAGTTCTGCAAGAACACGTACATGACGATGAACACCAGCACGATGGCCTCGATCAGCGTCTTGACGACCTCCTCGATCGAGATCGACACGAAGGGCGACGTATCGAAGGGAATGACGTAATCGACGCCCTCGGGAAAGAATTCGGCGAATTCGACCATCCGCGCCTTGACCCGGTCGGCGGTATCAAGCGCGTTGGCCCCTGGCGCCAGCGACAGTGCCATCCCGGACGAGGGGCGCCCGTTGAACGTCGCGTCGGTGGCATAGCTTTCCGACCCGATCTCGACCCGCGCCACGTCGCGCAGCAGCACAAGGCCGCCGTTTTCCTCGGCCCGAAGGACGATCTGGCGGAAATCCTCGGGCGTCGACAGCAACGACTGGGCGGTCACGGTGGCGTTCAGCTGCTGGCCCTGCACGGCGGGCAGGTCGCCGAAGGCCCCGGCGGAAATCTGCGTGTTCTGCGCCGTTACCGACGCCACCACGTCCGAAGGCGTGATCTCGTATGCCGCCAGCTTGTCGGGATCCAGCCAGATGCGCATCGCATAGGGTGCGCCGAAGACCTGGACGCTGCCGACGCCCTCGACCCGCGACAGATCGTCCACCAGGTTCGAGAACATATAGTCCGACAGGTCGGTCTGGTCATAGTTGTCGTCGCCGATCAGGCCGATGACCATCAGGAAGCCCGCAGTCGACTTCTCGACCACCACGCCCTGGCGCTGCACGGGTTCGGGCAGCAGGGGCGTCGCCTGGGACAGCTTGTTCTGGACCTGGACCTGGGCGATGTCCACGTCGGTCCCGGTTTCAAAGGTCAGCGTGGTGGACGACGACCCCGCCGAGGTCGAGCTGGACGAGATATAGCGCAGCCCGTCCAGCCCGGTCATCTGCTGTTCGATCACCTGCGTCACGGTGTTCGAGATGGTTTCCGCCGAGGCGCCCGGATAGGTGGCGCGCACCGTGACCGAGGGCGGCGCGATCTGCGGATACTGGGCCACCGGCAGGGTCAGGATCGACAGGATGCCGATGCCCATGATGATGATCGAGATTACCCAGGCGAATACCGGACGGTCGATGAAGAAACGGGCCATGGTCTGTCACGCCTTCGCTGGCTGGAACGTCAGTTGGCGGACGCGGCTTCGGCCTGGGTCGCCTGGTCGGGATTTTGCGGTTCGGGGGCCGCTTCTCCGGGGGTAGCTGCCGCGGCGCCGGCATCCTCGCTGCCGCGTTCCTGCGGCGTGACCGGCGCGCCCGGCGCGATGCGCTGCACGCCCGCCACGATGATGCGGTCGCCGGCGGCAAGGCCCTTGGTCACCACCCATTGATTGCCGTGGTCCTGGGCAATTTCCAGGGCGCGTTCCTCGACCAGGTTCTGATCGTTCACGACCATGGCGACGGGACGGCCGCGCCGGTCGCGGCTGACGCCCTCTTGCGGGGCCAGGATGGCGTCCTTCAACTGCGCCTGCGGGATGTCGGCCAGCACGAACATGCCGGGCAGAAGGAACCCCTCGGGATTGGCGAATTCCATCCGCAATGTGATCACGCCGGTGGTTTCGTCCACATGCGGCTCGGCCGCGGTCAGGGATCCGGTATGTTCATAGGTGCTGCCATCGGCCAGGCGCAACGTCACGGTGCGGTCGGCGCCCTCGGGCAGCGCGGCATCCGCTCCCATGCGCTGCCAGCGGATGATTTCCGCCGCCGATTGTGTCACGTCCACGCGCACCGGGTCGATGCGGCGGATCACGGCCAGGGGGTTGGCCTGCCCCGCCGTGACCAGGGCGCCGGGGCTGGCCTGGGCGAGGCCGATCACCCCGTCCAGAGGCGCGGTGATGGTGGTGCGGTCCAGGTCGATCTGGGCCGCCAGCAACTGCGCCTCGGCCGCCTTGACTGCGGCTTCGGCGGCGTCGCGGGCGGCGACGGCGCTGTCCTGGGTCTGTTCGCTGGCCACACGCCGGTCACGCAGGGCCACGACCCGTTCCGCCTCGCGTCGGGCGGCATCGGCCTGGGCCTGGGCTTGGGCCAAGGCCGCCTGCGCCTGGGCCTGCGCCGCCTCATAGCTGCGCGGGTCGATACGGTACAGGGGGTCGCCTTGCGCGACAGGGCTGCCTTCCTCGAACAGGCGTTCGACGATCAGACCGCCGACCTGGGGCCGCAGTTCCGCCTCGGCCGAGGCCACGACGCGGCCTGGCAGGCTGGCGGTCAGTGTCACGTCCTGGGCCTGCAAGGTCACGACGGTGACGGCAGGGGGCGGCATGTCGCCGCCGGGCGCCTGAGCCAGAAGGCCCTGCGGGGCAGCCGCCGCGACCAGGCCGGAAAAAACAAGGATTTGTCTCAGCGTCGCCATGCTGTCCGTCCGAAAGGTTTACCGATGCTGACCTGTGCCCGTTCGCGTAAGGCCCGTTTGCTACCGCTCACGCTATCGTTAGCCGCAATGAAGGACAATGCGATTTCGTCCGCAGCCGACAGCCGTGCTTGCCTGATGCGCCGGCCGCAGGCACTGTGTCCCCAGCAGATGAACCGGGGGAGGATCCGATGACTGCCTATCTGATCGCGGACGTGACCGTGACCGACGATTCCTGGGTGCCCGATTACGCCGCCCGCGTCCACGAGATCGCGGCACGGCACGGCGGACGCTATCTGTCGCGTTCGGGCAATATCGACACGCTGGAGGGCAAGGCCCTAGGCAACACCCTGATCGCGCTGATCGAGTTTCCGTCCAAGGACGCCGCCCGCGCCTTTGCCGCCGATCCCGACTATGCCCCCTTCGCCCAGGCGCGCAAGGCGGGCAGCATCAGCAATTTCCACCTGATCGACGACACCGATCTGGCGGGCGCAATCCCCTATTTGCCGAAAGGTTGAACTGCCCGATTGCAGCCAGGACGCAAAGCTGCAAGGAAGCGGCAAAGGCCGGAACGCGGCCCGGTGCGGAACATGGCAATGCAGTTTTCCTATGGATCCTCGGTCGTTCGGGTGAACATGCCCGACCGCCCTTCGCTTCTGGCAGAAATCACTCGGCGGCTGCGCAGCGGCCAGGGCTTCGCGCTGGCGACCATCAACCTGGATCACCTGGTCAAGCTGCGGGCCGACGACACCTTCCGCAAGGCTTATGCCGGGCAGGATCTGGTGGTGGCGGACGGCAACCCCATCGTCTGGCTGTCGCGTCTGGCGCGCCGTCCGGTCGGGCTGGTGACGGGTTCGGATCTGGTGATCCCCCTGGCGCAGCTTGCCGCGGCCGAAGGCGTGGGCCTGGCCCTGGTCGGCACCACCGATGCAGCCCTGGCGGCGGCGGCGGATGAGATCAGGCGCCGCGCGCCCGGCTGCCGGATCGTCGCGCGGATCGCCCCGCCGATGGGCTTCGACCCCGATGGCGATGCGGCGCGCGATCTGCTGGTGCAGGTGCGGGACAGCGGGGCGCGGCTGTGCCTTCTGGCGCTTGGCGCGCCGAAACAGGAACGGCTGGCGGCGCGGGGGCGCGAGGTCGCGCCGGGGGTCGGCTTCGCCTCGATCGGCGCGGGCTTGGATTTCCTGGCGGGAAACCAGACTCGTGCGCCGCGTTGGGTCAGGCGGATCGCGATGGAATGGGCCTGGCGGATGCTGTCGGCGCCGAAGCGGCTGGTGCCGCGATACGCCCGCTGCGCCGCCATCCTGCCGTCCGAGGCGATGGCGGCGCTGCGGCAGCGCCCCTGATCAGCAGCCGGTCCGGCCCAGCACCACGGACACGGTGCGCAGCAGGATCGCGGCGTCGCCGGCGAAGGACAGGCTGCGTTCATAGCGGTCGTCATACCAGGCGCGGGCCGCAAAGGTCGTCTTGTTGCGCCCGGCGGTCTGCCAGAAGCCGGTGATGCCGGGACGCAGACGGTAATACCCCTGCCCCGAATACAGTGCCTGCTGGTCGGGCATCATGGGACGGGGACCGACCAGACTCATGTCTCCGGTGGCGACGTTCCACAGTTGCGGCAACTCGTCCATGGAACTGGCGCGCAGGATCCGGCCGAAGGCGGTCACGCGCGGATCGTTGCGCAGCTTCTGCGTCGTGTTCCATTCCTGCCGGGCCTGGGGATCGCGGTCCAGATGCTCCTCCAGCCGCTGATCGGCGTCGGGGACCATGCTGCGCAGCTTCCACATGCGGAACATCCGGCCGTCGCGGCCGACGCGCTGCTGCGAATAGAACGGGTTCCTGCCGTCCAGCATCACGATCAGCGCCAGCAGCAGGACCAGCGGAACCACCACCGGAGAGGTCAGCAGCACCAGCATCAGGTCCAGCGGACGCTTGATCAGGCTGCGATACAGCCAAGGACGCGAGGTTTGGACAGAAGGGACGGCCGCGACACGGGCCAGGGCAACCGACTGGGATTTCACCGACATCTTTACCTGCACTAACACTTGGAAAAAATATGCCCC
The DNA here is from genome assembly GCF_052045125.1 of Paracoccus sp. 22332. Taxonomy (NCBI): domain Bacteria; kingdom Pseudomonadati; phylum Pseudomonadota; class Alphaproteobacteria; order Rhodobacterales; family Paracoccaceae; genus Paracoccus; species Paracoccus sp. 22332. Next base: position 105,567 of record NZ_JBQEOI010000007.1, read on the forward strand.
CTGAAAATCGGGGACGGCACCTGCTAACGGGACGACATTAGCACCCTGGCGCAGGGAAGAATATGCATAAAGTTTGATTTAACTGCGTTAATGACCTGACATTTTGGATAGGATTCAGCAGTTCCGCGCCCCCGACCCGCCCGAAGGCCACGCGAATCGCCCCCTGTTGCGGGGCTGCATGGACCGCATTTTTTCGCGCGGCGCTTTGTTGAACTGCGCCGCATTCCGCCTATGCTGCGCCGCAACATGCTTGGCTTGCACAGGCCCAGGGAAGGAAGCGCCATGACCGACGAGACCCGCCGCCGCGCCGAAGACATCCGCACCGAGATCGAGACGGTGACATCGGCGCCCCTGCCCCAGCCCAAGGCCGATCCGCTGTCGGTCCGCGACGGCGATCCCCAGCTTCAGGCCGAAATCCGCCGCCGCATGGACGAGATCGACCTGGGCGATACCGGATCCATCGTCCGCTTCGGCACCCGCGCGCAGGCGGGCTTGCAGGAAATCAGCCAGAAGATGCTGGCCGATGTCAAAAGCAAGGATGTCGGTCCCGCGGGCGAAAGCCTGCGCAGCATCGTGACGACGATCCGCGGCTTCTCGACCAGCGAGCTGGATATGCGGCGGACGCGCAGCTGGTGGGAAAAGCTGCTGGGCCGGTCGGCGCCCTTCGCGAAATTCGTGGCGAATTACGAACAGGTCCAGACCCAGATCGACCGCATCACGGTCGAACTGGAACGGCACGAACAGACGCTGCTGAAGGACATCAAGTCGCTGGACCTGCTGTATGACCACACGCTGAACTTCTATGACGAACTGGCGCTGTACATCGCCGCCGGAGAAGAGAAGTTGCGGGAACTGGACAGCACCACCATCCCCGAGATGGAGGCCCGCGTGAAGGCCGCCCCCGAGGATCAGCAGGTCATGCAGGCCCAAGCGCTGCGCGACCTGCGGGCGGGCCGCGACGATCTGGAACGCCGCGTCCACGACCTGAAGCTGACGCGGCAGGTGACGATGCAGTCCCTGCCCTCGATCCGGCTGGTGCAGGAAAACGACAAGTCGCTGGTCACGAAGATCAACTCGACCCTGGTGAACACCGTGCCGCTGTGGGAAACGCAGCTTGCCCAGGCGGTGACGATCCAGCGCAGCGCCGAGGCCGCGCGCGCCGTCAAGGAAGCCAGCGATCTGACCAACGACCTGCTGACCCGCAATGCCGACAACCTGCGTCAGGCCAATGCGCAGATCCGCACCCAGACCGAACGGGGCGTCTTCGACATCAACTCGGTCAAGGCGGCCAATGCGCAACTGATCGCCACGATCGAGGACAGCCTGCGCATCGCCGACGAGGGCCGCGCCCGCCGCGCCGCCGCCGAAAACGACCTGACCAAGATGGAGGCCGATCTGCGCGACACGTTGGCCCGCGCCACGGCCCAGGGTCAGGGGACTCCGGCGCGGACATGAGCCACAGGACAGACGGCTTGCGCAGCCTGCCGCTGCTGGTGCTGTTGGCCCTGGCGGCGTGCCAGGCGCCCGAAACCGAACCGCAGCCGGTTCCCGCCGCGCGCCCGGTCGCGCGGCCCCAGGATGACGGCCCGTCGCAGGCGGAATTGCGCAAGGCCCGCGCGGAACGCAATCGCGCCGCCAACGCCGCCGCGTCCCAGGCCCTGACCCAGGCCAGCCTTGCAAGCACGGCGCAGCGGGATTTCTATGCCCGCGCCGAACGCGCGCTTCTGGACCAGGGCCGCCTGCGCCGGGAACGGGTGCCCCTGGACGCGCCCATCGACGAAGACGCGCTGACCCGCGATTTCATCGCCATCGCGCTGCGCGACGAATATGGCGCGGGCGGCATCCAGGCCAGGGACAGCGGCACCCCCGCGCCCCTGCGCCGCTGGCAGGATCCGGTGCGGATCCAGATGGAGTTCGGGGCCGTCGTCGATGTGGCCACCCGCCGCGCCTATCGGGTCGAGGTCAGCCAGTTCGCCGCGCGGCTGGCGCAGGCGACCGGGCACAGCGTGTCGCTGGCCGAGAACGGCGGCAATTTCGTGGTCATGGTCCTGTCCGACGACGAACGCCGTGCCATCGGCCCGCGCCTGGCGCAGCTGGTGCCCGGAATCCCCGCGCAGGATATCGCGGTCATGCAGGCCCTGGACGCGGACAATTTCTGCACCGTCTTCGCCTATTCGCGGGGCGCGTCGCCGGTCTATTCCAATGCCGTGGCGCTGATCCGGGCCGAACTGCCGCCGCTGTTGCAGACATCCTGCATCCACGAGGAACTGGCCCAGGGCATGGGCCTTGCCAATGACAGCCCCGACGCCCGCCCGTCGATCTTCAACGACGACGAGGAATTCGCCCTGCTGACCCGGCACGACGAATTGCTGCTGCGGATCCTCTATGACCCGCGCCTGCGTCCCGGCATGTCGGCGGCCGAGGCCGAGCCGATCGTCCGCCGCATCGCGGCCGAGTTGCTGGCGCAAAGCATCTGACTTGCGCGGCGGCGCGGCTTGGCCGCATACAGGCACAAGACATCCTGCGGAGGGACAGATGGCGATCTTCGACATTCTCGGCGGCGAATTCATCGAGGTCATCGAATGGACCGACGACACCCGCGACACGATGGTCTGGCGCTATCCGACCGTCGGCAACGCGATCAAATACGGCGCCAAGCTGACGGTGCGAGAGGGCCAGGCCGCCGTCTTCATCCATGAAGGGCAATTGGCCGATACCTTCGGCCCCGGCCTCTACATGCTGGAAACCAACAACCTGCCGATCCTGACGCGATTGCAGCATTGGGACCACGGCTTTCGCAGCCCCTTCAAGTCCGAGATCTATTTCGTCAACACCACGCGCTTCAACGACCTGAAATGGGGCACCAAGAACCCGGTGATGGCGCGCGACCCGGAATTCGGCCCGGTGCGGCTGCGCGCCTTCGGCACCTATTCCCTGCGCGTAACCGACCCGGCGCGGTTCATGACGGAAATCGTCGGCACCGACGGCGAATTCACCCGCGACGAGATCGCCTTCCAGATCCGCAATGTGATCGTGCAGGAGTTTTCCCGCGTCATCGCCGGATCGGGGATCCCGGTGCTGGACATGGCCGCGAACACCGGCGACCTGGGCAAGCTGGTCGCCACCGCGATCGAACCGACGATCAGCGCCTATGGCCTGACGATCCCGGAATTCTACATCGAAAACATCAGCCTGCCTCAGGAAGTCGAGAAGATGCTGGACAAGCGCACCTCGATGGGAATCCTGGGCGACCTGGACCGCTTTGGCCGATATGCGGCGGGCGAGGCGATGGTGAATGCCAGCCAGAACCCCGGCGCCGCCGGGGCAGGGATGGGTGCTGCCATGGGCGCGGCGCTTGGCGCCGGCATGGCGGCGCGCCCGGCCTCGGGTCCGTGGGGCAGCGTTCCGCAGGCCGGGGCTGCGATCCCTCCGCCCCTGCCGCAGGACGCGGCGGTATGGCATGTCGCGCTGAACGGCCGGGCCGAGGGGCCGTTCGACCGCGCTGGATTGCAGCGCCTGTCGGCCGAGGGTCGCGTCCTGCACGAAACGCTGGTCTGGACGCCGGGCCAGGACGGCTGGCGGAAGGCGGGCGACATTCCCGAACTGGCGCATCTGTTCCCGACCATGCCGCCGCCCCTGCCCGGCTGACCGCCTCATGCCGACCCCGCCGGCCGAACACCGTTATCCTTGCGAACGATGCGGGGCCAGCCTGCGCTTCCAGCCGGGCCAGCAGGTGCTGGTCTGCGACTGGTGCGGGCACCGGCAGGCCATCGGCGACGGCCCGGCCCGCGCGCCCGCCCGCCAGACCCGGGGTGGAGTGGAGGGCGAGGATGCGATCCTGGCCGATCCCGAAACAGGCCGCGCCCTGCAATGGGATGCCGGGCACAAGGCGCCGGAACTGGCGGAAATCCCGCTGGAGCAGGGCCTTCGCCTGGATGCCGGATCGGATCTTGCCGCGACGGTCCGCCTGCTGTCCTGCCCCAATTGCGGCGCCCAGATCGAGGTGGGCGACAGCAGCCATGCCGGGGCCTGCCCGTTCTGCGCGACGCCGGTTGTCACCGACACCGGCACCAGCCGCAAGATCAAGCCCCAGGGCGTCCTGCCCTTTCGCCTGGCCGAGGATCAGGCCCATCGCGCCATGCGGGACTGGCTGGGCGGGCTGTGGTTCGCGCCGTCGGGGCTGACCGCCTATGCCCGGCGGGGGCGGCGGATGCGCGGCGTCTATTCGCCGTTCTGGACCTTCGACGCCCGCACCCGGTCCAGCTATGCCGGGCAGCGGGGCGATTATTATTACGAGACCGTCTATGTCACGCAGCAGGTGAACGGCCGCAGCCAGCAGGTCGCCCGGCAGGTCCGCCGCACCCGCTGGCGCCCGGCGCAGGGCCGCGTGGCGCGCGATTTCAACGATGTGGTGGTGCTGGCCTCGGCCTCGCTGCCGCGCAAGTTCTCGGACGGGCTGGCGCCCTGGGATCTGTCGCATCTGCGTCCCTATCGCCCGGACTATCTGGCCGGGTTGGAGGCCGAGGCCTATACGATCCCGCTTTACGACGGCCACAAGACCGCGCGGGCGGAAATGGCCGGGGTGATCCTGAACGACGCGCGGCGCGCCATCGGGGGCGACGAACAGCGCGTCGATCACATCAGCACCGACTATGCCGACGAGACGTTCAAGCATATCCTGCTGCCGGTCTGGACGGCGGCCTATCGTTATAACGGCAAAAGCTATCGCTTCGTGGTCAACGGCCAATCGGGCCGCGTGGTCGGAGAGCGCCCGTGGTCGGTCTGGAAAATCACCGCAGCGGCGATCACCGCACTGGTTGCGCTAGCAGCTTTCCTGTATCTGGCCGAGGCGGGGGGCTACATCGATCTGGGCGGCGTTCTGGAACGGTCGGGCGATGTGGTCAGGATTTACTGAACGGAGGGGACGATGATCCTGTGCGCGGGCGAATCGCTGATCGACATGGTGCCGGAGGATGGCAGTTTCCGGCCTTTGGCGGGGGGATCGGTCTATAACACCGCCATCGCGCTTGGCCGTCTTGGGGAATCCGTCTCCTATCTGTGGCCGATCAGCCGCGACGCCTTCGGCGACATGCTGCTGCGCCCGCTGGCCGAGGCGGGGGTCGACACCGACCTGTGTCCCCGCACCGACCGCCTGACCACGCTGGCCCTGGTGACCCTGACCGGGGGCGAGGCGCGCTATTCCTTCTATGACGAAGGATCGGCCGGGCGGATGCTGGCGCCCGAGGATATTCCGACCCTGCCCGACGCCATCGACGCGCTGTTCGCGGGCGGCATCAGCCTGGTGCCCGATCCCTGCGGCGCGGCCGTCGAATCGCTGATCGTCCGCGAAGGCGGGCGCCTGCCGGTGATGCTGGATCCGAACATCAGGCCCTTCTTCATCCCCGACGCAGATGCCTATCGCGCCCGGCTGGCGCGGCTGATCGCGCGGTCCGACATCGTGAAGCTGTCGGGCGACGACCTGGAGTGGTTGTATCCCGGCCTGCCCCTGGAAGATGCCGCGCGGCGGGTGCTGGCGCAGGGGCCTCGGCTGGTGCTGCAAACCGGCGGAGCAGCGGGCGCGCGGGCGCATTGGGCGGGTGATCCGGTCGCGGCGCCCGCGATCCGCACCACTGTGGCCGACACCATCGGCGCGGGCGACACCTTCAATGCCGGTGTGCTGGCCAGCCTGCGCCGCCAGGGTGTCCTGACCAAGGCCGGGCTCGCCGCGATCACGCGGGACCAGATCGCCGCCGCGCTGACCCTGGGCGCACGGGCCGCAGCCATCACCGTGTCCCGTCCCGGCGCCAATCCGCCCTGGGCGCACGAGATGCCCGCCTGAACGCCCTTGTCCCGGCCCTGCGGGCGGCGTTAAAACCGTCCCATGGATATTCTGGACAAGATCAAGACCTATAAGCTGGACGAGATCGCCGCCGCCAAGGCCGCGCGTCCCCTGGCCGATGTCGAGGCAGCGGCCCGCGCCGCCACGCCCCCCCGCGGCTTTGCCCGCGCCCTGACGGCCAAGGCTGCGACCGGGCCGGCGTTGATCGCGGAAATCAAGAAGGCCAGTCCCTCCAAAGGCTTGATCCGCCCCGATTTCGACCCGCCCGCCCTGGCACGGGCCTATGAACAGGGCGGCGCGGCCTGCCTGTCGGTTCTGACCGACGCCCCCAGTTTTCAGGGCACGCCGGAATTCCTGACCCAGGCCCGTGCGGCCTGCGGCTTGCCGGTCCTGCGCAAGGATTTTCTCTATGACACCTATCAGGTGGCCGAGGCGCGGGCCTGGGGGGCAGACTGCATCCTGATCATCATGGCCTCGGTCGACGACGCCCTGGCCGCCGAGCTGGAGGATGCCGCCTTCCACTGGGGCATGGACGCGCTGATCGAGGTTCACGACAGCGCCGAACTGGACCGCGCGCTGCGGTTGAAGTCGCCGTTGATCGGGATAAACAACCGCAATCTCAAGACTTTCGAGCTGTCATTGGATGTAACGCGCGAACTGGCCCCCTGCATTCCGGCGGATCGGGACGTGGTTTGCGAAAGCGGCCTGTTCAGCGCCGCCGACCTTGCCGCAATGATGCAGGTGGGCGCACGCCGCTTCCTGATCGGGGAAAGCCTGATGCGGCAGGCCGATGTGACGGCCGCGACCCGCCAGATCCTGGATGTCGCCGCATGACCCTGACGCATTTCGATGCCGCCGGGCAGGCCCATATGGTCGACGTATCCGGCAAGGCGGTCACCACGCGCGAAGCGATGGCCGAAGGATGCGTCGCCATGTCGCCGGAAACGCTGGCCCTGGCCCTGGCCCAGGGCGGCGCGGCCAAGGGCGATGTGATGGGCGTCGCCCGACTGGCGGGCATCATGGCGGCCAAACGCACCGCCGACCTCATCCCGCTGTGCCACCCCTTGCCGATCAGCAAGGTCTCGCTGGACCTGACGCCCGATCCGTCTCTGCCCGGTATCCGTGTGTCGGCAACGGTGCGCACCACCGGCCAGACCGGGGTGGAGATGGAGGCGCTGACCGCCGTATCGATCGCCTGTCTGACAATCTATGACATGCTGAAGGCCGCCGAAAAGTCGATGACCATCCAGGATATCCGCCTGACCCGAAAAAGCGGCGGAAAATCCGGCGATTACGAGGTAAAGCGGTGATTTCGGTCGAACAGGCCCTGGCGCAGGTTCTGGCCCTTGCGCCCGCGCCGAGGGGCGAACGGGTGCCCTTGGACCAAGCCTGGGACCGCATCCTTCTGGAACCGGCCGTGTCGCGGATGACACAGCCGCCCTTCGATGCCTCGGCCATGGACGGCTATGCGATCCGCGCCGCCGATATCGGCCAAACCCTGCGCGTCGGGGGCGAGGCCGCGGCGGGCCATCCCTATGCCGGGAAGGCCGCACCGGGCGTGGCAGTGCGCATCTTCACCGGCGCGCCGGTCCCCGCAGGTTTCGACCGCGTGATCATGCAGGAAAACGTCGTGCGCGACGCGGACAGCATCACCATCACGGATCCCTCTGGCACCGCCAACATCCGTCCTGCGGGGGATGATTTCCGGGAAGGCCACCGGCTGGAGGCGGGCCGCAAGCTGTCGGCAGCCGATATCGCCCTGCTGGCCGCCATGAACGTGCCCGTCGTGACCGTCGCCCGGCGCCCCCGCGTGGCGATCCTCGCAGGCGGTGACGAACTGGTGCCCCCCGGCGTGGTGCCTGGACCGGGCCAGATCATCAGTTCCAACGACTTGGCCATTGCCGGTTTGGTCAGGCAGGCCGGGGCCGATCCGCATATCCTGCCCATCGCGCGGGATACCGAAGACAGCCTGCGCGCCGGGTTCGCTGCGGCGCAGGGTTCCGACCTGCTGGTGACGATCGGCGGCGCCTCGGTCGGGGATCACGACCTGATCGGCAAGGTCTCGGCCGATCTGGGTCTGCAACGCGCGTTCTATCGGGTCGCCATGCGTCCGGGAAAGCCGCTGATGGCCGGGACGCTCGGCGATATTCCGATGCTTGGTCTCCCGGGGAATCCCGTCTCGGCAATGGTTTGCGCGATCTTGTTCATGCAACCTCTCATCGCTGCGATGCAGGGCTGGTCATCCGAAAGGTCGTTGCGGAAGGCCCGCCTTGCAGCGGAACTTCCGGCCGAGGGGAACCGTCGGCACTACCTGCGCGCCCGGCTGACCGATGGGCCCGACTTGCCCGTGATCCAGCCCTTTCCCAGCCAGGATTCGGCCCGGCTGTCGCTGATGGCCCAGGCGGATGCGCTGCTTGTCCGTCCCGCGGGCGATCCGCCCCGGCTTGCGGGGGATACCGTCGAATACCTGTCCTTGACCGGCTGAGGATTAACGAAATTTTCAGTTCCTTATGCTCTGTTCGTTGACGCAAGGCGATGCGTGCGATAGAACATAAAAGGAACAATACCATGCCGGGGATGGACGCGATGCTGACCAAGAAACAGATCCAGCTTCTGGATTTCATTCAGAAGCGGATGTCGCGCGATGGTGTCCCGCCGTCTTTCGACGAAATGAAGGAAGCCCTGGATCTGCGGTCGAAATCGGGGATCCACCGTCTTGTTACGGCGTTGGAGGAGCGGGGCTTCATCCGCCGCCTTCCGCACCGGGCGCGCGCCCTGGAAATCGTGCGCCTTCCCGACGCGCTGCTGGCCGACTCCACCGCCGCTGCGGCCGATGACAGGAAGGCCGGCTTCACCCCCCGTGTGGTCGCCAATTCGCGGCCTGCCCGCCCGCGCGGCGCCATGACGATCATGGACAGCCCGGCGGTCGAACTGCCGCTGATGGGCCGGATCGCCGCCGGTGTCCCGATCGAGGCGATTTCTGAGGTGTCGCACCATGTGGCGGTGCCGGGGACGATGCTATCGGGTCGCGAACACCATTATGCGCTTGAGGTGCAAGGCGATTCGATGATCGAGGCGGGGATCAACGACGGCGATGTGGTCGTGATCCGCGAACAGGACACGGCGGATAACGGCGACATCATCGTGGCCCTGGTCGACGGCAGCGAGGCGACGCTGAAGCGGTATCGCCGTCGCGGCGGAATGATCGCGCTCGAAGCCGCGAACCCCGCCTATGAACCCCGCATCCTGCCCGAGGATCGGGTCCGCATTCAGGGTCGTCTGGTGGGACTGATCCGCAGTTATTGAACCCGGCTGCGGGGTCAAAGGTGATCGAAAAACCCCGCGCCCGCCCTGCCCAGCAGTTCCTGGGCCAGATCGCTGCCCATCGCCGGACCGTCGTGCAGACTGCCTTCCCGATATCCGCTGATTGCCGCCGATCCGTCGGGACGCAGGATTTCTCCGCGCAGCAGCAAGGTCTTTTCGCGAATCTCGGCCAAGCCCGCGATGGGGGTCTGGCAAGAGCCGTCCAGCCGAGCCAGGAAGGCGCGCTCCGCCGCGATCCGATGCCCGGTCGGATCGTGATGAATCGCCGCCAGCAGCGCCGCCGCCAACTCGTCCTCGGCGCGCCGTTCCACCCCGATGGCTCCCTGAGCCACCGCAGGCAGCATCTCGGCCGGATCGATGGGACCGCGCGCGACATGCAGCATGCCCAGGCGCGACAGCCCCGCCATTGCCAGAAATGTCGCCGTGGCCACCCCGTCGTCCAGTTTCTTCAGACGCGTCTGAACATTGCCGCGGAATTCGACCAGATGCAGGTCCGGGCGGCGATGCGCCAGTTGCGCCCTGCGTCGCAGGCTGGAGGTGCCGACGATCGCCCCGGCGGGAAGATCAGCGATGGCCTGGGCCGTCGGGCTGACAAAGGCGTCGCGCACGTCCTCTCGCGGCAGAAGGCAGTCGATCACCAGGCCCTCCGGCTGGATCGTCGGCATGTCCTTCATGGAATGCACGGCGATGTCGATCCCGCCCGAGATCAGCGCCTCCTCGATCTCGCGCGTGAACAGGCCCTTGCCGCCGATTTCCTTCAGGGGCCGGTCGGTGATCCGGTCGCCGGTCGTCTTGATCACGACGATCTCGAACGCGTCGGCAGGCAAGCCATGCGCGGCGGACAGCCGGTCGCGCGTCTCGTGCGCCTGGGCAAGCGCCAGCTTGGATCCTCGGGTGCCGATCTTCAGGGGACGGGTGGGGTCGGGCATCTGCATCATGATCCCGGCATAGCCGCAGGCAGGCTGCTTGACAACGCCCCCCGCCTCGCCTTGAACGGGCCGCAGGAGGCCCCATGACCAAACTTCTGATGCGCGCCCTTGCCGGGGAAAGCCTGCCCACCCCGCCGATCTGGATGATGCGCCAGGCCGGCCGCTATCTGCCGGAATATCGTGCGACCCGCGCACAGGCGGGGGATTTCCTGTCGCTGTGCTACAATCCCGAGCTGGCGGCCGAGGTGACGTTGCAGCCGATCCGCCGCTTTGGCTTCGACGCGGCGATCCTGTTCGCCGACATCCTGCTGGTCCCACAGGCTCTGGGCGCCGATCTGTGGTTCGCCACCGGAGAGGGGCCGCGCCTGTCGACCATCACCTCGGCCAAGGATCTGGCGAGCCTTGGACCGGCCGACCAGATCCACGACCGCCTGGCCCCGGTCTATGAAACGCTGCGCATCCTGGCGCGCGAATTGCCGCAGGAGACCGCGCTGATCGGCTTTGCCGGCGCGCCCTGGACGGTCGCCACCTATATGATCGCCGGTCGCGGCACGCCCGACCAAGGCCCGGCCCATGCGCTGAAGGACCAAGACCGCGCCACCTTCACCGCGCTGATCGACCGCATCACCGACGCGACGATCGATTACCTGTCCGCCCAGATCGAGGCGGGGGCCGAGGTCGTCAAGCTGTTCGACAGCTGGGCGGGCAGCCTGAAGGGCGCCGATTTCGACGATTTCGCGGTGGCGCCCACCCGCCGGATCATCGCGGCGCTGAAGGATCGTCATCCCGGCGTCCCGATCATCGCCTTCCCCAGGGAGGCGGGCGAACGCTATGTCGGATTCGCGCGCGCGACCGGCGCGGATTGCGTGGCCCTGGACAATTCGGTCGACGCGGACTGGGCGGCGCGGCATGTCCAGCCCGACGGCTGCGTCCAGGGCAACATGGATCCGCGGCATATGGTCACGGGCGGTCCTGCCCTGGTGGCCGAGGCGCAGCGCATCACCCGCGCGTTGCGGGGCGGACCGCATATCTTCAACCTGGGCCACGGCATCACCCCGGACGCCGACCCCGACAACGTCGCCGCCATGATCGAGGCTGTCCGCAGCGCATGATCTGGGTGGCCGCAACCCTGATCGCGGCCACCGCGCAAACCGCCCGGAACGCCGCGCAGGCGGGGTTGACGCGTCAGGTCGGCACCGTCGGCGCGACCGCGGTGCGGTTTGTCTTCGGCTTTCCCTTCGCCGCGCTCGCCCTGGCCCTGGTCGCGATCTGGATGCCGATTCCCCGGCCGGATACGACGGTCCTGGCTTGGGCCGCGCTTGGCGCCCTGGCCCAGATCGGGGCGACGGCGTTCATGCTGATGACCATGCGGGGCCAGGGATTCGGCGTCGCCACCGCGCTGATGAAGACGGAACCGATCACGCTGGCCCTGATCGGCGCGGTGATCCTGGCCGAGCCGCTTGGCCCCGCCCGGCTGGGCGCGATCGCGGTCGCGACGCTGGGCGTCGTGCTGGCTTCAGGCGTCGCGTGGAAACGGGCGGCTTGGGGGCCGGTCGCGACCGGAGTGCTGTCGGGCGCGCTGTTCGGGTTGTCGGCAATCGGCTTTCGCGGGGCGCTGCTGGCACTGCCCGATGCGGGCTATGCGATCCGCGCCCTGACCATCCTGGCGATCACCCTGGGGATGCAGGCGTTGGTGATGGCCGCCTGGCTGGTCCTGCGCGACCGCCGCGCCCTGGCGGGGATCATGGCCGAATGGCGGGTGTCGCTGGGCGCCGGGGTGCTGGGAGCTTTCGCCTCATTGTTCTGGTTCATCGGCTTTGCGCTGACCCCCGCCGCCAATGTCCGCACCCTGGCTTTGGTCGAGGTGGTGATGGCGCAGGCCCTGTCCGGGCGTCTGTTCCGACAGACGGTAGGTCCGCTGCAACTGGCCGGAATGGGCCTGATCGTGGTCGGGGTCGGCTGGCTGCTGAGCGTGGCGGCCTAGCTAGACCCATTTCGCCAGCGGCGGCAAGCTCATCAGGACGGCGTCAGCATTGTGGCCGGTTTCCAGCCCGAATTTCGTGCCGCGGTCGTAGACGAGGTTGTATTCCGCATAAAGCCCGCGGTGGATCAGCTGGGTGTCGCGGTCCGCGTCGGTGAAGGGCTGGGCCATCCGCGCTTCGGCCAGGGGCAGGAAGGCGGGCAGGACCGCCTCTCCGACCGCGCGGGTGAAGGCGAAATCGGCCTGCCAGTCGCCGGTGTTCAGGTCGTCGAAGAAGATGCCGCCCACACCCCGCGCCCGCCCGCGATGAGGGATGAAGAAGTAATCGTCCGCCCAGGCCTTGAAGCGGTCGTAATAGCCGCTGTCATGGGTATCGCAGGCTGCGCGCAGGGTGGCGTGGAAATGGGCGGTGTCGGCGGGATATTCGATGCAGGGGTTGAGGTCGGCGCCGCCGCCGAACCACCAGGCGCCGGGGGTCCAGAACATGCGCGTGTTCATGTGGACGGCGGGCGCCTGCGGGTTCTGCATATGCGCGACCAGGCTGATGCCGCTGGCCCAGAAACGCGGGTCGCGGTCGATCCCCGGCACCCCCCTGGAGGCCATCGCCGCCTGCGCGCGCGGTGCCAGGGTGCCGTGGACCTCGGACCAGTTGACGCCGACCTTTTCAAAGACGCGCCCCCCCCGCATCACCGACATAAGGCCGCCGCCGCCATCTTCGGCGCGGGTGGTCGGGGTCACGTCGAACCGGCCCGCCGTCGCCTCGCCGGGGCCGCGATCCTCCAGCCCCTCGAAGGCCGCGACGATGCGGTCGCGCAGGCTGCGGAACCAAGCGGCGGCGGTGCTGCGTTCCTGTTCCATCGACGCTCTCCAAACTTGATTTGCCAGCCCGACCGGGCAGCGTTAGCATCCCAGAGCCTGCTGTAAAGAGACCCGCCATGACCCGCAACACCGCCCTTGCCGCGACCCTTGCCCTGCCCTTGCTGCTGGCGGCCTGCGGCACCCCCCAGGAACGCTGCATCAGCGGCAACACCACCGAGTACCGCACCGTCAGCCGTTTGCTGGCCGAGGTCGAGGGCAACCTGGCGCGCGGCTATGCCTGGGAGGAACGGCAGGTCGTGCGCGACCGCCTGACGCAATGCCGATCGGTGTGGCGCGACAAGGACGGGCGCGCGGTCGTGGGCTATGAGCCCTGCTGGCGCGATTACGTGGATACCGAACGCTATCGCGTTCCCATCGACCCCGCGGCCGAACAGCGCAAGCGCGACAATCTGGCCGCGCGCAAGGCGCAACTGAGCGACCGGGCAGCGGCCGTCGTGCAAGCCTGCCGCGAGGCTTTCCCGGAAGACCAAGGCTGATCAGACGGTCTGCACCGCCACCCGGTCAGAGAGGCTGCGCCCGCCATCCACGGTCACGATCTGCCCGGTAACAAAGCGGGACGCTTCGCTGGCCAGATACAGCACCGTGTCGACCAGTTCGTCGGCGGCTGCGATGCGCCCCATCGGGGTCGCCGCAACGATCTTGCTGCGCAGATCGGGCTTGTCGCGCAAGGAATCCTTCAACTCGTGGGACATGACGCTGCCGAAGCGGACGCCGTTCACCCGGATCCTGTGCGGGGCAAGCGCCAGGGCCATTCCGCGTGTGGCCTGTTCCTGCGCCGCATAAGCGATGGAATAGCCCAGCATGGTCGGCACCGGATGCAGCGCCGCCAGGGTCGAGATGTTGACGATGGCCCCTGCCGCCCCGGCCTCGGGATCGGCCTCGGCCTGCTTGATCATCCGCTTGGCCACGATCTGGGTCATCCGCAGCCCGGCCATCATGTTCTGGCGCAGCAGTTGTTCCAGCACGTCCAGATCCGTGTCCAGCGGGTCCGACGCCTTGACCAGCCGGTGCGCGTTGACAAGGATGTCCACCCGGTCGAAAGCGTCCAGCGTCGCCGACAGCAGGTTCGCCGTCGCCAGCTTTTCCGACATGCGGCCCGAGAAGCCGCGCACATGCGGGTCGCGTTCGTCGTAATCCGACATCGCCTCGGCCAGGGCGGCTTCGTCGGTATCGGCGAACATCACATAGGCGCCGCGTTCGACGAAATGGCGTGCGACGGCCAGCCCGATTCCGCGCCCGGCCCCGGTGACAATCGCGGTCTTGCCCTGGATCGACAGGCTCATCAGCGGCGGCCCTTGCGCGCGGCGCCGCGTCCCGCGCCGGTCGCCTCGATCACCTTGAAGCGGTTGTCGCCCCGCAATTCCGTCACCTGTGCGAAATGCTGCGAAAGGACGGCTTCATAGGGCAGATGCCGATTGGCGACCATCCACAGACGCCCCGCCCCCGTCAGCAGGCGCGCGGCAGCCGCGATGAAATCGGCACCGATCCGGGGATCGGCCGCGCGCCCGTCATGGAAAGGCGGGTTCATGATCACGCCATTCACGGGTTCTGACAGGGTGAAGTCGCGCGCATCGGCCCAGTGGAAACGGGCGCGCGGATCGGCGATGTTGTCGCGGGCCGATTCCAGAGCGGCGTGATCGGCCTCGACCAGATGAATGACCTCGATCCCCGGACGGGTCAGGGCCTGCGCGGACAGCCAGCCCCATCCCGCCCCCAGGTCGACCACGCGGGTCGGCATCCGGTCGGGCAGCGCCTGCGCCAGCATCGCCGAGCCGGGATCGACGCCATCGGCGGAAAACACGCCCGGACGGGTCACGAAACCCGGCGCGACCTCTTGAGCGCGGGCGGACCAGTCGGGCGGCAGCCAATCGCCCACAGGAACGGTCACGCGGAATATCTTGCCATGGGCCTTGCTGTGAACCTCGTCCACCGGGGCCAATCGACGCAAATCCCGCAACATGGAATCGATGCCGTCGGTCTTTTGCCCGTCGATCCACAGAACCGCGCCGGGCGACAGGCGGGACGCGGCATCGGCGATGCGGGCCCGCCCCTCGGCCTTGGCGCGGGGCAGCACGGCCAGGGCCGCGTCGAAGCGGCCCTCGACGACGGGCGCGACCTGGAAGCCGCGCGCGGCCAGGGCGCGATGGTCGGGGAAGTGCCCCTGCTGAATGCGGGTGCGAGCCGGGTCCAGCGGCGACAGATCGTCCGCCCCGCGCGCCCCGATGACAAGAAAATCGCCTCCGGGATGACCATCCGGGAGGGCGAGGGAAAGGCGCGTCACGGTCACTGCTATTCTTTTTCCATGGTGCATTGCAGCGGGTGCTGCTGCCGTCGCGCCAGTTCCATCACCTGCGCGACCTTGGTTTCGGCGACCTCGTGCGAGAAGACGCCGACGACCGCCACACCCTTGCGATGGACGGTCAGCATGATCTCGATCGCCTGCGCGTGGGTCATGTTGAACAGCCGTTCCAGCACATGTACCACGAATTCCATCGGCGTGAAATCGTCGTTCAGCATCAAGACCTTGTACATCGGCGGGCGCTGCGTGCGCGTGCGCGGCTTGACCACCAGTTCGATCTGGTCGTCGGGTCCGTCGCCCTCTGTCATCCACTGCGCCATGTCGTCCGATCTGGTCATGCTGATCCCGTTTGCGGAACAATATAGTCGATTTCCCGCCCGAGAAAAGCCCGCCCAGGGGCGAGCGAAGACAGGAAAATACACCAAATGAACGGTTACATGGCGAAAGATGTCGTGCTATTATCCGAATATTAAGCAAGGGCATGCGACAAACGACATGCCGCCCCGAGGCAGAGAGACCGCGACAGTGATCCGAATTTCCCAGACAGCCCGGCTGTGGGCCTTTCTTGTGCTGGCCATGCTTGTTCCGGCGACGCTTTCGGCGGCCCCGTTTGCCGCCTATGTGATGGACGCGCGCACCGGCCAACCGATCTACAAGCAAAACGAGGATACGCGGCTGCATCCCGCGTCCCTGACCAAGATGATGACGCTGTACATGGCCTTTACCGCAATCGAACGCGGGCAGGTCCGGCTGGATTCGCAATTCCCCGTTTCCACCAACGCGGCATCTGAACCGCCTTCCAAGCTGGGCCTGAAGGCAGGCCAGCGAATCGAGCTGCGCTATCTGATCCGCGCCGCCGCGATCAAGTCGGCCAATGACGCCGCCACCACCATCGGCGAAGGGCTGGCGGGATCCGAGGCCGCCTTTGCCCAGCAGATGACGCAGATGGCCCGCGCGCTCGGCATGACGAACACCAACTTCCGCAACGCCCACGGGCTGACGCAGGAGGGGCATTATTCGACCGCCCGCGACATGACCATCCTGGGCCGCCGGCTGTTCTACGACTTCCCTCAATACTACAACATCTTCTCGCGCCGCTCGGCGGATGCGGGGATCGCCCAGGTCGCCTCGACCAACAAGCGGTTCCTGGACGCCTATGAAGGCGCGGACGGGATCAAGACGGGCTATACCCGCGCGGCGGGCTTCAACCTGACCGCTTCGGCGCAGCGCGGCAACAAGCGGCTGATCGCGACGGTCCTGGGCGGCACCTCGACTGCGCATCGCAATCAGGTCATGGCGCAACTTCTGGACGCAGGCTTCACGCGGGTTCCCAATCGCGTCCGCGAAGTCCGGCCCGAGGCGCCGCGCCTGCTGGCGCAACGCGTGGTGCGCCGCGCCCAGGTCGAGCCATCGGCCGCCGCCACCGCGCCCCAGCCGCAACGGCTGGTGCTGTCGGCCTCGGCCCCGCCGGTGCGGGTCAGCCGCCCTGCCCTGGCATCGACCGCCGCCGTGCCCCAGGCTCCGCAACCCGCGCCCCAGGCGGCCCTGACGGGCGGCCTGACCCTGACGGCCAGTGCCCGCCCCGCCAGCCGCCGCGCGCCGGAACCCGCCACCGTGGCCGCCGCGCCGGAACCCACGCCGCAGGCGCAATCGGCCAGCCTTGCAGCCCCGGTGCTGGCGGCATCCGTCCGCCCTGCCCCGGCGCCCCGGTCCCGCACCGCCGCCACGGCCGAGGCCGCGCATCCCGGCGCCGACCCCCAGGCCATCGCCCGCGCCGTGGCCGAGGCCGTTCCGCAGAACGGCGGCACCTCGCTGTCGCTGCTGGCTTCTCCCGCGCCCAAGCCCCGGTCGGAAATGGTGATCCTGGCCGCGATGGGCGAAGGCGACCTGGCCGATCCCGAAGCTTTGGAGATCGTGTCCCGCCCCGCCAACAGCGGTCGCGGTTGGGGCGTGACGCTGGGGCTGTTCACCTCCAGGGCCGAGGCTGAAAAGCTGTTGTTGCGCAGCGCCTTGCAGGACGGGGCGATCCTGGGCGGCGCGGCGCGTCATGTCGCCGACACCCGGCGCGGCTTCCAGCCCAGCTTCGCGAATCTGACCAAGGCC
Source organism: Paracoccus sp. 22332 (assembly GCF_052045125.1). NCBI lineage: Bacteria > Pseudomonadati > Pseudomonadota > Alphaproteobacteria > Rhodobacterales > Paracoccaceae > Paracoccus > Paracoccus sp. 22332. The sequence continues at coordinate 122,921 of NZ_JBQEOI010000007.1, forward strand.
AATGCCGAACTGGTCTGCGAACGCTTCGCAAGCCGGTCGCAGGAATGTCAGGTGGTCGGGCGCTGATCGGCCGACGCCGTTTGAAACGGAACGGGGGCGGAGATAACTCCGCCCCCGTTTTCTTTGGCCCGTTTTTCTTAGCCGAACCGATCAGTCGGGCTTGGGCCGGTCGTCCCATTTGTCGCTGAGGATGCGTTCCGCATCGCCCTTCGGATCCTCGAACTGGCGCGACCGCAAGGCCCAGATGAAGGCCACCAGGCCAGCCCCACCCAGGGCCAGCGAAACCGGGATCAGGATGGACAGGATCTCCATGGCGTTTCCCTTCAGTCCCGCAGGCGCAGCGCGTTCAGCGTCACGGTGATCGAACTGATCGACATCGCCAATGCTGCGATCAGCGGCGTCACCATCCCGGCTACGGCCAGCGGCACCGCCACGATATTATAGGCGATCGAGATCGCAAAGTTCTGTCGGATGCGGCGGGTGGCAAGGCGGGCGGTCGCCACGGCCTCGGCCACGGGCACCAGATCGCTGCCAGTCAACACCATGTCGCTGGCCACCCGTGCCGCGTCCAGGGCGCTTGCGGGCGAGATCGAGGCATGGGCGCGGGCAAGCGCCGCCGTGTCGTTCAGCCCGTCGCCCACCATCAGGACGCGCGCGCCCTGGGCGGCAAGATCGGCGACCATTGACTCTTTCCCCTGGGGATCGACGGCGGCGCGGAAGTCCTGGATGCCCAGGCGATCGGCCAAATCCGCCACCGCCGCGTGCCGGTCGCCCGAGATCAGCACGACACCCAGCCCGGCCTTGCGCAGCGCCGCCACGCAGTCCGCCGCGCCGGGCCGCAGTTCGTCGGTGAATTCCAGGCGCACGGGGGGCTGGCCCTCGATCGCAAGCCAAGTCGCACTGGTGGGCCTGTTTTCATCGTCGTCGGCCACGCCCAGCCAGTCGGCCCGGCCCAGCCGAACCACCCGTCCCTGCCAGCGCCCCGAGACGCCGAAGCCCGGATGTTCGGTCACGTCGGTCAGGTCGGCGGGCCGTTCCTGCAAGGCCGCGGCCAAGGCGACCGACAGCGGATGCGAGGACGCCTGCGCGAGGGCGCGGGCGACCGGGCGCAGATCGGCGGGCAGCGGATCGGCGCTGACCAGGACCGGACGGCCCAGGGTCAGGGTGCCGGTCTTGTCGAAGACGACCGTATCGACCTCGGCCAGGCGTTCCAGGGCGGTGCCGTCCTTGATCAGCAGCCCGCGCCGGAACAACCGGCCCGAGGCCGCCGTGGCGACCGCCGGAACCGCCAGGCCCAGCGCGCAGGGACAGGTCACGATCAACACCGCCGCGGCGATGTTCACGGCCAGGCGCAGGTCGCCCGTGGCCCAGATCCAGCCAGCAAAGCTGCACAGCGCGATCAGGTGGACGCTGGGCGAATAGGCGCGCGAGGCCCGGTCCGCCAGTGACGTATAGCGCCCGCGCGCGGATTCTGCGGCCTCGACCAAGGCGGTCAGGCGGGCGAGCGACGAATCGCGCCCGGCCGCCGTTACCCGCAGCACCAGCGGGCCGGTCAGGTTCACCTCGCCCGCCGACAGCATCTGGCCGGGCGCGGCCAGCACCGGCAGGGTTTCTCCGGTCAGCAGGGCGCGGTCGATTTCCGACCGACCCTCGACGATCTCGCCATCGGCGGGGATCCGGGCGCCGGGACGGATGCGGATCAGGTCGCCGGGACGCAGCATGGCGACAGGCACCACCTGTTCGGCCCCGTCTGCCAGCAATGTGGCGCGCGGAACCTCCAATGCGGTCAGTTCGGCGGCAGCGGACCGGGCAATGGCGCGGGTGCGATGATCCAGGTAGCGGCCGATCAGCAGGAAGAAGCACAGCATCGTCACGCCGTCGAAATAGGCGTGATGGCCGGAATTCATCGTCTCATAGACGGAAATCGCACTGGCCAGGATCAGCGCCAGAGAGATCGGCACGTCCATGCCCAACCGCCCGACCCGCAGCGCGGACCAGGCGCTGCGGAAGAACGGCTGGCCCGCGAAGAATACCGTTGGCAGGGCGATGGCGCCGCTGATCCAGTGGAACAGGTCGCGGGTCGCGGCCTCGGCACCCGACCAGACGGCGACCGACAGGATCATGATGTTCATCATCGCGAAACCCGAGACGCCGATCCGCATCAGCAGGTCGCGGCCCTGCCGGTCGGCGGTCGTCGCCGACAGCGCGTCGGGATCCAGTTCATGCGCCTCGTATCCCACGCCCGCCAGCACCGGGATCAGGTCGTCGGCGGTCAGGCCCGGCGCATCGACCGTGACGCGGCGCAGGGTCAGGTTGACGCGCGCCGACTTGACGCCGGGATGGGCGGTCAGCGCGGTTTCCACATCGGTGATGCAGGCCGCGCAATGGGCGGTCGGCAGAGACATGATGACGGTGCCCTGCGCGATCTCGGCCCGGTCGGCCAGCCGTTGGGCCAAGGGCGCGGCATCGCAGGCAGGGCAGGCGCTGAAGCCCGAGGCTGTCAGGTCGGCCATGTCAGTTCACCCGTGCCCCGGCGTAATGGTCCAGCCGCTGCCGGAACGGAGTGCCGTCCGGCGACATCGCCTGGACATGGATGTTCCAGATCCCCGGCTCCAACACCAGCGGCGCGCGATAGACGCCCCCCGCCACCAGGAATTGCGGCGTCACGTCGGCGCGCTTGTGCGTGGGCCGTCCGATCGTCGCGGTGAAATCGCGCAATATAGGATGGGCGCCGGTGCGGTCGACGATCTCGATGGCGATCTCCTTGCCGTCATAGCTGGCCCTGGCCGTCCAGCCCAGGCTTTCCTGCGCATGCCTGTCGCGGTCGAATTCCTGGGACGCGACATAGCTGTTCTTGACCTCCAGCCCCGGAAAGCTGCCGACGGCCAGGAAGGCCATGACCAGGTTGACGGCGATGATGACGCCGAAGGCCGCCAGCGTGATGATCAGGACATGCCGCCCCGTCAGTTCCTTGGTCATCATTCGCCCTTTCCGTGGAAGACGGTCCCGACCGAGGCGGCCGTTCCGTCGACATCGTCGCGCACCACCAGATCCAACGCTGTCGTTTCCGCCGATGCAAGCGGCGATCCGACCGGAGCCGTCACATAGAGCCGGCGGCTGAGGGTTTCGTCGGCCGGCACCTGAACCGTGCCCGAGGCAGCACCTTCGACCGCCAGGATCAGATCGTCCGCGCCTTCGACCGCGAAGCTGAAGCTGCGCGCCTCGTGCTGCTTGTTGCGCAGGCGCACCTCGTAGGTGTTGCGGATGGCGCCGTCCGACAGGGTGACGAACAGCGGATTGCGGACCGGCGAGACGTTCAGATCCAGCGGCGAGCGGACGAACAGCGCGACGATCAGCGCGATGCCGATCCCGGACCACAGCGTGAAATACAGGATCGTGCGGGGGCGGAAGATATGCCGCCAGACCGATTTCGGCGCGGCGCCCGCGCGTTCGGCGGTCTCGTCCTTCAGGGCCATATAGTCGATCAGCCCGCGGGGCTTGCCGATCTTGTCCATGATCTCGTCGCAGGCGTCGATGCACAACGCGCAGGTGATGCATTCCATCTGCTGGCCGTCGCGGATGTCGATGCCCATCGGGCAGACGTTCACGCAGGCCATGCAATCGATGCAGTCGCCCGCCGAATCCACCGGGATCGGCCCGCCGACGCCGGTGCGCACGCCGGGATAGGGCACCGGCGGATACTGACCCCCGGCGGTCGGGCCGGCCGCGTGGCTTTCGGACTCGGCCTTCAGGGCGACGGCGGCGGGGCGGTGGCGGACATTGCCCTTGCCGCGCGGCTCCCCCCTCCATTCGCGGTAGGCGACGGTCAGCGTGTCCTCGTCCATCATCGCGGCCTGGATGCGCGGCCACGGGCAGGCATAGATGCAGATTTGTTCACGCGCGAAGCCGCCGAAGAAGAAGGTCGTCGCGGTCAGGATCGCCATGGTGATATAGGCGACCGGATGCGCGTCGCCGGTCAGCAGGTTGCGCAGCAGCGTCGGCGCATCGGTGAAATAGAAGATCCAGGCCCCGCCGGTCATCAGCGCGATCACCAGCCAGACCGCCCATTTCGCCAGGCTGAGGCGGATTTTCTGCGCGTCCCATTTCTGGCGGTGCAGGCGGATGCGGGCGTTTCGGTCGCCCTCGATCCAGCGTTCGACAAGGATGAACAGGTCGGTCCACACGGTCTGCGGGCAGGCATAGCCGCACCACACCCGCCCCAGGGCGGATGTGAACAGGAACAAGCCCAGCCCCGCCATGACCAGCAGGCCCGCCACGAAATAGAATTCGTGGGGCCAGATCTCGATCCAGAAGAAGAAGAAGCGGCGGTTGGCCAGATCGACCAGCACCGCCTGGTCGGGCATGGTCGGGCCGCGGTCCCACCGCAGCCAGGGCATGACGTAATAGACCGTCAGGGCCACGGCCATGACGATCCACTTGAGGTTCCTGAACCGCCCTTGCACACGCTTGGGGAAGATCGGCTCCCGCTTGGCGTAAAGGCTGGGGGGGTCCATCTCGGGGGTGGACATTGAAGAATCGCTCCTGTTTCGCCCATCGGGTCTAGACCGGACGGGCGGTGGATTCCTTGACCTGCATCAAATGCAAGACGGCGCGCCCCGACCGCCGCGTCAGGCCTGACGAACGGCGGTCTTGCGGATGTCGGGATGCAGCGCGCGGCCCAGGATATGGGCGGCGCTGTGGACGACATGGGTCGCGGGGCCGACGATCAGCGGGTCGGGCGGCACGGCGATGGCCGGATCCTTGTCGGGATAGTCCAGCGTCGCCAGGAAATGCCTCATGCAGTTCAGGCGGGCACGCTTCTTGTCGTTCGATTTGACGATGATCCATGGCGCATCGGCGGTGTCGGTATAGAAGAACATCGCCTCTTTCGCCTCGGTATAGTCGTCCCACTTGTCCAGGCTGGCCTCGTCGATGGGCGACAGCTTCCAGCGTTTCAGCGGGTCGGTCTTGCGTGCCTCGAACCGTGCGCGCTGTTCGTCCTGCGTGACCGAGAACCAGTATTTGTAAAGCCGGATGCCGGACCGCACCAGCATTCGTTCGAATTCCGGCGCCTGGCGCATGAATTCCAGGTAATCGTTGGCCGAACAGAACCCCATCACCCGTTCGACCCCGGCGCGGTTGTACCAGCTGCGGTCGTAAAAGACCATCTCGCCCGAGGTCGGCAGATGCCGGACGTAGCGCTGGAAATACCATTGCCCCCGCTCCTCGTCCGTGGGCTTGTTCAAGGCGACCACGCGGGCGGCGCGGGGGTTCAGGTGTTCGTTGAACCGCTTGATGGTGCCGCCCTTGCCCGCCGCGTCGCGCCCCTCGAACAGGATCACGAATTTCTGGCCGGTGTCCTGCGCCCAGATCTGGACCTTCAACAGTTCGGCCTGCAACAGCGCCTTTTCGGCCTCGTACTGGCGGCGGCTCATGCGAGTTCGATAGGGATAGCGTCCGGTCTCGAAAGCCTCGCGCACGGCGTCGGGATCCGACGGCGCCCTGGTTCTGCGGGTCGCCCGCTGCGGGGCGACAGGGGCCGCTTCGGGGGTTTCCTCGGCGGCCGGGGGAACCGCGTCGGCCTGGATCTGGGGTTCGGCAGGTTCGGGGCTGGCAAGAAGGTCATCGGCCATGGATCGTCCTTTCGCAAAGCCTCTCGGCGGGATGTCACGATTCTGTCACGGATGCGGGCCGCCCGCCTTGCGCAGGATCAAATCATCGTGCTTTCCGGCGATCTTTTGCTGACGTAACCTGCACCCCCGACGAAGGAGCCTTTCATGCTGACCATCCACGGCGTCACCCGTTCGCGTGCCTCGCGCATCGTCTGGCTGTGCCACGAAATCGAGCTGGAGTTCCGCCAGAACCCGGTGATCCAGGCCTATCGCCTGGCCGATCCCGACGCGCCGGACGCGCCGTTGAACACCCATTCGCCGTCCTTCCTGGCGCTGTCGCCCGCCGGGACCATTCCGGTGATCGAGGATGACGGCCTGACCCTGAGCGAATCCCTGGCCGCCACGCTGTATCTGGCGCGAAAGTACGGCGGCGATCTCGGCCCCGCCGACTTGTCCGAAGACGCCCTGATGATGCAGTGGAGCTTCTACGCCGCGACCGCCATCGAACCCGATGCGCTGACGATCCTGTTCCTGCACGCCCCGTCGCGCCTGCAGGCGGGCGAGGATCAGGCCCATGTCGCCAACGCGGCCGAACGCCTGATCCGCCCGCTGAAGGTCGTCGAGGCGCATCTTGCCACCCACGCCCATCTGGTCGGCGGCCGCTTCACCGTGGCCGACATCAATCTGGCCGAAATCCTGCGCTATGCCCAAGGCTATGCAGAGTTGATGGGCCAATTCCCCGCGACGATGGCCTGGCTTGAGGAATGCCAGTCCCGTCCCGCCTTCCGCAGGATGTGGGAGGAACGCCTCGCCGAACCGGAGTGAGGCAGTGATAGGCAATCCTCTACGCATAAAAGAATGCCATGACCCGCCTGCCGACCGATCACATCTGCACGATGACGAATCGCGCGAACCGCATAGGGTTCCTGAAGGCTCGGGCGGGCAAGATCCGGCGGGCTGGCCTTGGCCGCGCTTGCATGAGATAGTCCCCCGACCCAGAACAAGAGCAGACCCAGATGGCCGACGACCTTCTTTCCGCCGTTGACGCGACAGACAGCTATTCCGCCGCCTCGATCGAGGTGCTGGAGGGGCTGGAGCCGGTCCGCAAGCGCCCCGGCATGTATATCGGCGGCACCGACGAACGCGCGCTGCATCACCTGGTGGCGGAAATCCTCGACAACTCGATGGACGAGGCGGTGGCGGGCCATGCCACCCGGATCGAGGTCGAGTTGCTGGCCGACTACAGCGTGGTCGTGCGCGACAACGGCCGCGGCATCCCCATCGACCCGCATCCGAAATTTCCGGGCAAGTCCGCCCTCGAGGTGATCCTCTGCACGCTGCACGCGGGGGGCAAGTTCTCGGGCGACGCCTACCAGACCTCGGGCGGGCTGCACGGCGTCGGCGCCTCGGTGGTGAACGCGCTGTCGGACGTGATGATCGTGCAGGTCGCGCGCAACAAGGAACTGTTCGAACAGCGGTTCTCGCGCGGCATTCCTCAAGGGCCAGTGGAAAGGATCGGCGCCGCCCCCAACCGGCGCGGGACCACCGTCACCTTCCACGCGGACGAGGAGATCTTCGGCCATCACCGCTTCAAGCCTGCGCGGCTGCTGAAGATGGTGAAGTCCAAGGCCTATCTGTTCAGCGGCGTCGAAATCCGCTGGAAATCGGAGATCGACGATGGCGAGACCCCGCGCGAGGCCACATTCCATTTCCCTGGCGGCCTGGCGGACTATCTGTCCGAAACCCTGACCGGCGCCAGCACCTATGCCGACCGCCCCTTCGCGGGCAGCGTCGATTTCCGCCGCCAGGGCGCGCCGGGCAAGGTCGATTGGGCGATCAACTGGACGCCGGTGCGCGACGGCTTCATCCAGTCCTATTGCAATACCGTCCCGACCCCCGAAGGCGGCACTCACGAGGCGGGCTTCTGGGCCGCCATCCTGAAGGGCGTGCGGGCCTATGGCGAGCGGATCAGCAACAAGAAGGCCGCCAACATCACCCGAGAGGATCTGCTGACCGGAGGCTGCGCCCTGGTATCCTGCTTCATCCGGGAACCGGAATTCGTGGGCCAGACCAAGGACCGCCTGGCCACGACCGAGGCCGCCCGGCTGGTCGAGAATGCCGTGCGCGATCATTTCGACACCTGGCTGGCGGCGGATACGAAATCGGCGGGCGCGATCCTGGATTTCCTGATCCTGCGGGCCGACGAGCGTCTGCGCCGCAAGCAGGAAAAGGAAACCGCCCGCAAGACCGCCACGAAAAAGCTGCGCCTGCCCGGCAAGTTGGTGGATTGCAGCGCGACCAGCCGCGAGGGAACGGAACTGTTCATCGTCGAAGGCGACAGCGCGGGCGGATCGGCCAAGATGGCCCGCGACCGCACCACCCAGGCCCTGCTGCCCTTGCGCGGCAAGATCCTCAACGTGCTGGGCGCGGCGTCCACCAAGATGGGGGCCAACCAGGAAATCAGCAATCTGTGCCAGGCCCTTGGCGTCGATATGGGATCCCGCTTCAAGATCGACGATCTGCGCTATGACAAGGTCATCATCATGACCGACGCCGATGTGGACGGGGCGCATATCGCCAGCCTGCTGATGACGTTCTTCTTCACGCAGATGCGGCCGATGATCGACAAGGGCCACCTGTATCTGGCCTGCCCCCCGCTCTATCGGCTGACGCAGGGGGCGCATCGGGTCTATGTGGCCGACGATGCGGAAAAGGAACGGATGCTGGCCAAAGGCCTGGGCGGCCGCGGCAAGATCGACGTGCAGCGGTTCAAGGGCTTGGGCGAGATGGACGCCAAGGACTTGAAGGACACGACGATGAACCCCAAGACGCGCAAGCTGATCCGGGTCAGCATCGACGATGACGAAGGCGGCGAAACCGGCGATCTGGTGGAACGGCTGATGGGCAAGAAGCCGGAACTGCGCTTCGAATACATCCAGGAAAACGCCCGCTTCGCCGAAGAACTGGACGTCTGACATGCGGCAATATCACGACGCCCTGCGGACGGTCCTGGAACAGGGGCTGGACAGCACGGACCGCACGGGGACGGGCACGATCAGCCATTTCGGACTGCAATGCCGCTATCCCCTGGCGGACGGTTTTCCGCTGGTCACGACCAAGAAGCTGCACCTGAAATCGATCATCCACGAACTGCTGTGGTTCCTGTCGGGCGACACGAATGTCCGTTACTTGCAGCAGAACGGCGTCTCGATCTGGGATGAATGGGCAGACGCGAACGGCGACCTGGGGCCGGTCTATGGCCGGCAGTGGCGGCATTTCCCGACGCTTGTGCCCAGCGGACTGAATGCCGAAGGACGCCCGCTGTTCTTCGCGGGCCAGGTCGATCAGATCGCCGATCTGGTGGACGCGATCCGCAGAACGCCGGATTCGCGCCGCCTGATCGTGTCGGCCTGGAATCCCGGCGACGTACCTGACATGGCGCTGCCGCCCTGCCATACGCTGTGGCAGGTGCGGATCCTGGCGGGCAGGCTGCATTTGCAGCTTTACCAGCGGTCGGCGGACATGTTCCTGGGGGTTCCGTTCAACATCGCGTCCTATGCGCTGTTGCAGGTGATGCTGGCCCATGTGACCGGCTATGAGCCGGGCGATTTCATCCATGCCGTCGGCGACGCGCATATCTATTCCAACCATCTGGAGCAGGTGCGGACCCAGCTTGCGCGAACCCCGAAGCCCCTGCCCCGGCTTCGCCTGCGCCGCAACGTGCCGTCGATCTTCGACTTCCGCTATGAGGATTTCGAGGTGCTGGACTATGATCCCGATCCGGCCATCAAGGCCCCGGTGGCGGTCTGAGATGCTGACCCTGATCGCAGCACGCGACCGCAACGGCGCCATCGGCAAGGACAATGACATCCCCTGGCGCGCGCCCGAGGATCTGGCCTTCTTCCAGCGCGAGACGACCGGGGGGGCGGTCGTCATGGGCCGGAAGACCTGGAAAAGCCTGCCGATCAAGCCGTTGAAGAACCGCCTGAACCTGGTCATCTCCTCGGATCCGGCGACCGCCGAACAGGTTTTCGCCACGCCGGAGGCCGCAGTCGATCACGCCCATCGCGCGGGCCATCGCCGGGTCTATGGAATCGGCGGGGCGGGCATCTATCGGGCGCTGCTGCCGCTGGCCGACCGGCTGCTGCTGACCGAGGTGGACCTGGCGGTGCCGGATGCAGACGCGTTTTTCCCCGCCTTCGACCTGGACCAATGGGACTGCCTTGGGTCCGTCGGCCTGCGCGCCGACGCCCCGCGCTGCACCCTGTTCGAATACCTGCGCCGCCGCTGACCCAAAAACGGAGGATACCCGATGAACATCCGCTATCTGCACACCATGGTCCGGGTCGCCGACCTGGACAAGACCATGGTATTCTTCCGGCTGCTGGGGCTTGAGGAAACCCGTCGCGTCGACAACGACAAGGGCCGCTTCACCCTGGTCTTCATGGCCCCGCCGGGCCAGCCGGAGTGCCCGGTCGAATTGACCTATAACTGGGACGGAGACGAGGGCCTGCCCTCGGACAGCCGCCATTTCGGCCATCTGGCCTATCGCGTCGGCAATATCTACGACCTGTGCCAGAAGCTGATGGACGCGGGCGTCATCATCAACCGGCCGCCGCGCGACGGACACATGGCCTTCGTGCGCAGCCCGGACAACATCTCGATCGAGCTGTTGCAGGAAGGCGATGCCCTGCCCCCGGCCGAGCCTTGGGCCAGCATGGAAAACACCGGCCACTGGTAGGGCTGCCGCCGGTCAGTAGATGTAGCGGATCTGTTCCAGCCAGAACCGTTCGATCCGGCGGCTTTGCAGGTTGACCTGTTCCAGAGGGGGGTCTTCCAGCACGCCGGACATCGCAAGGCCTTCGGCGTGGCGCAGGAACAGGCGGTGGACCATGTCGCGCACCGCCTGGCCATCCTCGGTCAGCTTGACCCGCACCGAACGGCGATCCATGTCGCAGCGTTCGTGATGGACATAGCCCATCGTCACCAGCTTCTTCAGGTTATAGCTGACATTCGATCCCTGATACATGCCGCGGGTCCGCAATTCGCCCGCCGTCACCTCTGCCCCGCCCAGGTTATAGAGGATCATCGCCTGGACCGGAGTCAGGTCGTTCCGACCCAGCCGTTCGAATTCGTCCTTGACCAGATCCAGCATCAGCCGGTGCAGCCGCTCCAGAAGCTGCAAGGATTCCAGATAGGCTTCTGTCGTATCTGCCAGATCCGGCAGGGCCTGAACATCGGCCTGGGGGCGCATATCGCGCGGCGCGGGGGAAATCATGGCGGCTCGCGGTCCTGATTTGTTCGTCATATCCGCATCATTGCCGCAAAAATGAAAATCTTCAGTTAATGCCGCAAAACTTCCGCAGAAGATTAGAGAAAGTTTTAGCGAACGGGTTTCAGGCGATCCGCCGCATGGTCGGCAATGCGGTCCAGGATGGCCGCGATTCCGGCAGGACCGCGCCCGGCCCCGCCATTGATCCGCGCGGTGATCCACAGATACAGATCCTGGTCGTTTTCCGACAGCACGGCCTCGTAGGCATCCAGGTCCGCCGCGCCCAGCGTCGCCAACGGGCCGTCGGCGAAATGGCCCAGGATCAGGTCCATTTCCTTCATTCCCCTGCGCCAGCTGCGCATCTTCAGGCGGCGCAGACGGGTTTCAGCCGATTCGATCATTGTTCCATCCTTCTGGCGCGCTTGCCGTCCCTGGCCGGGCAGCATAAGCCATGCGGGCAAGACGTTCAAACCACCAAGGGGCGCCCATGGCTTTCCTGTCCGACCGCCTGAACCGAATCAAGCCCTCTCCGACCATCGCGATGACGACCCGCGCGGCCGAATTGCGGGCACAGGGCCGCGACATCATTGGCCTATCCGCCGGAGAGCCGGATTTCGACACACCCGCCCATATCCGCGATGCCGCCAAGGCCGCCATCGACGCCGGCCACACGCGATACACCGCCGTCGACGGCACGCCGTCGCTGAAACGCGCGATCTGCGACAAGTTCGCGCGGGAAAACGGGCTGGATTATGCGCCCGCGCAGATCACGGTCGGCACCGGCGGCAAGCAGATCCTGTTCAATGCGCTGATGGCCACGCTGGACGACGGCGACGAGGCGATCATCCCCGCCCCCTACTGGGTCAGCTATCCCGACATGGTGATGCTGGCAGGGGGTGTGCCGGTGATCGTCGAATGCGGTCTGGACAAGGGCTTCCGCCTGACGCCCGAAGCGCTGGAGGCCGCGATCACTCCGCGCACCAAATGGCTGATCCTGAATTCGCCGTCGAATCCTTCGGGCGCGGGCTATGACCGCGCGGCGATGCAGGCGCTGACCGATGTACTTCTGCGCCATCCGCAGGTCTGGGTGCTGGCGGACGACATCTATGAGCACCTGGTCTTCGACGGCTTCGAATTCGCCACCCCCGCCCAGGTCGAACCGCGCCTGAAGGACCGGGTACTGACGATGAACGGCGTCAGCAAGGCCTATGCGATGACCGGCTGGCGCATCGGCTATGGCGCGGCGCCCGAATCGCTGATCAAGGCGATGGCCAAGCTGCAATCGCAATCGACCTCGAACCCCTGCTCGATCAGTCAATACGCGGCCGAGGCGGCGTTGACCGGGCCGCAGGACTATATCGCGGAAAGCCGCGCCGTCTTCCAGCGCCGCCGCGACCTGGTGGTGGCGGGGCTGAACGCCTGTCCCGGCATCGACTGCCCGACGCCGCAGGGGGCCTTCTATGTCTATCCCTCGATCGTGGGGCTGATCGGCAAGACATCGGCCGCGGGAACGGTTCTCACGGATGACGAAACCTTTGCGAATGCGCTACTGGACGAGGCCGGGGTGGCGGTGGTGTTCGGCGCGGCCTTCGGCCTCAGCCCGCATTTCCGCATCTCGTACGCGACCAGCGACGAACAATTGACCGAGGCCGTCGCCCGCATCCGCCGGTTCTGCGAAGGCTGCAACTGACCTCGGCAGAGGCGCGTTAACCGGCAGCACAAAACGGAGACTGACATGCTGCCCCATAACGCCCTGGTTGTCGTGGCTGACGGCCATTCCGCAAGGTTGTTCCGCAATACGGCGAAACATGGCCTGGAACTGGCCGAGACCGAACAGCTTACGCTGGCAAGCCTCAACAGGCCCAAGGCAGGCGATGCCATTCCCGATGTGGTGCCCGGCGACGATCCCGACCTGTTCGCGGCGCAACTGGCCGACCACCTGAATGCCATGGTGCTGAAGCACAAGGTGGACAACATCGCAGTGATCGCCGACCCTTCGACCTTGGGCGTCCTGCGCAAGCGGTATCACAAGGAATTGCAATTCCGCCTGCGCAAGGAAGTGACCAAGAACCTGTCCAATTCCGACCTGCGCGCCATCGAGGACGCGCTGGCCTGACCCGTGAACGCCGCCCCCGACCGGGCGGCGTTTTCCGTTACATCGCGGTCCAGCCGCCGTCGACGCTGATGGTCGTGCCGGTGATCTGCGCGGCGGCGTCGCTGCACAGGAAGGCGGTGGTGTCGCCCAACTGTTCCACCGTCACGAATTCCTTGGACGGCTGGCGTTCCAGCATCACCTTCTGGATCACCTCGTCCCGGTCCATGCCGTATTCCTTCATGGTGTCGGGAATCTGCGCCTCGACCAGCGGGGTCAGGACATAGCCGGGGCAGACGGCGTTGCAGGTGATCTGTTCCCGCGCGGTTTCCAGGGCCGTCACCTTGGACAGCCCGACGATCCCGTGCTTGGCCGCGACATAGGCCGATTTGAAGGCGCTTGCCGTCAGGCCGTGGGCCGATGCGATATTGACGATCCGGCCCCATCCGGCGGCGCGCATCAGCGGCAGGGCGGCCGCCGTGGTGTGAAACGCCGAGGACAGGTTGATCGCGATGATCGCGTCCCATTTCTCGGCCGGGAAGTCCGGGATCGGCGCGACATGCTGGATGCCAGCGTTGTTGACCAGGATGTCGCAGCGCCCCGCCCGTTCGATCAACGCGCGGCATTCGTCGCCCTTGGACATGTCGGCCATGATATAGCGGACGGCGACACCGTGTTCGCGGGCCAGGGACTCGGCCAGGGCATGATCCTCGTCCCGGTCGGTGAAGCTGTTCAGGACGATGTCGGCCCCGGCCATTGCCAGACGATGCGCCACCCCCAGCCCGATTCCAGAGTTAGACCCCGTCACGATTGCGGTTTTACCACCTAGAAATTTTTGGAACATCGCGCCCCTCCTCACTGACCGCTTCAAGGGCCTGACAAGGCGTGCCAAGCCGTTTGCAGGTGCAGCATGAGGAAAAAAAAGCGCCCGCACAAGGCGGGCGCAAGTCATGAGGCAGGTTTCATACAGGCAAGAAACCTATCGAGCAGTAAGCCATTTATACGCCAACGCATGTCAGAGTCCAACGAAGAAGTTTGCCCCGCCATTGACGATCCCCGCCCGAGTTTGTTGAATTTGTATCGAAAACAAGAAAAGCGGGCAGTCGGGCGATGCGAATCTTAAGAAACCTTAACAAATCCGTGCTTATGCGCGCCTTGTGCCTGATTTCCGGGGCTTTTCTGGGTGTTGCATCAATGTCGCTGGCAAGCCGCGCCGAGCCTCTCCACGGGCTTGCGATGTATGGCGAACCCGCTCTGCCGAAGGGATTTTCGGCCCTTCCCTATGTCAATCCCGACGCGCCCCAGGGGGGGATGATTCGCCTGGCCGAACCGGGGGGCTTCGACTCGCTCAAGCCCTGGGTGCTCAAGGGCAATGCTGCATGGGCAATCGGTGTGCATGTCACCGAAACCCTGATGTATCGCACCCTGGACGAGCCGTTTACCCTTTACGGCCTTCTGGCGCAGTCGGTCGAGGTCGCGCCGGATCGGTCCTGGGTCGAATTCACGCTGCGCCCCGAGGCGCGGTTCTCGGACGGCTCGCCGGTCACAGTTGCCGACGTGATGTGGTCTTACGAGACTTTGGGAATGCAGGGCCACCCCCGTTATCACGGCGCCTGGTCCAAGGTCGCGAAGATGGAGCAGACCGGCGACCGCAGCCTTCGCTTCACCTTCGCCGAGAACGACCGCGAACTGGCGATGCTGATGGGCCTGCGCCCGGTCCTGAAGAAAGCCCAGTGGGAGGGGAAGGATTTCGCCGCATCGGGGTTGGAGGCGCCGATCGGATCCGGCCCCTATGTCGTGGATCAGGTCGATCCGGGTCGCATGATCACCTTCCGGCGCAACCCCGATTACTGGGGCAAGGATCTGGCAGTCAATCGCGGGCGCAACAACCTTGACGTGATCCGCTATGACTATTTCGGCGATGCGAACGCCATGTTCGAGGCGTTCAAGGCAGGCGAGGTCACCGTCTGGAGAGAGCTGTCGGCGCTGAAATGGGACCGCGACTATCACTTTCCGCTGATCGCGCGCGGCGATGCGGTCAAGGCGGAAATCCCGAACGGGCGTCCTTCGGGGATCATGGGTCTGGTGATGAACACCCGCAATCCGCTGTTCGCCGACTGGCGGGTCCGGCAGGCGATGATCGAGGCGTTCAATTTCCGCTTCATCAACGACACGCTGAACGGCGGCAAGGATCGGCGCATCACCTCTTATTTCGCCAATTCCCGCTTGGCGATGCAGCCCGGCCCCGCCACGGGCCGCGTGGCCGACCTGCTGGCACCCTTTGCCGCCGACCTGCCGCCTGGCACCCTCGAAGGCTATGCCCTGCCCGAAGGGTCGGACCGCGCGCTTGACCGGGCGGGGCTGCGCCGGGCCATCGCGCTGTTGTCCGATGCCGGCTGGACCGTTCAGGACGGCGTCCTGCGCGACGCCCAGGGCCGCCCCTTCGCGTTCGAGATCCTGCTGAACCAGTCGGGCACCGCGATGCGCACGGCGTCCGAAACCCAGCAGATCGCCGACATCTATGTCCAGGCGCTGCGGAACCTGGGGATGCAGGCGCGCATCACCTTGCTGGATTCGGCCCAGTTCGTGCAGCGCACCAACGAATTCCAGTTCGACATGACCTGGTACGAACGCGCGCTGTCGCTGTCGCCCGGCAACGAACAGATGCTGTACTGGGGATCCGCCGCCGCCGACCAGCCGGGCAGCCGCAACTGGATGGGCATGAAAAGCCCTGCGGCCGAATCCGTGATCGCCGCGATGGTCGCGTCGCGGACGGATGCCGACTTCACTGCCGCCGTCCAGGCGCTGGATCGAATCCTGACGGCGGGACGTTACGTGATACCGGCCGGGTTCTCGCCGGTCTCGCGGCTGGCCCATGCCGCGGACCTGCGGTATCCTGCCGGGACAACGCCGCTTTACGGAGATTGGCCGGGCTTCATGCCCGAGCTGTGGTGGCAGGAGGCAGAGAAATGAGAGCAGTGATAGGCGCGCTTCTGGCCTGCGCGATGCTGGCCGGGTGCAACACGGTCGCGGGCGTGGGCGAAGACATAACCGGGGTCGCCAACTGGGCGCAGTCCTCGATGGGAGGCGGATACTGATGAAATGGCAGCATGTGCAGCAGAACTGGGCCGCCTTCTATGAGGCCATCGTCGAGAAATGGCCCGAGGTCGACGAATCCGACCTGGACGAGATCGACGGCGATCAGCGCGCCTTCGTGGCCTATCTGGCCGAGGCGACCGGGCAGGAGCCATCCGAAATCCGCGAGGAACTGCGCGAATGGCTGGCCGGGGAAATCCCGTCCGACGTGGTGATGGACCCCACCCATGACAACCACTCCATCGCGCTCAGCGCCAAGTATGTGGGCGAGGGCGAGGATGAATTCGCCGACGACGCCCGTTTCGGCGATGACGACGAATATCCCGACGACGGCGACGACTGACCGTCAGGCGGCGCGCGGTCCCCACAGGATCAGCGCCGCGCCCGCCAGGCAGATCGCAGTGCCGGTCACGTCCCATTGATCCGGCCTGCGCCCCTCAGCCAGCCACATCCACAGAACCGAGGCGGTGATGTAGACCCCGCCATAGACGGCATAGGCCCTGCCCGCGTGATCCGCCGGGCTGAGCGTCAGAAGCCAGGCGAACAGCGCCAGAGATGCCATGCCGGGGCCCAGCCACAAGGGCGACCTGTCCAGCCGCAGCCAAGCCCAGAAGGCGAAGCAACCGGCGATCTCGGACAGGGCGGCGGCGAGGTAAAGCGCGAATGTCTGCATTCCGCCATGGCTAGTCAAACCGGCCCGCGCCGTCCAGCACCCCTTTCCAGTTGCAACTGGCGCCGGGTTCTGTCAGATGCCGCCCGACGGGGGGATGACACGAAGGACCGTCGCGATGAACCGCACCATCAGAATCGCCAGGGGCAGCATCGCAATCGGGATCGTGGTCCTGGGGCTGAAGACCCTGGCCTGGTGGCTGACCGGATCGGTGGCGCTGCTGTCCGACGCCTTGGAAAGCACCGTCAACGTCGCGACCGCCTTGGCCGCGCTGATCGCCATCCGCATCGCCCAGCGGCCCGCCGATCCTGGCCATCCTTATGGCCACCACAAGGCGGAATTCCTGTCGGCCGTTCTGGAAGGCGTGATGATCATCGTCGCCGCGATGCTGATCCTCCAGGAAGCCTATCACGGCATCCGCAACCCCCGCCCGCTGGACGCCCCCGTTCTGGGACTGGCGGTCAACGCCCTGGCGGGGATCGTCAACGCCGTTTGGTGCGGCGTCCTGATCCGCCAGGGGCAGCGCCTGAGATCGCCCGCGCTTGTGGCCGATGGGCGGCATCTGCTGTCGGATGTCGTGACCTCGGCCGGGGTGATCCTGGGGGTGGCCCTGGCCGCCGCCACCGGACATGCGATCCTGGATCCAATCCTGGCGGCGGCGGTGGCGGTCAATATCCTGTGGTCGGGATGGAAGGTCATGACCGCCTCGCTGGGCGGGCTGATGGACGAGGCGGTGTCCGACGACATGCTGCGCGACATCCGGGCCACGATCTCGGACCATGCCGCCGGCGCGATCGAGGCGCATGACCTGCGCACCCGCCACGCTGGCAGCATGACTTTCATCGACTTTCACCTGGTGGTGGACGGAGACACGCCGGTCGCCCAGGCCCATGCCATCTGCGACCGGATCGAGGCCGCGCTGAAGCGGAAACTGGACGACGCCCAGATCACCATCCATGTCGAACCCGAACACAAGGCCAAGCATTCGGGCGTGCTGGTGATCTAGGCTCAGGCGGCCAGCCTGACCCAGACGGGAACGTGATCGCTGGGCTTTTCACCCGCGCGGGCTTCCTTGTCGATGCCGGTCTCGATCAGCAGGTCGGCGGCCTGCGGGGACAGCAGCAGGTGGTCGATGCGGATGCCGTCGTCGCGCGACCAAGCGCCCGCCTGATAATCCCAGAAGGTGAACGGCCCGCGCGTGGCCCAAGGGTCGCGGATCCGCACCGCGTCCGTCCAGCCCTGATGGAGGATCCGCCGGAATGCCGCACGGCTTTCCGGCAGGAAAAGCGCGTCATCAACCCAAGCCTGCGGCCGGGCCGCGTCGCGGGGTTCGGGGATGATGTTGAAATCGCCCAGCATCACCACCGGCATCTCGCTGGCCAGCAACTCGGCGCCACGCAGGCGCAGCCGCTTCATCCAGGCCAGCTTGTAGTCGTATTTCGGCCCCGGCGCGGGATTGCCGTTCGGCAGATACAGCCCGGCGATGCGGACCGGGATCGAATCGATCACCGTCGCCTCGATATAGCGGGCCTGTTCGTCGGCCTCGTCGCCGGGCAGGCCGCGCGTCACATCCTCAAGCGGCAGCCTGGACAGGATCGCTACGCCGTTGAAGCCCTTTTGCCCGTGGGTTTCGACGGTCCAGCCCAGATCCTCGAAATGCTCGCGGGGGAAACCTTCGTCCACCGACTTGATTTCCTGCAGGACCACCACGTCGGCCCCGGCGGCGGCCAGCCAGTCGGTCAGCGCCTGGATGCGCGCCTTGACGCCGTTGATGTTGAATGTCGCGATCTTCATGGCGGCACCATGACCGCCCGCGCGCCGATTGGCAACCAAGCGTCATGCGGTTACGATGCGCCATGCGCCGCGTGTTCGCCCTGTTGATGATGATCGCCCTGGCCCTGCCCGCCTGGGCCGAGGATCGGCCGCGCGCCGGGCTGATGTGGAACCGCAGCCGCGTGCCCGCGACCTTGCCGCTGGTGGTCAAGACCATGCCAGGCCGCGATTACGTCGTGTTCCTGGCCCCGCAGGACGGCGGCGATCCGGTCATGGCGGGCTATATCCACGGCGGCGAATTCTTCCGGCTGCTGGTGCCGCCGGGAACCTGGACGGTCCTGTTCGCCCATGGCCGCGAATGGCAGGGCGAGGACGCGCTGTTCGGCCCGCTGACCGAGTGGACCCGGATGGACCGGCCGATGAGCTTCGGCGCGGGCGTCGCGCGCAAACAGGGCCACATCATCCGCCTGATCGAGAATGGCGGCCAGATGCAGATCGTGTTCGCCGGGCCGCTGGATCTGTGCCAGGGCCTGACCCTGACCACCGAACGGATCGACCTGGACGACGAACGCGACGATCCCAACAGGCTTCCGACGCCCGGCCTCCGCAGGCTGGACATCGACCTGGATACCCGCAGCCGCGTGTGCGGCTAGATGGAAAAGGACGTGCCGCAGCCGCAGCTGGACGAGGCGTTGGGATTGTCGATGACGAATCGCGCCCCGATCAGCTCATCCGCGAAATCGATGGTCGCCCCCGCCAGATAGGGCAGCGACACCGGATCCACCACGACGCGCTGGCCCGCGCCTTCCAGCACCAGGTCGTCGGCCTCGGCCTTGTCCAGGCGGATGTCGTACTGAAAGCCCGAACAGCCGCCCCCGGCAACCGCCACGCGCAGCGGGCGGGCATCGCCCGATTCGTTGATCTCGGCCAGGCGGGCAAAGGCGCGTTCGGTGACTTTCGGAGGCAGGTTCATGGGGCGTTTCCGTTTTCGAAGGCCTGCCCTAGATATAGGCTGGACAGCACCTGTTGCAAGGAAGGCCCTGCCCCTGTGAATGCCCCCTATGCCTGCCATCCCGATGCCAGCCGCGGGCGGCTGCATCCCGAACGCATGTCCACCTTCCGCAGCCCCTGGCAGCGCGACCGCGACCGGATCATCCATTCCTCGGCCTTCCGCCGCCTGAAGCACAAGACCCAGGTTTTCGTCGAACATGACGGAGAGGCCTATCGCGGCGATTATTTCCGCACCCGCCTGACCCACACGATCGAGGTCGCCCAAGTCGCCCGCACCATCGCCGCCGCCTTGGGCCTGAACACCGACCTGGCCGAGACCGTGGCCCTGGCCCATGATCTGGGCCACCCGCCCTTCGGCCATACCGGCGAAGACGCCCTGGCCGCGCTGATGGCCCCCTATGGCGGCTTCGACCACAACGCCCAGGCGCTGCGCATCGTCACGCGGCTGGAACGCCATTACGCCGATTTCGACGGCTTGAACCTGACCTGGGAGGCTCTGGAGGGTATCGCCAAGCATAACGGTCCCGTCACCGGCCCCCTGCCCTATGCCCTGGCCGAGGTGAATGCCGAATGGGATCTGGAACTGCACACCAACGCCAGCGCCGAGGCGCAGGTGGCGGCGGTGGCCGACGACGTGGCCTATAACCACCACGACCTGCATGACGGGCTGCGCGCCGAACTGTTCACCGAGGATGACCTGGCAGAACTGCCCGTGGTCGGTCCCGCCTTCGCCGAGGTGGACCGCCTTTACCCCGGCCTCGACCCCACCCGCCGCCGCTACGAGGCGCTGCGCCGGGTCTTCGGCGTCATGGTCGAGGACGTGATCGCCGTGGCCCAGAACCGCTTGGCGGGGTTGCAGCCGCAATCGGCGCAAGACATCCGCGACATGGACGGGCCGATCATCCGCTTTTCCAAGCCGCTGTATCAGAACATCAAGGCGATCAAGTCCTTCCTGTTCGCGCGCATGTATCGCGCGCCCTCGGTCGTGGTCGAACGCGGCAATGTCACCGCGATGCTGAACGACCTGTTCCCGCTGTTCCTGCGCGATGCGGGCCAGATGCCCGACCATTGGTCCCGCATCGCGCGCGACGCGGCGGACGAGACGCAATGCGCGCGTATCGTCCTGGATTACGTGGCGGGCATGACCGACCGCTTCGCCATCGCCGAACACCAGCGGCTGTTCGGGCACGGCTGACGGGTTGACCGGGGCCTGACCGGCCCCGGCGCTGCCCTGGCCGGTCAGGCCGCCTTGCGGAACCGGCGTGCGGCGCCCAGCCCGCCGATGGCCGCGACCAGCAGCACGCCCGAGGCGGGCAGCGGAACCGGCGCGGGCTGCGGGCCGGCCGCGTCGAAGGGCGTGCCGTCCCAGTTGCTGACCAGCGGGTTGCCCTGCGAATCCAGCACCACCTGCACGATGGCGGTGTTGCGCAGCCCATGCCCCAAGCCATAGCCAGCCGGGACGTTGCTGGCGAAGAAGGGCATCGTCCAGCCGATGGAGCCGCCATGGCCGACGATGGCGACCACGCCGTCCTCGTCCTTGTGACGCTCGATGATCTCGCGATAGCCGGGCAGGACGCGGGCGTTCAGTTCGTCCAGCGATTCGGCGCCGTCGATCTTGGCGGCGGTGTCGCCCGCCGCCCATTTGCCCATGACCTCGGCCAGTTGCGCATAAAGGTCGCCGGTCAAAGCGCCCTTGAATTGCCATTCGCCGATCTCGGGCATGGCCACCGGGGTCAGGCCCTTATCCGCCGCGGTTGGGGCAATGGTCAAAGCGGTGCGCTGATAGCCGCTGACATAGATGTGGGTCAGCGGGACATCGGCCAGCGTCAGCGCCAGGTCCAGCGCCTGCTGCTTGCCCAGGTCGGTCAGGGGCGGGTTCAGCATCTCCTCGGGGGTCGAGGCCTCGCCGGTATTGGCGGTGCTTTCCGCGTGACGGATGAAATAGAAGGTCGCCGCATCGGCGGTATCGGCCAGGGCGGCAAGCCCAAGGGAGGCGACGGCGAAAACAAGAACAGGATGCAGGGTCATCAAACACTCCGGTGATGGGGTGTTTTTAAGCATGACCGGCAATCGCAACGGCTTCGTGACAGGCTGCGGCGATAAATCGCGTTCGCCGCGCCGAACCGCCGTCGCCCGGCTGCGTTAGGCCCCGAAGATCACCAAGCGAAGGAGACGATCATGGTCACACGCAGCGGATCGGCCGAATGGCAAGGCGGGCTGAAGGACGGCAAGGGCACGGTCTCGACCCAGTCGGGCGCGCTGAAGGATCTGTCCTATGGCTTCAACACCCGGTTCGGCGACACCCCCGGCACCAACCCCGAGGAACTGATCGGCGCGGCCCATGCCGCCTGCTTCAGCATGGCCTTGTCCAAGATGCTGGGCGAGGCGGGGATCGGCGATATCGACATCAAGACCACCTCGAAGATCACGCTGGAACAGGATGGAGAGGGCTTCACCGTCACCAAGGCGTATCTGGTCACCCAGATATCGGGCGACGGCGACAAGGCGCGGATCGAGGATCTGGCCCAGCAGGCCAAGGCGGGCTGCCCCATTTCCAAGCTGCTGAACGCCGAGGTCACGATGGACGCGACGGTCGCCTGATGCGTATCCGGGTCGGGCACGAGATGACGATCGAGACGCCCCAGGACACGCCCCTGATCAGTCTCACCACCCCGGAAGCGGCGCGTCACCGCGATTACGTCTTTCCCGAGGATTTTCGGACCACGCCGTCGGTGCCCGTCCAAAGCTATGTCGACCGCTTCGGCAACATCTGTCGGCGTCTGGTGGCGCCGGCGGGAACCTTCACCCTGTTCAGCGACATCACCCTGAACGATCCCGGAACACGGGACGAGACTGACTTCAACGCCGCCGAATGGCCCATCGAATCCCTGCCGCCCGAGGTGCTGGGCTTCCTGACCGCCTCGCGCTATGTCGAAACCGATCTGGTCAGCGACGAGGCCTGGCAGTTGTTCGGCCATATCGCCCCCGGCTGGAACCGGGTCCAGTATATCGTCGATCATGTGAACGGCAGTCTGGTCTTCGATTACAAGCTGGCCTCTCAATTCCGCACCGCCGCCAGCGCGCGCAGCGACCGGGTGGCCGTCTGCCGGGATTTCGCGCATCTGACGCTGGCCTATCTGCGGGCGCTGAACATCCCGGCGCGATACGTCAACGGCTATGTCGGCGATATCGGCGTGCCGCCAGTCCCTGCCCCGATGGACTTCGCCGCCTGGATCGAGGTTTTCCTGGGCGGCAAGTGGTGGACCTTCGATCCCCGCAACAACGACCGCCGCATCGGCCGGGTGGTGGTGGCGCGCGGCCTGGACGCGGCGGACGTGCCGCTGATCAACACCTTCGGTCCCCACACCCTTACCGGCTTCAAGGTCTGGTGCCATCCCGTCGATGACCGGGGGAACGAACTGGACGGGATGCTGTTCGCCTGATCCTTGCCAAACCGCCTGCCGCATGGCCATCTGCACGCGCGGCAACCCGAGGATCCCATGTCCCCCTTTCAGGGCCTATCGGCCTTTCCGATCACCCCTGCCGACCCCGAGGGCCGGGTTCTGACCGACGATCTGCGCGCCATCTTGCGCCGCTGCGCCGAGGCCGGGGTGGATTCGATCTGCGTTCTGGGCAGCACCGGCGGCTATGCCTATCTGGATCCCGACCAGCGGCGCGCGACGACCGAGTCCGCGACGGCCGAGATCGGCGGCCAGGTGCCCGTCATCGTCGGCGTGGGCGCATTGCGGACCAGCATGGCCCAGTCACTGGCGCGCCATGCGCAGGACAGCGGCGCCGAGGGGCTTCTGGTGGCGCCGATCTCCTACACTCCGCTGACCGAGGATGAGGTTTTCGCCCATTACGCTGCGATTGCCGAGGCCAGCGACCTGCCGATCTGCGTCTATGACAACCCGACCACGACCCATTTCAGCTTTTCCGTGACGCTGCTGCGGCGTCTGGCCGCCATTCCGACGATTCGCGCGGTCAAGATGCCGCTTCCCGCAGCCGGCGCCTTTGCGGCCCAGATCGCGGACCTGCGCGCGGCGCTGCCAGACGGGTTTTCGCTGGGCTACAGCGGCGACTGGGGCTGCGGCGCGTCGATGCTGGCCGGGGCGGATGCGTTCTACAGCGTGGCGGCGGGCATCTGGCCTGCCCGGATGCTGCGCCTTGTCCGCGCGGCGCAGGCGGGCGACGCAGCGGAAGCCGCCCGGATCGACGCGGCCCTGGATCCGCTGTGGACGCAGTTCCGGCAGGCGGGCAGCATCCGTGTCGTCCACCGGGCCGCGAACCTGCTGGGCCTGTCCAAGGCGCAGCCCCCGCGCCCGATCCAGCCTTTCGGCGACGATCCCGCCCTGCGCGGGGCCATGGATGCGCTGGAGCGGATTTAGGCATACCATCGTATACGAATTGCCTATCCGCGCCGCGGCCGCTAGAACCCTTGCAAAATTGCGAGGGAGCGATCCGATGACCAAGACCCGCCTTGAGACCGACAGCTTCGGCCCGCTGGAGGTCGACGCCTCCAAATACTGGGGCGCGCAGACGCAGCGTTCGATCCAGAATTTCCCCATTGGCTGGGAACGCCAGCCGGTCGCCATCATCCGCGCGCTTGGCGCGATCAAGCTGGCGGCGGCGCGGGTGAACCAGGCCAATGGCGATCTGGACCCGGCCATCGGCAAGGCGATGGAACAGGCCGCGACCGAGGTTTTCGAGGGCAAGTTCGACGACAACTTCCCGCTGGTGGTCTGGCAGACGGGTTCCGGCACCCAGTCGAACATGAACGCAAACGAGGTGATCAGCAACCGCGCCATCGAGATCCTGGGCGGCGAGCTGGGGTCTAAGAAGCCGGTCCATCCGAACGACCATGTGAACATGGGCCAGTCGTCCAACGACACCTTCCCGACCGCGATGCATGTCGCCATCGGCATGGTGGCGCGCGACACGCTGATCCCCGGCTTGGAAAAGCTGCACAAGGCCTTGGTCGCGAAGTCCGAGGAATTCAAGGACATCATCAAGATCGGCCGCACCCATACCCAGGATGCGACGCCGCTGACGCTGGGCCAGGAATTCGGCGGCTATGCCCATCAGGTCAAGATGGGGATCGAGCGGGTGAAGCTGTGCCTGCCGCAGATCTATGAACTGGCGCAGGGCGGCACCGCCGTCGGCACCGGGCTGAACACGAAGAAAGGCTGGGACACCGCCATCGCGGCGGAAATCGCCCGGATCACCGGCCTGCCCTTCGTCACCGCGCCGAACAAGTTCGAGGCCCTGGCCGCCCATGACGCGATGGTGTTCTTCTCGGGCGCGCTGAAAACGGTTGCCGCCAGCCTGTTCAAGATCGCGAACGACATGCGTCTGCTGGGGTCCGGGCCGCGTTCGGGCCTGGGAGAGCTGATCCTGCCGGAAAACGAGCCGGGATCCTCGATCATGCCGGGCAAGGTCAACCCGACCCAGGCCGAGGCGCTGACCATGGTCTGCGCGCATGTGATGGGCAATGACGCGGCCGTGACCTTCGCCGGGTCGCAGGGGCATTTCGAGCTGAACGTCTATAACCCGATGATGTCCTATAACGTGCTGCAATCCATGCAGTTGCTGGGCGACGCGGCGGGCAGCTTTACCGACAACATGGTCGTGGGCACCCAGGCCAATGTCGCGCGGATCGAGAAGCTGATGAAGGAATCGCTGATGCTGGTGACGGCCTTGGCGCCGACCATCGGCTATGACAATGCCACCAAGGTCGCCAAGACCGCGCACAAGAACGGCACCACCCTGCGCGAGGAGGCCATCGCCCTGGGCTTCGTGGACGGCGAGACCTTCGACCGCGTGGTCCGCCCCGAAGACATGATCAGCCCCAAGGGCTGATCGGCGCTTGACCTGATCGGGCCGGGGC